>CAYTWU010000050.1:0-16482 GCA_964442175.1 uncultured Rubrivivax sp.
GACGAACTGGCCACGGCCGGCGCCCGCACGCTCTACTGCCGCTGCAACGTCGCCGACAAGGCACAGGTCGAGGCTGCGCTGGCCCAGACCGAAGCCACGCTGGGCCCCGTGGACGCGCTGGTCAACAACGCCGGCATCTTCAAGGCCGCCGAGTTCCTGGACATCACTGAGGCCGATTGGGACGCCGTGATCGCCGTCAACCTGAAGGGCTCCTTCCTGGTCGGCCAGGCGGTGGCGCGGGGCATGGCACAGCGCCAGCGCGGCGCCATCGTCAACATGAGCTCGGTCAACGGCGTGCTGACCATCCCCACCATCGCCAGCTACAACGCCAGCAAGGGCGCGATCAACCAGCTCACGCGGGTGATGGCGCTGTCGCTGGCCGAGCGGGGCGTGCGGGTCAACGCGGTGGCGCCCGGCACCATCGCCACCGAACTGGCACGCAACGCCGTGCTCACCAGCGATGCCGCGAAGGCCCGCATCATGAGCCGCACGCCGATGAAGCGCCTGGGCGAGCCGGAGGAGATCGCCGACGTGGTGGCCTACCTGCTGAGCGACGCTTCGAGCTACGTCACCGGCGAGATCGTCACCGCCGACGGCGGCCGCATGACGCTGAACTACACCGTTTGACCATGGACAAGACCTTGAACGCCGGCCTGAGTGCAGGCCTGGATGCAGGCACCACCGCCGAGCTGAGCTTCGATGTCAGCGACGCCGATTTCCAGACCAGCGTGCTGCAGCGCAGCTTCCAGGTGCCGGTGCTGCTGGACTGCTGGGCGCCGTGGTGCGGGCCCTGCAAACAACTCAAGCCCGTGCTGGAGAAGCTGGCCGCAGCCTACGAAGGCCGCTTCGTGCTGGCCAAGCTGAACTCCGACGAGTGCCCGCAGGTGGCCGGCATGCTGGGCCTGCGCAGCATCCCGCACGTGCTGCTGTTCAAGGACGGCCGGCCGGTGGACCAGTTCACCGGGGCGCAGCCCGAATCCCGCATCCGCGCCTTCCTGGACGCCCATGTGCAGCCGCCCTCCCCGGCCAAGCTGCTGCTGCAGCAGGCCGCGGCCGAGCCGTCGCACGCCCAGGCCGTGGCCCTGCTGGAAGAAGCCCAGTCGCTGGACCCGCGCGAGCCCGCCATCGCCAAGGCCCTGGCCGAGCGGGCGGCACTGCTGAAGGCCGAGCAGGCCTTCGAGGCCCTGCAGCCGGCGGGCGACCCGGCCGAGCTGCAGGCCCGGCTGGTGGCCAACCCCAAGGACCACGCGGCACGTTTCGACCTCGCTGCGGTGCTGGCCCAGGCGGGCGACTTCGCCGCCGCCTTCGAGCAACTGCTGGAGGTGGTGCTGCGCGACAAGGGCGAACACCGCGAGGCGGCACGGGCCCGCATGGTCGAGTGGTTCGGCCTGTGCCCCGACCCGGCCGTGAAAGACCGCGCGCAGCGGCGTCTGGCCATGTACCTGAACTGAAGGAACCACCCCATGCGACTCCTCCACACCATGCTGCGCGTCGGCGACCTGCAGCGCTCCATTCACTTCTACACGAAGGTCATGGGCATGACGCTGCTGCGCACCAGCGAGAACCCGTCGCAGGCCTATTCGCTGGCCTTCCTGGGCTACGGCAAGAACCCCGAGCACGCCGAGCTGGAGCTGACCTACAACCACGGCGTCAGCAGCTACGACATCGGCACCGCCTACGGCCACATCGCCATCGGCGTGCCCGATGCCTACGCCGCCTGCGAGAAGATCCGCCACAACGGCGGCAACGTCACGCGCGAAGCCGGCCCGGTGAAAGGTGGCACGACCGTGATCGCCTTCATCACCGACCCGGACGGCTACAAGGTCGAGCTGATCCAGCGCGCCGATGCCGCGCCGGGCGTCGGGCTGGGCTGATCGGGCCGCGCGTGTACCTGCCCAAGCACTTCGAACAGACCGACCCGGCGGCGCTGCACGCGCTGATGCAGGCGCACCCGCTCGCGGTGCTGGTGAGCAGCGGCGTGGACGGGCTGACGGCCGACCACCTGCCGTTGGAATTCGACGCGGCCACCTCGACGCTGCGCGGCCATGTGGCGCGGGCCAATCCGCTGTGGCGCGCTGCCGGCCAGCCGGTGCTGGCGGTGTTCCGCGGGCCCGAGGCCTATGTGTCGCCGTCCTGGTACCCCTCCAAGGCCGAACACCACAAGGTGGTGCCGACCTGGAACTACACCGTCGTGCACGCCCACGGCGTGCTGGAAGCCGTGGACGACGCCCCCTGGCTGCACACGCTGGTGAGCCGGCTGACCGACCACCACGAGCAGCCCCGCTCGCAACCCTGGGCGGTGCAGGATGCGCCTGAAGACTTCGTGCAGCAGATGTTGCGGGCCATCGTGGGCATCCAGATCCCGGTGACACGGCTGGTGGGCAAGTGGAAGGTCAGCCAGAACCGATCCGCCGCCGACCGCAACGGGGTGGCGCAGGGCCTGGCTGAGCACGCCAGTGCGATGGCGGCGCTGGTCAAGCCTTAGGCTGCAGCATCAGACGTTGCCCGCCCAGGGCAACAGCTCTTCCGGTGGCGCTTCTTCGCGGCACAGCTCGCCGAAGCCCAGCGCATCGCAGGCGGCGCGCAAACCCGACAAGAAGGCAGACGGCCGCACGCCAAAGCCCGCGCTGAACGCAGCGCCGTGGACCAGGAACAGCACCAGCCGGCGGCCAGGCAGGACAACGAGCGACGACATGGCGGCATGATCGCGCCGCCCGCCCAGCCCCCATCGGCCGAACAGGCCGCCGCCGGCCCCGCAGTTGTCAGCCGGCGCGCAAGGCGCCTGCGGCCTGGGCCAGGCGGGTGATGCGGGCCCAGTCGCCGACCTCCACCGCATCGGCCGGCGTCAGCCAGGAGCCGCCGCAGACCTTGACGTTGGACAGTGCCAGGAACTGCGGCGCGCTCTCCACGGTGATGCCGCCGGTGGGGCAGAACACCACGTCGGGGAACGGCCCGGCCAGCGCCTTCAACATCGGGATGCCGCCCGCTGCGGTGGCCGGGAAGAACTTCAGGAAGCTCAGGCCATCGGCCTGCGCCATCATCACCTCGCTGGCCGTGGCCACGCCGGGCAGCAGCGGCAGGCCGATCTCGCGGCAGGTGCCGCCCACCTCGGGTGTGTAACCCGGGCTGACGCCAAACACACAGCCGGCATCGCGCGCGGCACGTGCATCGGCGCCCGAGCGGATGGTGCCGGCGCCGACGATGGCCTGCGGCACGGCCTTGGCAATCGCCGCCATGCAGTCCAGCGCGACCGGCGTGCGCAGCGTGATCTCCAGCACCCGCACGCCACCGGCCACCAGGGCCTCGGCCAGCGGCACGGCGTCCTGCACACGCTGCAGCACGATGACGGGGATCACGGGGCCGTGGGCGACCAAATCGAGTGTGTTCATGGAGATGTTTTCCTTCACAGCCAGGTGATCGCGCCTTCTTCGGCGCTGCGCACGGTGCGGCGCATGCCGCCGAAGAGATCGCGGCCCAGGTCGTGGGTGTTGGCCTCGGCCTGCTCGGCGTCGATGACGGCCGGGGCGCGGGCGGCCCACTCGGCCGGGTCCACCAAAGCATCCAGCGTGCCGGCCTGGGCGTCCAGGCGGATCAGGTCGCCGTCGCGCACGCGGCCGATGGGGCCGTCGGCCAGCGCCTCGGGGCTCAGGTGGATGGCGGCGGGCACCTTGCCGGACGCACCGCTCATGCGGCCGTCGGTGACCAGGGCCACCTTGAAGCCCTGCCCCTGCAGCACCGCCAGCGGCGGCGTGAGCTTGTGCAGCTCGGGCATGCCGTTGGCGCGTGGGCCCTGGAAGCGCACCACGGCCACAAAATCGCGCACCAGCCGGCCCTCGTTGAAGGCCTGCATCAGCGCCTCCTGGCTGTGGAAGACCAGGGCCGGCGCTTCGATCACGTGCCGGTCGGCCGGCACCGACGACACCTTGATCACCGAGCGGCCGAGGTTGCCCTGCAGCAGCTTGAGGCCGCCGCTTTCGGAGAATGGCGCAGCGCCGGTGCGCACGATGCTGTCGTCGCCCGGCGTGGCCGGCAGGTCCTGCCACTGCACGGAGCTCCCGCTGGCGTGCGGCAGCCTGCCGTAGGCGGCCAGGCCGTCGGGGTGCACCGTGGCCACATCGGCGTGCAGCCAGCCGCCCTGCAACAGCTCGCGCAGCACGAAGCCGGGGCCTCCCGCGGCCTGGAACTGGTTCACGTCGGCGCTGCCGTTGGGGTAGACACGGGCCAGCAGCGGCACCGCGGCCGAGAGCTCGGCAAAGTCGCTCCAGTCGATCAGCAGGCCGGCCGAACGCGCCACCGCCACCCAGTGGATCAGGTGGTTGGTGGAGCCGCCGGTGGCCAGCAGCGCGACCATCGCGTTGACGATCACCCGTTCGTCCACCAGCCGGCCGATGGGCGTGAAGCGGCTGCCGCCGCGGCGGATGGCCAGCAGCTCGTGCACGGACTCGCGCGTCAGCGCCTCGCGCAGGCCGTCGTGCGGGTGCACGAAGGCCGCACCGGGCACGTGCAGGCCCATGGCCTCCAGCAGCATCTGGTTGCTGTTGGCCGTGCCGTAGAAGGTGCAGGTGCCCGGGCCGTGGTAAGCCGCACTTTCGGCCTCCAGCAGTTCCGCCCGGCCGACCAGCTTCTGGGCATACTGTTCACGCACCTTGGCCTTGGCGTTGTTGGACAGCCCCGTGCTCATCGGCCCGGCGGGCACGAAGACACAAGGCAGGTGCCCAAAATGCAGCGCCCCGATCAACAGACCCGGCACGATCTTGTCGCACACGCCCAGCAACAGGGCGCCGTCGAACACGTCGTGCGTCAGCGCCACGGCCGTGCCCATCGCGATGGTGTCGCGGCTGAACAGGCTGAGCTCCATGCCCGGCAGGCCCTGCGTGACCCCGTCGCACATGGCGGGCACGCCACCGGCCACCTGCACCGTGGCGCCGGCGCGCCGCGCTTCGTCGCGGATCACGGCGGGGAAGCCCTCGTAAGGCTGGTGCGCCGACAGCATGTCGTTGTAGGCCGTCACGACACCAATGTGCGGCGCACGTTCGGCCACCACCTTGAACTTGTCGGCCCCGGGCAGCGCCGCGAAGGCGTGTGCCACGTTGGCACAGCCCATGCGTTCGGAACCCCGCGGCCGGTCGGCGAGTCGATCCAGCCGCGCGAGGTAGGCGGCCCGCAGCGTGGCGCTGCGCTGGCGGATGCGGTCGGTGACCTGCACGATGGCGGGCTTCAGGGGGGCTGTCATGGCAGGCCGGCTCCGGATGTAACCATGGAGTTGATTATTGAGTAACCGAATTACAGCGTCAATGCACCCTGCGGCGGTGCTGGACCAGTTGCAGCGGCAATGGGGCCCGCAAAAGGCGCTCTGGGTCTTCGGTTATGCCTCGCTGATCTGGCGGCCGGAGTTCCACGCCGACGAACACCGCAGCGCGCTGGTGCACGGCTGGCACCGCGCCTTGCGCATGCGCTCGCGCATCAACCGCGGCACGCCGGAGCGGCCCGGGCTGGTGTTTGCGCTGCTGCCCGGCGGCGCCTGCCGGGGCGAGGTCTACCGCCTGCCGGCGGCGCAGGCCGAAGCCGAACTGGAGCGCCTGTGGCAGCGCGAGATGCCCACCGGCGTCTACACCCCGCGCTGGCTGCCCTGCCGCACGCCGCAGGGCATGGTGCCGGCGCTGGCCTTCACGCTGCACCGCAGCAGCGAGGCCTGCCTGGGCCGGCTGCCCGATGCCGAGGTGCTGGACATCCTGCGCCATGCCCGCGGACGCTACGGCACGACGCTGGAGTACCTGGAGCGCACGGCACTAGCCCTGCGCGAACGCCGCATCGTCGATGCCGAGATCGAGCGCCTGATGGCGCTGGCCGCGCGGGCCGGGCTGGTTCAGGCCACGCCGGCGGCGGCGCGTGCGGCGGCCAGGTCGGCTTCGGTGTCGACGTCGATCAACACACCCGGGTCGTCCAGCTCCACCGCCAAGGCGGGGTAACGCGCGACCAAACGGCGCGCGCCTTCGTCGCCGGTCAACCCAATCAGCTCCGACACCAGCTCGGCCGCAAAACCCACCGGGTGCCCGCGCCGGCCGCGGTGCTGGGCGTAGGCCACGGCGTTGTCGGCCAGGGCCCGCCCGACCGCGACGATGGACGACGGCCGCACCAGCGGCATGTCGGCCGGCAGCACCAGCCAGCCGCGTGCACCCGCCTGCGCGGCCACCCCGGCGGCAATCGAGTGACCCATGCCGCGCTCGGCTTCTTCGTCAGACAGCACCAGCAGGTCGCGCGTGGCCACCAGCGGCGCGGCACTGGGCGCGAGCGCGGCGGTGGTGACCACGGCCACCGGCCAGCGTGTCTCGATGGCATGCCGCAGCGTGGTGGTGAACACCGTGCCTGCCCCCAGCGGCTGCATCAGCTTGTGGCCGGCTGCGCCGAAGCGGCGGCTCTGGCCGGCCGCCAGCACGAGCACGGTGGGACGCGTATTTGTCATCTCAGGCAAGCATGGCCGCGGCCCGGCGGGCCCAACAGTGGGAGCTTCACCTACGGTCTTCCACGTAAGGGGATCACCCGGGCGGCGCGTCCTACACTGAGGGGATGAACATCGCCGATCTGCGCAAGAGCTACGAACGTGATGCCCTGGACGAAGAGGCCGCCGACCCCGACCCGCTGCGCCAGTTCCAGCGCTGGCTGCAGCAGGCGCTGGACGGGCAGCTGCCGGAACCGAATGCGATGACGCTGGCCACGGTGGGCGAGGACGGCCGGCCCTCGTCGCGCATCGTGCTGATCAAGGGCTGCGATGAACGTGGCATCGTCTGGTACACCAACCGCCACAGCCGCAAGGGTCGCGAGCTGGCCGCGCGGCCCTTCGCTGCCTTGCAGTTCCATTGGGTGGAACTGGAGCGCGTGGTCCGCATCGAGGGCCGGGTGGAACACACCACGGACGAAGAGTCCGACGCCTACTTCGCCAGCCGCCCGCTGGATTCGCGGATCGGGGCCTGGGCCTCGCCGCAGAGCCAGGTGATCGCCTCGCGTGCGGTGCTGGTGGCCAACGCCGCGCAGGTCTCGGCCCGCCACCTGCTGAACCCGCCGCGGCCACCCCACTGGGGCGGCTACCGCCTGGTGCCGGACCGCTGGGAGTTCTGGCAGGGCCGCAAGAGCCGGCTGCACGACCGGCTGCGTTACCGGCAGGCGCCCACGGGCGGCGGTTGGATCAGGGAGCGGCTGGCGCCGTGACGCCCCCGGTGGCCAGCCGGTCCAGGCCAGCGAGAAAGTGGTCAAAGGCAATGGGTTTGGTCCAGTAGTCGTCAAAGCCCAGGGCCAGCGCCTCCCGGATGTCCTCGGGCATCGCGTTGGCTGACAACGCGATCACGTGGCACCCGGCCAGCTGCGGATCGGCCCGCAAGCGGGTCAGCACGGTCTGGCCCGGGATGTCGGGCAGGTGCAGGTCCAGCAACACCACGTCGGGCCGCTCGGCACGCGCGACGGCCAGGCCGCTTTCGCCATCTTCGGCGCTGAAGAAGCGGATGCCGGGCCGCATCGCGACCAGCTCCTGCACCAGCATCAGGTTGACCGGGTTGTCCTCGATGCACAGCAGGCTGAGCCGCGGCACCACCACCGGCTCCGGTCCGGCTTCGCTGAGCGGCAGGCGCACGACGAGCGCGCTGTCCGTGGCCTGCGGGTGCAACCAGTCCACCTGCCCGCCCAGCCGCTCCAGCGCCTGGCGCACCAGGTCCAGGCCAACCAGGGCGTCGCCATGGGCCGCCTCGGCGGGCGGCTGGGCCGGGGCATCGAACAGCAGCTCGCGTTGTTGCAGGGTCAGCGCCGGGCCGCCGTCGTGCAGCTCCAGCCCGCACCAGCCGGGCAAGGCCTGCAGCCGCAGCTCGATCCAGCCACCCGGGTGGTTGCGGCGCACGGCGTGGGCCGTCAGGTGCAGCAAGGCCTGGCCCAGCAGCCGCCGGTCGGTGGCCAGGTGCAGGCCGGCGGGTGGCTCGGGCAGGCGCAGCGCCACGCTACGCTGGCGGGCCAGCGGTTCCACGGCCTCGCGCAGCTGCGTCAGCACCGCAGCCAGCGGCACGGGCAGCCGTGCCGGCGCTGCGGTGTCGGCGCCCAGTTCGGCCAGTTCGAAGACGTCGTCGATCATCGCCAGCAGGTCGTGGCCGGCGGCGTCGATGCGGGCCAGGCGCTCACGCTGGCGCGCACTGAGCGGGTCCTGCCCGTCCTGGCCCATGACCTGGGCAAAACCCAGCACGGCATTCAGCGGCGTGCGCAGGCGGTGGCTCATGCGCGCCATGAAGGCCGACTTCTCCTGGCTGGCCCGGGCGGTGCGCTCGGCGTCTCGTTGCAGGGCCTCGTGGCGCAGCTGTTCGCTCACGTCCAGGTGCATGCCCATCGCGATGCGCTGGCCATCCCGTTCATGGCGGCGCGTCCAGGCCCGGATCTGCCGCTGCACACCGTCGTCACTGCAGATGCCGAAGGTGAGCAAGGTGGCCTCTGCCCAGGCGGCAATGTCGGCTTCGAGCGTGCGGCGCACCTCGTCGCGCTGGTCCGGCAGCACGTACTCGTCGATCCACTCGTGCAACGTGGGCGGTGTCCGATCAGCGGCACGGCCGTAAAGCCGGTACATCTGCGGGTCCCACAACACGGCCTGGCCACCATCGTCGCGCTGCCAGAAGCCCACGCCCATGGCCTGCGCGACCAGCCGGGTCTGCTCGGCCAGCGCATCACGCTCGCTCATCGAGCGTTCACCGGCCTCCACGCGCTGGCCGATCACGGTGTCGTCGACCACGACCCCCAGCAACTGCCCGGGCCGGCCATCGGGGCCGGGGCGGATGTCGTAGAGCGAGTGCAGCCAGCGCTCCTGCCCATCGGGCCGCACGATGCGGAAGTGCACCTCGCCGCGGCCGGTTTGATGCTGCACGCCCTGGTAGTGGCGGTCCAGCGGCTCGCGGTCGGCCGGGTGCACACAGTCGGTGAGGAAGCGGGCCCAGTCGGGCGTGCCGGCTGCCGGGTCCAGCCCGGTGATCTCGAACATGCTGGCGTCCCAGCGGCCGGCACCGCCGACGATGTCGCGCACGTACAAGCCGATGCGGCCCAGCCCGCGCAACAGCGCGATGCGGTCGGCATGCAGCGGGTCGGCCACGGGTTCGGGCGTCGGCGCCTCCACCGGGCTCAGCCACAGCAGCAGGCCGTCGGGCAGGCCCACACGCCGGCACTGCAGCTGCAGCGGGCCGAGTTGCAGCACCAGCTGGCCAGGCCCCTCGCCAGCCTGGTCCAGCGCCAGGCGTTGCCACTCGGCATCGGACACGGGCCAGGCACGGGCCACGGCGTTGCGCTCGACGCTCAGCCGCGACCCCTGGCGCGTCAAGCGCAGCGCGCCGACCGGCGCCTCACGCCAGACCTGGTCCATCCCGTCCTCCCGGGGCCGACTCCCCGGCGGTGAGTTTAGCCAGCGTGCCTGTGTCAGAACGTCACTTGCACACCGCCGCTGAGCGAACGGCCCGGCTGCGGCACCAGGCCGCGCAGGCTGCCGATGGTCGTGGCCGAGTAGGCCAGCGTGTCGCCCAGGTTGCGCGCCCGCAGGAACCACAGCGCCTCGGTGCGGCCGCCCCAGCTTTGGCGCCAGCTGGCCAAGAGGTCGACACGCGTGTGGCTGTCGGTCGCGGTGTCGGTGCTGGGCACGCGATCCTGCCGTGCCGCGTGGTCCAGGCCGATGCCCACGTGCCAGGGGCCCTGGCGCACATTCAGCGCCGTGCGCAGGCGCAGCGGCGCCAGGCGGGCCAGCGGCTCGCCGGTGTCGCGGTTGGTGCCACGCACCAGGTCCAGCCCGCCGCTGAGGCGCCAGTCCCAGCCCGCCGCGGCCCACCCGGTGGCCGCTTCCACTTCCAGCCCGGACAGCCGCGCACGCACGCCGCGAAAGGCGTATTCGGGCACGTCGACCGCGCCACCGGTCTCTTCGTCTTCCACGGCGACCGTGGCGCCCGTGGCGTCCAGCGCGATGTAGTTCGAGAACTGCGTGCTGAAGGCCTGCAGCGACAGCTTGTGCGGGCCCTGCTGCCAGGCCAGACCGGCCTCGGCGTGCACGCTGCGCTCTTCGCGCAGGGCCGGGTCGCCCACCTCGTACGCGCCCGTGGCCAGGTGCAGGCCGTTCGCATAGAGCTCGTAGTAGGCCGGCGCGCGCTCGGTGCGGCCCAGGCCGGCGCTCAACTGCCAGCCCGGTGCCAGCTGCCAGACGGCCCCCAGCGAAGCCGACGCGGGGCTGAAGCGGCGCGCCAACGCCGGGCCGAAGCGCGGCTCGGCAGCATCGGCGGTGTCCCCGTCGGAGGCCACGCTGACCTGCTCGTGGCGCAGGCCGCCGCTGAGTTCCAGCTCGCCCAGGCGGATGCTCTCCAGCACGAACAGGCCCAGGTTGCGGCTGCGGGTACCGGGCACAAAGGCTTCTTCGCCCAGGGCCGAGAAGCCCATGGACTCGAACTGCAGACCAAACACGCCCTCGACGCCACCCGCCCCACCCAGCGGCGCATGGCGGGCCTGCAGGCGGAGTTCCCGGCCCTGGCTGTCGAAAGTGGTGCCAACCTCGCCGCTGCCCTCCACCTCCTGGTGGCGGTAGTCGGTGTGGCTGGCGTTGAACGACAGGCTCTTCCAGGCGCCCGTGCCCCGCCACTCGCCCGCAGCGGCCACACGGTCGCGCTTCATGCGGATCGTCACGCCCTCTTCCACGACCACGCCGTAGTCGGTGCGGAACTGGTCGGCCGACAGGCCCAGGTAGCCGGCCGTGCCGACCCAGCTGGCGCCGATGGCACCACCTTCGCTGTCGGCAGCGGAGTTGCGCACGCGCGTCGTGGCGTCCAGCGCCTCGCCATCCGCCACGGGCACGTGGCGTGGCACGCGCAGGTCGTCGGTGCTGCGGCGGAAGACATCGGCATGCCAGGCCAGGCCGCCGGCGCCACCCTCCACCAGGGCCCCGAGCGAACGTTCGCCGGCGGCACCGCCCAGGCGCAGCTCGGCCCGACCCGAGAGGCCGGACAGGGCCGTCTTCGGGATGCGGTTGTCGATCGTGTTGACGACGCCGCCCGTGGCGTTGCCGCCGTACAGCAGCGCGGCCGGGCCCCGCAGGACCTCGATGCGCTCGACCACCAGCGGGTCGATGGCCACCGCATGGTCGAAGCTCAGGCTGGACGCGTCGACCGAGGCACCGCCGTTGTCCAGCAGGCGCACGCGGTCACCGTCCAGGCCGCGGATCACGGGCCGTCCGGCGTTGGGGCCGAACCCCGTGTTGGCCACGCCGGGCAGGCCGTCCAGCGTGTCGCCGAGCGTGCTGCTGCGGCGGATCAGCAGGCCTTCGCCCGCCAGCACACTGGCCGGTTGCGCGCCGACCTCGCGCTGCAAGGGGTTGCCGGTGATGACCAGGGTTTGCGTGGCCGTGGTCTGGGCGGCTGTGGTTTGGGCGACTGTGGTTTGGGCGACAGCAGGCAGGCTGGCGGCCGCGAGCGCGGCCAGCAGCGGCCGCAGGGTGAACGGATGGGAAGACATGGGCGACTCGATGGGACGATGGGAACCCCAGCACCCGGTGGGCGCTGCGGTGAAGGGCAGGAGACGCCGCCGAACGTGCGGCGGGTCGGGCGGTCAGCTCGGCAGGACCGCGCTGGGCGGCGCCCGCGCAGATCGGCCCCACACCGGGGCCGGCTGCACATCCGCGGTGACACCTGTGGCCGGCGCGGCAGGCACCCGCGAGGGCATGGCCGCCGGCGCGGCGACCGGCGGTGCATCGACCAGCAACAGGTGGTCCCACAAGCGGCATTCGGCACTGCCCGGGGCGTGGTCGTGCAGGCCACCCGCGTGTGCTTCGGTGGCATCGGCAGCAGCGTGCAGCGCCGGCCGGGCCTGCGGCGTGCCGTGCCCCACACCATGCGCCACACCATGCCACTGCGCCAGCAGCGGTGCCAGCACCTGCGCGCCCAGCAGGGCGGCGGTGCACCAGAGTGCAAGACGCAAGCGACACCAGTTGATCATGTGCCCATCTTTTTGAGATCCCATTATCAACTGCTTCCGGTGGCCATGACGGCCCTGCACAATCCGCGCTTTCTGCATGGACCCGACCGCACCGTGAACGACCTGATCATGAGCCTGGGGCTGGAGGGCTGGAAGCCCCTGGTCACTGCCCTGCTGCTGCCGCCCGCACCGTTTCTGCTGCTGGTGCTGGTGGGCGCAAGGCTGATGTTCCGGCGCCGGCTGCTGGCCTGGTGCCTGGTGCTGCTGGGCGTGGCCGGTGTGTGGTTCAGTGCCACACCGGCCCTGGGCAAGCTGATGCGGCAAACGGTGCACCCGGTGCCGCTGCCCATCAGCGACGAGCGCATCGCCGAGCTGGCGAAGGCTGCCGACAACCGGCGCACCGCCATCGTGGTGCTCGGCGGCGGCTTGCGGGAGTTGTCGCCCGAGTACCGCATGTCCAACCTGTCGCCCGTCTCGGTCGAGCGGCTGCGGTACGGCATCTGGCTGGCGCGCCAGACCAGGCTGCCGCTGGTCTTCACCGGTGGCCTGGGCCATGGTGCACGCCCTGGTGCCACCGAAGCGGAGATCGCCAGCCGCATCGCCGAGCAGGAGTTCCGCTTCCCGTTGCGCTGGACCGAGGACCGCTCACGCGACACCGCAGAGAACGGCCTGCTGACGGTGCCGCTGCTGAAGGCCGACGGCATCCAGCAGGTGGTGCTGGTCTCACACGACTACCACCTGCGCCGTGCAATGCGGGCCTTCGAGCGCGGGGCTGAGCATGCCGGTGTGACGATGCGCTTCGAGCCCGCACCGATGGGCATGCGCCCCCCGCACGAGTGGGAGCTGGCCGATTTCCTGCCCAGCCGCACCGGCTTCTTCGACAACCACCTCGTGCTGCACGAGTGGCTGGGTTACCTGCTGGGCGCCTGACCGCGCCTTCAGCGCGGCGGCAGCACCAGCGGCTGACGCCGCGCTTCTTCCTGGGCACGGCGCTCGGCCGCCTCGGCCTCGGCTTCGGCCTTGGCCTGCGCGGCCCGCAGCGCCGCCAGGCGCTGGGCGTGCTCCTTGGCGTTGCTCAGGCGGAAGGCGCTCATCTGCACGGCATCGACCTTCAGCCCCAGTTCGCTGAAACGTTCGTTCAGCCGCCAGCCGGCGGCCGGATCGCCGCCCATGGCCGCCACGACCTCGTTGGCAAACAGGTCGGCGCTGCCGACCACGCTGTCCACTGCGATGGTGCGTTCGGCTTGCTGCTCCATCGCCGTCAGCACCATGCCGGCGCCGGGCACGGCGGCCGCCAGGATCTTGCCGACCACGAAGGCCGTGGCAACGTTCTCCGATTCGCGCGCCTTGCCGATGGCCTTTTCGCTGGCCTGGAAGTAGGTGCCAAAGGCCGCCAGCCAGCGGAACTCGTCGCGCGCCCGGGCCTCCAGCATCGCATTGGCCGGGATCTTGGCGCGCACCGCGCCCTGGCGCACAAAACGGTCGGGCTCGTGGTCGAAGCCGGTGGCCGTGACGCTGCCGGCACAGCCGGTCTGGGTGTCCACCGTCAGCTGGCGGCCATCCTTCAGCGTGATCACCATGGGCTTGCCGGTGCGGGCTTCGGCGCGGGCCTGGTGCACCACGTCCCAGAAGGGCTGGTCGTCGTTGGAAAACGGCGAGGCGCCGCGCAGCAGCGCCCCCATCTCGAAGCGCATGCCGCCGGTGGGCAGCTTGCGGCCGTTGACCGCGGTGACCACGTCGCCCAGGTGCAGCTCGTCGGGTGCACCTTCGTCGAGCCAGACCACGCGCCACTGCTCGTCCATGCCGGTGACCTCGCTGTACAAGGCGAGGTCGTCCGACGACAGCCGCCGGCCCACCGTGCCCAGCGACCACAGCACAAAGGGTTCGATCTCGGTGGTGGCATCGCACAGCAGCTCGGCGCTCCAGGCGACCTGGATCGCGGCGGCGCGGAACTGCACCTCGCGCTCGAAACGGGTCTTGAAGACCTCGCGCTTGAAGTCCTTGGGGTCGTAGGGCTTGGTCGCCTGTGCGCAGGCGTTCGCGGACGCCAACAGCAGCGCCAGGACCAAAGCGAGACCGCGCATCAGACCACCAGCGCCACGAGGAAGATGCCCACCATCATGAAGGCCAGCACCACCTTGGCCAGCATGCCCAGCATCATGCCCAGCCAGGTGGCCGTGCCGACCTTGAGCGCCTGGCCGTGGTCCCGGCGCGCGATGTATTCGCCGATGGCCGCGCCCACCAGCGGCATGAACAACACACCCACCAGGCCCATGAACAGGCCCACCACGGTGCCCAACGCGGCGCCGATCAGCGCCTGCCGGCTGGCCCCGGCCTTCTGCGCCCCCATCAGGCCGGCCACGTAGTCCAGCACCCAGGCCAGCAGGGCCAGCACCGAGACCACGATCACCGTGGGGGTGGTCACGCGGCTGAAGCCGTCGATCCACGCGCCCAGCACGATGCCGCCCAGCACCAGGGCCGTGCCCGGCAGCGCCGGCAGCACGGTGCCGGCCAGGCCCAGCACGATCAAGGCCACACTGAGCAGCCACCACCACAGCGACGCGTCCACTTCCGCTCACCCCTTGCAACGACCGCGCGAGCATACGGCCAGAATGCAGGCCTTCCGTAGCCCGCCTGCCCCCCGATGTCCGACCTGTCCGTGCTGCGCAGCCACCGCGGCTTCATGCAACTGTGGTGGTCGCGCCTGGCAGGCGTGAGCGCGGGCCAGATGCTGATGGTGGCCGTGGGTTGGCAGGTCTACGACCTCACCGGCTCGGCCTGGGACCTGGGCCTGGTCGGCCTGCTGCAGTTCCTGCCCGCGCTGCTGCTGGCCCTGCTTGCGGGGCAGCTGGTGGACCGCTGGCACCGCGGCCGCATCCTGGCCGGCTGCATGGCGGTGCTGGCCGTGGTGGCCACGCTGCTGGCCGCTGCCGCCTGGGGCGGCTTTGCCTCGCGCCAGCTGCTGCTGGCGGTGTCGGTGCTGCTGGGCGCGGTGCGCGCCTTCCAGATGCCGGCCACGCAGGCGCTGACACCGCTGCTGGTGCCACCGGCCCTGCTGGCACGCGCGCTGGCCTTCAGCTCCGGCGGCTTGCAGGCGGCGGTGATCGCCGGGCCGGCGGCGGGCGGCTTCGTGTATGCCTTCGGCGGTGGCGCGGTGTACGCCCTGTGCACGGCGCTGTTTGCGCTGGCCGCAGTGCTGACCCTGCGCATCCGCTACGAACACAGCCCGCCGCCGCGCGAGCCGACCACCGTGCACACCCTGCTGGCCGGCGTGCGTTTTGTCTGGGGCCACAAGGTGGTGCTGGGCGCGGTGTCGCTGGACCTGTTCGCGGTGCTGCTGGGCGGCGCCGTGGCGCTGCTGCCGATGTTCGCGAAGGACGTGCTGCACGTCGGGCCCTGGGGCCTGGGCCTGCTGCGCGCGGCGCCGGCGGTGGGCGCACTGGCCATGTCGGTGTGGCTGTCGCGCTTCCCGATCGAGCGCCGTGCCGGCGCCCGGCTGCTGGGCGCGGTGGCGGTGTTCGGCACCGCACAGCTGGTGTTTGGCCTCTCGACGCTGTTCTGGCTGTCGTTGGCAGCGCTGGCCGTCTCGGGCGCGGCCGACATGGTCAGCGTGGTGGTGCGCCAGACCCTGGTGCAACTGGAAACCCCGGACGCGATGCGCGGGCGTGTGAGCGCGGTCAACGGCCTGTTCATCGGAGCGTCCAACCAGCTGGGGGAATTTGAATCGGGCGCCAGCGCCGCCTGGCTGGGCGCGGTGGGCTCGGTGGTGCTGGGCGGCATCGGCACGCTGGCCGTGGCCGCCCTGTGGTGGCGGCTGTTCCCGGCGCTGGCGCGCCGGGACAGGCTGGGCTGAGCCTTACTTCAGCAATGTGGCCACGACGTCCGCGATGCGGGCGCCGAAGGCCTTGGCCGTGGCGATGTCGCCCGAGACCATCTCGTCCACCGACGCGTCCGACGGCGTGGCCGTCATCAGGCCGGAGAACGAGCCGACGTAGTTGATGTCGGCGCGCGTGGCGGCCTTGCTGTTGCTGGGCATCATGCCCGTGCCCACCCACAGCATGCTGTGCTGCTGGCTGAGCGTGAACAGGTAGTGCAGCGTGGACAGCTTGTCGCCGTTCATCGTGGCCGAGTTCGTGAAGCCGGCGGCGAGCTTGTTCTTCCAGGCCTGGCCGAACCAGGGCTTGCTGGAGGCATCGGCGAACTTCTTGAACTGCCAGCTCACGCTGCCCATGTAGGTGGGCGAACCGAACACGATCGCGTCGGCCGCGGCCAGTTGCGCCCAGCCGCCGGCCGGGAGGTTGCCTTCGGCGTCGATCGCCAGCAGCGCGGCGCCGCTGCCGGCGGCCACCGCCTCGGCGATCTTGCGGGTGTGGCCGTAGCCACTGTGATAGACGATGACGATCTTCTTGCTCACGGAATTGCCCTTCGGTTGGAAAGTGAAGACGGCCTCAGCGGGCCAGGTCGAAAACGAGGATCTCGGCGTCGCGACCGCGTTCGATCACGAGGCGTGGTTCGCTGTCG
>CAYTWU010000051.1:0-16480 GCA_964442175.1 uncultured Rubrivivax sp.
GCCCATGTACAGCATGGGCGGGTGGAACACCATGCCCGGGTCCTGCAGCAGCGGGTTCAGGTCGCGGCCGTCCATCGGCGCCGGCAGCAGGCGGTCGAAGGGGTTGGACGTGGTCAGCATGAAGAGCAGGAAGCCGGCGCTGATCAGCCCCATCACGGCCAGGATGCGCGCCACCAGCGGCCGCGGCAGGTGCGTGCTGAACCAGGACACGGCCAGCGTCCAGCCGGCCAGCATCGCCACCCACAGCAGCAGCGAGCCTTCGTGCCCGCCCCACACACCGGCCAGCCGGTAGGCCAGCGGCAAGGCGCTGTTGGAGTTGGACGCCACGTACAACACCGAGAAGTCATGGCTGACAAAGGCCTGGGCCAGCAGGCCCAGCGCGAGCAGCACCGCCAGCGCCTGCGCCGCCGCGGCGCTGTGGCCCATGGCCATGGCGGTGGCCTGGCCACGTGCCGCGCCCCACAGGGGCACGCTGCCCTGCACCAAGGCGGCGGCCAACGCCAGCAGCAGGGCGATCTGTCCGAGTTCCGGGATCATCGTGCGCGCCCTCAGAACTCGAGCCGCGCGCCGAGCGAGTAACTCGCGCGGTTGGACGATTCGCGGGTGGTCACCCAGGCGCTGCCGCCGGTCGCGTCCGGCGTCAGGCGGCGGGCACTGCCAATCTCGTAGGTGAGCATCGACTCCAGCGCCAGCCGCTTCCAGCCGCGGTAGGTCACGCGCAGGCCCGGCGTCCAGCGTTCGCTGGTGCTGCCCTCGGGCGTGCGGTCGCTGTAGAACTGCAGCGAAGGTTCGACCTGCCAGGTCTGCCAGAGGTAGCTGGAGTTGTTGTACGAGACCACCAGCCCGTCCAGCCCCGGGCTGCGGATCACGGTGAACGAGCCCACGTGGGTGTCGCGTTCGGACAGCAGGTTCAGGCCGATCAGCTGTGCGCTGGCACTGACGATGTTGCCGGTGGCGGGCCGGCCGGCCTCGAAACCCGGCACGTCGGGCACAGGCGGTATCGCGCCGGTGTTGGTCAGCTGCAGGCTGGCGCCGGTGGTCCAGTGTGCGTTGAGCGGCCGCGTGACCCCGATCTGTGCCTGCGTGACCATGGGCGTGATGCGCTGGACCTGCTCGCGCAGCGCCGCTACCGTGGTGTTGGCCAGGCGTTCGTCCATGCGCCTGAAGACCATGCCAGGGCGCGTGGGGTCCTCGAAGGTCAGCGCATTGCCGAGCGACAGGGTGCTCAGCGTGCGCCGGTCCAGCAGCACGGTGTAGACGGTGTTGTCGGCCGTCACATGGGTACCCTGCACGCTGGCAACGTTCAGGCCGCTGAAGGCGATGTCGTAGTCCAGCTGCGTGAAGACCGAGGTGCCGGCATCGAACCAGCGCAGGTCCAGGCCGATGGCGCGGCGGTCGAGCTCACCGTCGATCCGCTGCTCGATCGCAAAGACACCGGCGCCCAGCGGGCCGATCAGGCGCTCGGCATCGGCACGCACGCCGTAGAAGTAGCGCCGGGTGTCGAACAGCTTCTCGGCCGGCACACCCGCGGCGGCGCCGAGCTTGATGTTCTTCGCCGCCATCCAGTGGCCCTGCACGCCGTCGAATCGGCCCATCACGCCACCGCCCGTGGGCGATTGCCGCCCCAACCGTGCGCCCCAGCCGTCTTTCAGCGCCCGGTGGTCGAAGTACAGCGACGAGAGCCGGTTCTTGTTGCGCTCCGGGCGGTCCAGGTCGGAGGTGTAGGCGTCGCGGAAGACAAAGCGCTGGTCCAGATCGGCACTGCGGCGGCGCCAGTTCACATCGACATCGTTGAAGACCTGGCTCGTGCGGTCGTCGTTGAACTGCGGCTCGCCGATCACCGGCGGCAGGCCGGCGATCGGGGAATCCTGGAACTCCTGGCTGCGCAGCTTGCCGTTGCCACCGTACCAGGTCATCGAGGTGGTTGCGGTGAGCGTCACCTCCTCCGGCCGCGCGGCGGGTTCTGCTGGAGGCGCCGTCGGCGGTGTTGCGGCGGGCAGACCCGCCAGTCGCTGGCGCACACGTTCACTGCCCTCCCCTTGCGGGTACAGCTTCAGGTAGGCCTCGTTCTCGGCACGTGCGCGCTCCGGCTGGCCCAGCGCCGCCCAGGCCAGGCCGGCCAGTTCCTGGGCCTCGCGCGAGTGTTCGTGGGGCGGCATGTCCAGCAAGGCGTTCAGCGTCTCCAACGCCCGCGCCGAATCGCCTGCGGCCAGCTGGGCGCGGGCTGTCGCCAGCAGCGCTGCAGCAGGTGCATCTGTGCCCGCCGGGCCCGGAGTCTCGGCCAGCCCGGCCCCGCGGCCTTGCAGCACGATCTCGAGGCGGCGGCCGTCGCTGCCCATGCGCGCGCTCACGCCCCCTGCCGTGCCCAGGCGCAGCACCAGCCGGCGGTCGCGTTCACCCTGGGCCGCCTCGTCGGTCAGGCGCACGCGTTCCAGGCCGCGCACATGGTCCAGGGCCAGCAACTGGCTGCCCAGGCCGACCTCGCGGTTGCTCATCGCCACCAGCTGGTAGTCCACGATCACCGTGTCGCCGGCGGCGGTGGCAATCAGGCGCTGGAACTGCACCTCGGTCGTGAACTGCAGTTCGAGCACGGCGTCGGCGCCGACGCGCCGCACCTGCACCTGGTCGACGATGAAGGCCGCCTGCGCGGGGCCACTCAGGACGCCGGCGCACAGGGCGGCGGCACAGGACAGGGGAGCCAGACGGAATGGGTGCATGGGGTGGTGGTGGGTGTCAGTCCCACTTGGTGTAGGCCGCGCCCTTGTTGCCCAGCGGGCGGTGGCAGCCGGATTGCGAGCAGTCGGTGACGCCCGTGGTCTTTTCGTGGGTGAGCGACTTTTTCTCCATGTCGCCCAGCCAGGCGGTGGACTTGTCGTGGCAGGCCTTGCACCAGCCGGCGCCGTTGCCCTGGCTGTTGTTGTGGTTCATGCGCATGGCCCCCCAGCTGGTGGTGGTGGTGTGGCAGGCGCTGCAGTCCATCGTCGCGCCGGCCAGCAGCTGCAGCTCCGGGATGTGGTTGGCCGGCTTGGGCGTGGCCCCGGCGCCCGTGAAGCCGCCGCCATGGCAGGATTTGCAGGTCGCCGCGGCCACCACCGTGTGGTTCATCGTCAGCGAGGCCGTCCACGAGGCCTGCGAGCGGTGGCAGGAGTCGCAGCGCGCCGCACCGGGTGGCACCGGGATGTGGTTGGCCGGCTTGCCGGTGGCCGTGGTGCCGTTGTGGCAGGTGTCGCAGGTGCCGCTGCCCACCATGTTGGCGGGTGAATGCGCGAAGTTCACCACCGACCAGCTGGTGGTGGACTTGTGGCAGCTCTCGCAGTTGCCGGTGACGCCGGCGTGTGTGGGGTTGGCCGGCTTGCCGGTGGCACCGCCGTAGGCGCCGCTGTGGCAGGTGGCGCACGACGTGCTGATGCTGAAGTTGGTGTGCACGCGGCCGTTGGCCCAGGTGCTGGTACTGCCCTTGTGGCAGCCGTCGCAGTTGGCCGCCGCCGTCACCGGCACGGCGGCGTAGGGGATGTGGTTGGCGGGTTTGCCATCGGCTGGCGGGTAGCCGCCGTTGTGGCAGCTGGCGCACTGGGCGGCCACCGGCACCTGGGTGTGGTTCCACTTCGTGGGTGTCCAGCCGGTGGTGCCATGGCAGCTGAAGCAGGTGGCGGCACCGGTGGGGATGTGCGTGCCCGGTTTGCCCGTGGCGGTGTTGCCGTTGTGGCAGCTGGCGCAGTTGGTGGCGGCGTTGAAGCCGCTGTGGTCGACCCGGGCCGAGGCCCAGCTGCTGGTGGACTTGTGGCAGCTCTCGCAGTTGCCGGTGACGCCGGCATGCAGCGGGTTGTTGGGTTTGCCGGTCGCGTCCGGGTAGGCGCCGCTGTGACAGGTCGAACACGATGTGCTGATGCTGAAGTTGGGGTGCACCCGGGCACCCGTCCAGCTGCGCGTGCCGCCCTTGTGGCAGCTGTCGCAGCTGGCCGTGGCCATCGCCGGCACGGCCGTGGTGGGCACGTGGCTGGCGGGTTTGCCGCTGGCCCGGCTGCCGTTGTGGCAGGTCTGGCAACTGCCGGGCACCACACCGGCGTGGTCGAAGGCCTTGGCCGGCAACCAGGCGCTGCTGCGGTGGCAGCTGTCGCAGCTGGCGGTGGTGGGCACGTGGCTGGCCGTCTTGCCCGGCGCGATGGCGCCGTTGTGGCAGGTGGTGCAGGTGCCGGGCGTCACGCCGATGTGGCGGAAGCGCGCGCCGGCAAAGCTGGCCGTGTTGTGGCAGCTGTCGCAGGCCTGGCGGGTGGGCAGGTGGTTGGCGGGCATCACGGTGTTGCCGGTGGACAGGCGCCGGCCCGTGCTGTGGCAGGCCACACAGTCGCGCGGTGTGCCCTTGAGCACGCCGCCCTGGTGGCAGGACTCGCAGCGCGCCCTGGCGTGCGCGTCCTGCAGCGCAAAACCGGTGCTCAGGTGGTCAAACGCCGGCGTGGGAGCTTGCGCATGTGCCACCCCCCCGCTGCCCAGCAACAGGCTCAGCAGGATCCACAGCCACCACCACCCGCGTCGCATCATCTGGTTCCCTCCTTGCCCTGGCCGGCGCGCTGGCGCACCTGGCGCCAGTTGCTGGTCACATGGCACTGGTCGCACCGGGCGCCAAAGGCACCGTCGTGTTTGTCGTCGCGCTGGTGGCAGGCGATGCAGGTGTCGCCCACTGCTGCGATGGCTTGGCCGGCTGGCGCGGGCCGGCTGTGGCAGGCCACGCACGCCAGCGGCTGGTGGGCACCGTCCAGCGCGAAGCGGGTGCGCCGGCCGTGGTCGAAGGTCCACAAACGCCAGTCGCGGGTGTTGTGGCAGCTCTCGCAGGCGGTGCCGAGGCTGGCCTGGTGGCGGTCGTCGCTGCGGTGGCAGCCGACGCAGTCGCGGGGTGCGTCCCGGTAGCGCGGTGTGTCGTGGCAGCTCTTGCAGGTGGCCGTCCGGTGCCGGCCGGTGAGCGCAAAACGGGCCTTGGCGTGGTCGAAGCGGGTCTGCTGCCACCGGGTTTCGCCATGGCAGCTGTCGCACTGCGTGCCCAGCTGGCCCTGGTGCTGGTCGTCCGCACGGTGGCAGGCCACGCAGGTGGCCGGCGTTTCACGGTAGCGCTTGTCGCGGTGGCAGTCGTTGCAGGCCACCTGCTGGTGGGCGCCGCGCAGGGCAAAGCGGGCCTTGGCGTGGTCGAAGCGCTTGACGTCCTTCCAGCCCAGGTCCACGTGGCAGGACTCGCAGGTGTTGCCCAGGGGGGGCTGGTGTTTGTCGTCCTTCTGGTGGCAGGCCACGCAGCGCTGGTCGGCCACCTTGTAGCTGCTCTTGTCGGTGTGGCACGAGGCGCAGGCCACGGGCTTGTGGCCGCCCCGCAAGGGGTAGCGGGTCTTGTCGTGGTCGAACCGGGCCGCCTCGGTCCAGCGTTGTTCGGTGTGGCAGGCGGCGCACTCGGTGCCGAGGCTGCCCTTGTGTTTGTCGTCCCCGCGGTGGCAGCCGACACAGGTGGTGGGCGCCTTGTCCTTGTAGAGCGCGCCGGTGTGGCAGGCCGTGCAGGCGGTGTCGCGGTGCGCGCCGCGCAGGCTGAACCGGGTGTCGCGGTCGTGCCGGAAGTTGCTGGGCTTCCAGGCCTGGGTGCCGTGGCAGGTGTCGCACTGGTTGCCGAAGCGGCCCTTGTGGCCCCGGCTGCCGTCGTCATCGGCCTTGTGGCAGGCCACGCAGGTCTCGGGCGCGTCCTTGTAGACGGCGCTGCGGTGGCAATCGGCGCAGGGCACGTCGCTGTGCTTGCCCGTCAGCGGAAACCGGGTCTTGCCGTGGTCCAGCCGTGTTTTTTTCCAGTCCGCCTCGGTGTGGCAATCGGCACAGCTGCTGCCCAGGCTGCCCTTGTGCACATCGTCGGCGCGGTGGCAGGCGTTGCAGGACTGCGGGGCATCGCGCCATTTTTTGCCCGGCGTGTGGCAGGCATCGCAGGCGACTGCCGTGTGTTGGCCCAGCAACGCATAGTCCGTCTGCTGGTGGTCAAAGCGCTTCTGATCCAGCACCACGATGGGGGCGTCGCGTCCCTTGTGGTCCGTGTGGCAACTGCGGCAGGCCTGGGGTTTGATGCGGCCGTGCAGGCCGGTGTGGCCCCGCACGTCGCGGGCGACGTCCTTATGGCAGTCCATGCAGCGCCCGTTCTGGGCCTCGCGGTCGAAGCGCACATGGCAGGCGGCGCAGTCGTCCTCCCACTTCTGGTGACCGCTGATCACCGGCCCCGGCCGCAACACCGATTCCAGCGACTGCGCCTGTGCGGGCACCCACCCCATCGCCAGCAGCGCAGTGGCGAGTCCCAGCAGCAGCTGACGCAACACGGGCCGCATCAGTAGGCATGCACGGCCACCACGTGCACCACGGCACTGACCACCAGCAGCACGACAAACGGCAGGTGGGCCACGTGCCAGAGCGCAAACACGCGGTCGTAGGCGGTGAACTGTGCCACCCGCACCACGGCCAGCAGGTACTGGCGGATCAGGCTGCGGCCCTGGCGCTCGCGCCGTGCCAGTTCGGCGGCATTCCAGCCCTCGGCCAACGCGCGCTGCACCAGGGCCGCGCGCAGGGCACGGCGGCAGCGCCGCTGCACCACCGCCTGGCGCACCGGCAGCCACAGCACCTGCTGCAGGGTGGCGCGCCAGCGGGGGTCGGGCCGCAGGGTCTTTGCTTCAAAGGCCACCAGCAAGGCCTCGGCCTGCGGGGCGAAGTGCAGGCGGCTGCGGGCCTCGGCCTCGACGAAGCCGGCCCGCTGCTGCAGCTCGCGCAGGGTGGTGCGTTCACCGTGCAGACCGCGGTGGATGCGCACGTAGAGGAAGCGGCCCACCACGCCGCTGAGCACCACCACCACCATGCTGGCCAGCGCCACGCCGGCGTTCAGCGAGCCGATGTGGAAGCCGGAGTGCAGCAGGATCAGCCACGGCCCCAGCAGCCCCAGGCCGATGTGCAGCCAGAGCCAGACCCGCGCCTGCCCCACGCGGTGCAGGGCCCGCACATGCTTGCGCAGCGGGTAGAGAAAAACCAGCAGCATCATCACGCCGCCGGCCACGGCCAGCCGGTAGCTCAGGTCGTCGCCTGGCCGGAAGACGCCCAGCCGGCTGATGGCCCAGGCGGCCGCCACGGCAAGGGCCATGCCGGCACTGACGGCCAGGTCGGACCAGAGCGCTTGGCGGGGCATGGCGGCCCGGAGGGGAGGTGGTGACATCGAGGCGTTCATCGGTGTGCCTCGATTGTTCCTTGTTTGGGAACTTTTTCCCTTAATGTGCGTTCAGTTGCAATTCACGGCCCGGTCGTGATGCGCAGCAAGTAGCCCTGCCCACGCACCGTGGCCAGGTACTCGGCGCCGATCTGCCGGCGCAGGTGATGCACATGGACCTCCAGCACGTTGCTGGTGCGCTCACGCCCGGACAGCGGCAGTTCGGCCTGCAGGCGGGCCCGCGACAACACTTCGCCCGGGTGTTGCATCAGCACATGGAGCAGGTCGAACTGGCGCGCAGACAGCGTCAAGGGAACACCCCGCCGCCGCGCCACACGGGCGACCGGGTCCAGTTCCAGGGCGCCCACGCGCAGCAGCACGACCTCCCCCAGCCGCTGCTGCCGGCGCACGATGGCCTGCAGGCGCGCGGCGATCTCGGGCGGGTCTTCAGGGTGGGCGCAGAAGTCGTCGGCGCCGGCCTGCAGCGCGCGCTGGGGATCCAGCAGGCCTCCGGGGGGCACCAAGGCCAGCAGGGCCAGCGCCTGCCCCAGGCCGCCGTGGTGGCGCAGGCTCTCGAGTGTGAGCAGGCCCCGCGTGGCATGGCTGCGCAGGTCCACCACCGCCACCCGGGCGTGGCCAGCGCGCAAGGGTTCCGGGCTGCCGCCCGTCAGGGCCAGCCTGCGCAGCTGCACGCCCAGCGCCGCCAGGGCTGGCGGCAGGGCGCTGATCAGGCCGCGGTCATCACTGACCAGCAGACCCGACAAGGCCGGCGGACCCGGGTCCGCGGCAGCGCCAGGGCAAAGCTCGGGGGATGGGGGCATGGTCGGCACGGGCCGCCATGCTGGACCTGGCGGCTGATGCCGACCTGAAGATCCTGCGAAGAAACGCCCGCCCGGCCACGCCGGCGGGCCAGGCGACCGTCAGTCGTCCAATGCGTCCGGGCTGGTGTCACGGGTGGCGGCACCATCGGCCGCCGCCGGGGCCTGCCGGTCCAGCGGGTGGCATTGGCGGCGGTTCAGCCGGCCCAGTTTTTCGGAGCGCTCCATGGCCGCGATGACCACGTCGGGCTGCAACATCATCATGAACGGGTTGTGAGCGAGCGTTTCTTCCTTCATGGCCGACACTCCGACAAGGGGAAGAACCCCAATGTAGGAGCCGTGCTGGCCGGGCGGAAGTCGTCCGCCTGCCAAAGCCTGTGTCAGCGGAATTCCGACACGAATGTTGTGGCAGCTGCCGAGGGCGGGCCAGGCGCTCAGCGTGGCTGCAGGCGCTGCACCAAGGCGTCGCGGCCAGCGCCTGCGGCGAAATCGGCGGCGTTCAGGCCACGTTCATTGCGCAGCGACAGGTCGGCGCCACGCTCGCGCAACAGGTCGGCCGAGTCGATGGCGCCGTAGCGCGCGGCCATCATCAGCGGCGTCGTGCCGTTCGGCGATTTGGCGTCGAGCACCGCGCCGCGTTCCAGCAGCAGGCGCACCAGCTTGGGCTCGCCGCCGCTGGCCGCGTAGTGCAGCGGCGTCCAGCCCTCGCGGTTGACCTTGGCACCCCGCTCCAGCAGGCGCTGCGCCCATTCCAGGTTGCCGCGCAGCGCGGCCATCATCAACGGCGTTTCACCGTTGGCGTTGGCGAGGTCGACGTCGGTCCGGGCATCGGCCAGCAACTCGGCGGCCGCCTTGTACGACTCGGCGCGCAAGGCCAGGAACAAGGGCACCTGGCCCTGGTCGTCACGCAGATTGGGGTCGACCGCCTGCTGCAACAGGGCCTTGACCTGGTGCCCGGTGTCCAGTTCCACCGCTTTCAGCAGGTCTTCCCGGGGCCCGGCGATTGATGAGGAAACTCCAATCGCAGCAGCGAGATAGAACGCTAAGCTGAAGTGCTTTCTCATGACTGGATCTCCGCTGGAATGCCGAACAACTGCTCAAAATTGTGCGTCGTCGCGGCCGCCACCTCGTCGACCGTGAGGCCTTTCAGGCGCGCCAGTTCGGCCGCCACATGGGCCACGTAGGCCGGCTGGTTGGTCTTGCCGCGGTAGGGCACGGGCGCCAGGTAGGGGCTGTCGGTTTCGATCAGGCAGCGCGACAGCGGCACCTGGCGTGCCACGTCGCGCAGTGCCTCGGCGTTGCGGAAGGTCAGGATGCCGCTGAACGAGATGTAGAAGCCCATCGCCAGCGCCGCATCGGCCACGGCCTGGGTCTCGGTGAAGCAGTGGAAGACCCCGGTCACCTGGCCCGCGCCCTCCTCCGCCAGCACGGCGAGGGTGTCGTCGCTGGCACTGCGGGTGTGGATGACCAGCGGCAGGCCGGTGGCCCGCGCGGCACGGATGTGGACCCGGAACCGCTCGCGCTGCCAGGCCATGTCGGCCACGCTGCGGCCGTTCAGGCGGTAGTAGTCGAGCCCGGTTTCGCCGATGGCGACCACCCGCGGCCGGGCGGCGCCGTCCAGCAGGTCCTGCAGCGTCGGTTCGCGGATGCCTTCGTTGTCGGGGTGCACGCCGACGCTGCACCACAGGTTGTCGTGGTCCATGGCCAGCGCATGGACCTGCTCGAACTCTTCCAGCGTGGTGCAGATGGTCAGCGCGCGCCGCACATCGGCGGCCTGCATCGCCGCACGCAGTTCGGGCAGGCGGCCGGCGAAATCAGGGAAGCTGAGGTGGCAGTGGGAGTCGACGAAGGCCAAGGGGCGAAGGATCAGATGGTCTGCGTGGGTTTGGCCGACGAGATCGACGTGCCCAGGATCTCTTCGATCTTGACCTTCAGCTGCCGGGTTTTTTCGTCGTTGGGAAAGCGCACGCCCACGCCCTGCGTGCGGCCGCCGGAGGCGTTGGCGGGCGTGAGCCAGGCCACCTTGCCCGCCACCGGGTAGCGCTGCGGGTCGTCCGGCAGGCTCAGCAGCAGATAGATGTCATCACCCAGGCGGTAGTCGCGGGTGGTGGGCACGAACAGGCCGCCGTCGGTCAGCATGGGCATGTAGGCGGCGTACAGCGCGCCTTTTTCGCGGAACACGAGCTGGATGACGCTCGGCCGTCCGCCGGCGCTGGGCTGGGGGGTGCTCACAGGCTGCTCACGGGAGGGCTCGGCTCATGGCTTGAGTGTAGCCAAGGCCTGCCGGCCCCGCGTCACCAGGGCGTCCAGCAACAAGGCCTCGTTCCACGGGTGTTCGGCCTGGCGCGCGGCGCGGTTCAGTTCGGCGGCCCAGGCCAGCAAGGGGGCCAGGCCGCCACGCGGCGCCGGCAGCGCATCGCCCGGGAAGTACCGGGGCGCGGCGCCGGTAGCCACGGCCATCAGGTCGTGGCAGAGTTTCTGCAAGGCGTCCACGCTGCGCGCCAGCGGCCAGCCGGACCAGGCGGCCGGCTGGCCCTGGGCCAACGCGCGGGGCAAGGCCGCCCAGGCCTGCGCGTCAACGCCGGCGCGCTGCAGCGCCAGCGCGTCCAGCGGCCGGCCACCACAGGCCGCCAGCAACGCGGGCGCGTCGGCCACGCCTTGCCCTGCCAGCCAGGCGGCGGCCATCTCGTCCGGTGGCGGCGGCAGCGTCAGGCGCTGGCAGCGGCTGCGCACCGTGGGCAGCAGGTGTTCGGGGTCGCTGCACGACAGCAGCAGCCGCGCCCCGGCCGGCGGCTCCTCGAGCGTCTTCAGCAGCGCATTCGCGCCCACCGGGTTGAGCGCTTCGGCCGGGTGCAGCACCAGCACCTTGGCGCGTCCGCGCGAGGTGGTCTTGACGATCCAGTCGATCGCGCCGCGCACCTCGTCGATGCGGATCTGGCGGCTGGGCTTGCGTTTGCCGCCCTCGCTGTCTTCGGCGGCTTCGGCCCAGCCGAGTTCGATGCGCAGCGCCTCGGGCAGCATCAGCTTCAGGTCCGGGTGGGTGCGGGCCTGGAACAGGTGGCAGCTGGTGCAGATGCCGCAGGGCCTGGCCGGTTGCGTGGCTTCGCACAGCCAGGCCTGGGCCAGCGTGAGCTGCAAGGCCAGCGCGCCGACGCCGGGCGAGGCCACCAGCAGCAGCGCGTGGCCCGGTTGCGCCAGGGCCTGCTGCAGCGGTGCGGCCAGCCAGGGCAGCGGCAGCTGGCCGTCCGGCCCTACCCCGCCGACCATGGGCCCCTCGATTGCAGTGCGGCCAGCACCTGGGCCGCCACGTCGGCCGGCGTCTGGCCGGCATCGATGCGCACAAAACGCTGCGGCTGGGCCGCGGCGCGCGCCGCATAACCGGCGCGCACGCGGTCGAAAAACGCCAGGTCCTCGGCCTCGAAGCGATCAGCCGCCCGGGCGGCGGCACGGCGCTGCGCGGCGACGGCGGGCTCGACGTCGAACCACAAGGTCAGGTCGGGTTGACGGCCTTGTTGCACCCAGGCCTCCAGCGTGGCGAGCACCGCGGTGTCAAAGCCGCGTCCGCCGCCCTGGTAGGCGAAAGTGGCGTCGGTGAAGCGGTCGCAGAGCACCACCTCGCCTCGGGCCAGGGCTGGCTCGATGGCCTGCTGCAGGTGGTCGCGGCGGGCGGCAAAGACCAAGAGGGATTCGGTCAGTGCGTCCATCGGCTGCTGCAGCACCAGGCTGCGCAGCGATTCGGCCAGCGGCGTGCCGCCCGGCTCGCGTGTCAGCAGCACGGCGCGGCCCTGGGCCCGCAGCCAGGCCGCGGTGCTGTCGATGTGGGTGCTCTTGCCGGCCCCGTCGATGCCCTCGAAGCTGATGAAGCGGCTCGCCGTCATCACGGCTGGCCGCGCTGGTACTTGTTCACCGCGCGATTATGGTCGTCGAGGTTGGTGCTGAAGACGCTGCTGCCGTCGCCGCGCGCCACGAAATACAGCGCCTTGGTCGACGCCGGGTTCATCGCCGCCTGCAGGGCCGCGAGGCTGGGCATCGCGATCGGTGTGGGGGGCAGGCCGCCGCGCTGATAGGTGTTGTAGGGACCATCGGTGAGCAGGTCGCGCTTGCGCAGGTTGCCATCGAAAGCTTCGCCCAGGCCGTAGATCACGGTCGGGTCGGTCTGCAGCGGCATGCCAATGCGCAGCCGGTTGACGAAGACGCCGGCCACCAGGCCGCGTTCATCGGCGCGCCCGGTTTCCTTCTCGACGATGCTGGCCAGGATCAGCAACTCGTCCGGTGTCTTCAGCGGGCTGTCGGACGTGCGCTGGGCCCAGACCCGCGCCAGTTGCCGCTGCATCGCGGCGTGTGCACGCTTGAGCACGGTGAGGTCGCTGACCCCGCGGCTGTAGGCGTAGGTGTCGGGGAAGAACCGCCCTTCCGCCCAGGCCCCGGGCTGGCCCAGCGCGGCCATCAGCGCGGCGTCGTCCAGGCCGGTGGTGGCGGGTTTCAGGTGCGGTGCGCTGGCCAGCGCGGCGCGCCACTGGCGCAGCGTGGCGCCTTCGGCCAGGCGCACGGTCTCCAGCGTCTCCCGGCCCTGCACCATCTTGTCCAGCAGGGTGCGGGGGGTGATGCCGGGTTCGACCTCGTAGCTGCCGGCGCGGATGCGCCGGGCGTCACCCGACCAGCGAAACCACTGGTACAGCCACGCGGGGTGGGTGTCGATGCCGGCGGCGACCCAGGCCTCCGCCACGGCGCGCGGGCTGTTGCCGGGCTCGATGGACAACTCCACCGCCGGCGCGCGCAGCGGCAGCGGCTGCTCCAGCCAACGCCAGGCCCAGCCGGCCGCGGCGGCCGCCAGCAACAGCAGCAGGATCAACAGGGCACCGACGCGCCGCAGCAGGCTTGGTTTCGACATCGGGCGCGATGATAGGCGGTGGTCCGGGAGTTGCTTGCCATCCGCTGCCTTGATGACACCCTTGAACCAGATCAGCGCCGGCGACACCGCCTGGATGATCACCGCCACCGCCCTCGTGCTGCTGATGACGCTGCCGGGCCTGGCCCTTTTTTACGCCGGTCTGGTGCGGCGCAAGAACGTGCTGGGCACGATGGCGCAGGTGCTGGCCACGGCGGCGCTGGTGTCGTTGCTGTGGTTCGCGGCGGGGTACGGCATTGCCTTTGGCGATGGCACGCCCTGGAGGGGTTCGCTGGACGCTGCGTGGCTGCAGACGGTGCGTTTTGACAAGGCGTCCGGCACCGTCAGCGTGCATGCGCTGGCGCCCACGGTGCCGGAATCGGTGTTCGTGATGTTCCAGCTGAGCTTTGCGGTCATCACGCCGGCGCTGATCGTCGGTGCCTTTGCCGAGCGCATGCGCTTTGCCGGCATGCTGTGGTTCATGGCGCTGTGGACGCTGCTGGTCTACGCGCCGGTGGCGCACTGGGTCTGGTCGCCCACGGGCTGGCTGGCGGCACGCGGTGCGCTGGACTTTGCTGGCGGCACCGTGGTGCACCTCAACGCCGGCGCCGCCGGTCTGGTGGTGGCCTGGATGCTGGGACCGCGCCTGGGCCACGGCCAGGTGCCGCTGATGCCCCAGAACCTGGGCTGGACCATGGCCGGTGCCGGGCTGCTGTGGGTGGGCTGGCTGGGCTTCAACGGCGGCTCGGCGCTGGCCGCCGATGGCCGGGCCGGCCACGCCGTCCTGGTCACGCAGCTCGCCGCGGCGGCGGGGGCGCTGAGCTGGATGCTGGCCGAATGGCTGGTGCGGCGCGTGCCCACCCTGCTGGGCCTGTGCAGCGGGGTCGTGGCGGGGCTGGTGGCCATCACGCCCGCGTCGGGTTTTGTCGGGCCCGCCGCGGCGGTGGGCATCGGCGCGCTGGCAGGTGTGGCCTGTTACTGGGGTGCCACGGGCCTGAAACGCTGGCTGGGCGCGGACGACGCGCTGGATGTGTTTGGCGTGCACGGCGTGGGCGGCCTGGTGGGTGCGCTGATGACCGGCTGGCTGGCGGTGCCGGCCATCGGCGGCGCCGAGGGTTCGGTGGCGGTGCAGCTGCTGGCCGCGGTCGCCACGCTGGCCTACAGCGCGGCCGCCACCGCGCTGATCCTGTGGGTGGTGAAGGTGGTGATCGGCATCCGCATCACGGAACGCCAGGAACACGCCGGCCTGGACCTGGCCCAACATGGCGAGAAGGTGGAGTGACCATGCTCGACAGCGAAAAACTGGCCATCGCCGCGCACCTGCACGTGGTGATGCGGCGCCGCATCGGGCGTGTCACCGATGTCGAGTGGCTGGTGAAGAGCCCGGAATACGCGCGCGAGATCATCCGCGTGGCCCGTGCCGAGGTGGCACACCCCGACCTGCTGGACTGGGCGCAGCGGCTGGAGGCCACGCTGTTCCCCGCACCGCCAGCCTCACGCGCGGCGCCACGGCCGGCTGCGCGCCCGGCGGAGGCGGCGATCCCCACACCGGCACGTCCGCTGCTGCAGCGCTACATCGGCAGCCTGCGCTGAGCTGCCGATAATGGCGGCATGCAAGACACCCCGAATGGTCACGTCGCCCTCACCGACTGGGGCCTGATCCGCGCGCGCGGCGAAGACAGCCGCACTTTTCTGCACGGCCAGCTGACCCAGGACATGCTGAAGCTGGCCCCCGGCGAAGCCCGCCTGGCCGGCTACTGCTCCGCCAAGGGCCGGTTGCTGGCCAGCTTCGTGGTCTGGCTGGACGGCGACGACGTGCTGCTGGCCTGCAGCGCCGACCTGCTGCCGGCCACGCTGAAGCGCCTGTCGATGTTCGTGCTGCGGGCCAAGTGCAAACTCAGCGACGCAACCGCCGAGCTGCCGGTGTACGGCCTGGTGGGTGATGCGGTGCAGGCCACCGCCGCTGCAAGACCCGTCGTGCGGCTGCCCGATGCCCAGGGCCTGCCGCGTGCGCTGTGCGTGGGCGCACCCCCGTCCGGCCCGGCGCTGGACGCGGAGCTCTGGCGCTGGCTGGAGGTGCACAGCGGCGTGGCCCGCATCGTCGGCGCCACGGTCGAACACTTCGTGCCGCAGATGGTGAACCTGGAGCTGGTGGGCGGCGTCAACTTCCAGAAGGGTTGTTACCCGGGGCAGGAGGTGGTGGCCCGCAGCCAGTACCGCGGCACGCTGAAGCGCCGCGCCTACGTGGTGCAGGCCGAGGTGGCACTGCAGCCCGGCCAGGAGATCTTCAGCCCTGCCGAGCCGGAGCAACCGGTGGGCGAGGTGGTGCTGGCCGCCGCACCGGCAGGCCGGGCGCCGGCGGCGTTGGTGGAACTGAAGATCGCTGCCGCCACCGGCCCGCTGCACGCCGGCTCGGCCAGCGGCCCGGCGCTGCAGCTGGGCGCCTTGCCCTACGCCTTCCCCGCTGAAGCGGCGTGAAACGGCGCGTGGCCGCGTGAGCCGCCAGCTCTTCATCTACTGGAAGATCGCCCCAGAGGCACTGCCTGCGGCCTTGGCCGCCGTGCTCCAGGCCCAGGCGCAGCTGCGCGCCGACTGGCCAGGTCTGCAGGCCCAGGTGCTGCAGCGCTGCGAGCCCGCAGCGACATCCGCTGGTATGGCCACCGTGATGGAGACCTACCGCTCGCCGGCCGGCATCGATGCCGAAGGCGAGGCCCTGATCGAGGCCGCGCTGGTCGGCATCGCGCCCGGCCCGCGCCACGTGGAGGCCTTCAGGCCAGCGTGAGCGCCATTTCCTGGTGCGGGATGCCGGCTTCTTCAAACGCCGGGCCCACGGGTGTGAAACCCTGGCGCAGGTAAAAGCCCACGGCGCTGGCCTGGGCGTGCAGGACCACCTGGTGGTCGCCGCGTTCGCGCGCGGCGGCGATCAAGGCCTTGAGCACCGCCGCGCCGGCGCCGCTGCCGCGCAGCGTGGAGCTCACCGCCATGCGCCCGATCTTGCCCACCCCTGGCGCGTGCACCAGCAGCCGGCCCGTGGCCACCGCGCGACCCAGGCGGTTCAGCGCCAGCGCGTGCACGGCGGTGGCGTCTGCCACGTCCCACTCCAGCTCGGCCGGGATCTTCTGCTCCTGCACAAACACCGCGGTGCGGATGGCCTGGGCCTGCGGGCCCAACCGGTCCCAACCGCCGACCTGCACGTCCAGCACCCGCTCGCCGGCCTCGAAGCCCAGGAACAACTCGCGCAGCGGGGCGGGCACGGGCAGCGGGCGCTGGGTGGCCGAATCGGCGTACACGTAGACCAGCTCGCCCGTCACCAGCCGCTGGCCGCTGCGGAACACCGCACCCTGCAGCAGCATCGAGCTGTTGCCGATGCGCGCACAGCGCATGCCGACCTCCAGCTGGTCGTCGTAACGCGCCGAGCCTTCGAACTCCAGCGTGGACTTGCGCACGAAGAAGTCGCCGCCCAGGTCATCCGTGGTCGGCTCGTAGGGCAAGGCCATCGCGCGCCACCAGCCGGCCACGGCGGTGTCGAAGTACATCAGGTAATGGCCGTTGAAGACGATTTTCTGCATG
>CAYTWU010000052.1:0-16385 GCA_964442175.1 uncultured Rubrivivax sp.
GGGCGTGCACGGCAAAGAGCTGCAGATCGGCCACGACGCGTTGCAATTCGGCGACATCCGTGGGCAGGGCGCGGTCACGGTCCACGCCCAGCAGGAAATGCCGACCCTCGGGCAGGTGCAGCGCCATCGCGATGCCGGTGTTGAAGCCGAAGTGGGATTGGTGCTCCCAGAGGTCGATGGCGCCGCTGGCGATGTAGGTGCTCTGGTCCCAGATGATGGGCACGCTCTGGCGCTTGAGGTGCTGCATCACCGGGTCGCGCCTGCCCAGGGCGGGGTCGGCGTAGGTGTCGCTGAACTCCTGCGGCGTGTTGTCCACCGTGATGAATTCGCTGTTGCCCAAGCCATGATCGATCACGGTCATCGCCGAGACAGTCTCGAAGCCCAGCCCCTGCGTGAAGCGCACGACGGCGTCGCGGAACTCATTGCGGTTCCGCGCTTCAAGGACTGCCGTGTAGCCAGCCGGAAGCATCCGTTGATCACGCTCCGCGTGCAAATGGCGCACGCAAACTAGGGGCCCTGACAGTGTTTACAGCTTTCGGCCGAAGCGGCGATGACGAAACATGGGCACCATGCAAACCAGCACCGCACTCCGCCACCCACGCCCTCCAGCCCCGATCACGACCGCGGTCGCGCCCTGGACCTTGCGGGCATGGCCTCCGTTATTGTGGCAGGCAGGGGAGACACCCGGCGCCCGGTTCCGGCACCTTGGCACACGGATCACGTTCACGGGCGACCGCATGGTGCGCATGGCGGGCCAGACGCTGTGGGGCGGCAGCCTGGACGACGGCGACGCCGGGGTGGCCTGGGACTGGGTGCAGATCTCCCGCGGCGTGGTCGCACTGGCCGACCCGATGTCGGTGGTGACCAACCTGCGCCTGGTGGGCGACGAAGGCGAGGTGCTCACCGCACTGCAGTCGTCGCTGTACCTGAACGCGATGGTGCACGGCCTGCCCTGGCAGACCGAGGTGGAGCGCGCGCTGCGCGGCGCGCCGAACTGAGCGCTTCGCCGCGGCAGCGTCGGCGGCGGCGGCTCAGCGCACCGCCGCCGTCTTCAGCGTGCGCGCCACATAGGCCACCGCCAGCACCGTGAGCGCGATGCACACGCCCAGCGGCACGGCGTGTTCCAGCAGCGCGGTGGGCTCGCCCTTGAGCACACGCCCCATCAGCGTCACCTGGGCCAGGGCCGGCACCCACAGGTGCCAGGCCTGCACCCCCTCCTGGTTGAACAGCGTGGCCAGCGGCAGCATGGACACGCCCAGCACCACGATGGTGGCGTTGGCCTGGGCCTCCTTGAAGCTCTTGCAGCGGATGGCAATCGCCATCAGCAACGCGGCCAGGGCACCGGCCAGCGGCAGCAGCAGGGCCAGGAAGCGCAGCATCTCAGGTGCGCCGAAGCGGAACAGCGCGGCCAGCGTCTCGCTCTTCAGCAACCACTGGCCGGGCAGGAAGCTGAAACACGAGAGCACCGCGATCAACATGCCGACGCTGGCCACCGCGCCCCACTTGCCCAGCACCAGGGCAGACCGCGCGGCCGGGTTCATCAGCAGCGGCTCCAGCGAACCCCGCTCACGCTCGCCGGCCGTGGTGTCCAGCGCGGCGTTGAGTGCGCCGTACAGCACCGCCATCAGCACGAAGTACGGCACCATCGTGGCCAGCTGGGCCGCGCGGGTGGCGGGGTTGGCGATGTCGCGCTCTTCCACCTGCATGGCCTCCAGCGCCGCCGGCGAGAGCCCGCGCACCGCCAGCCGCAGCGTGGCCTGCTCGCGGTTGTAGCCCTGCAGCAGGTTCACCAGTCGGCGCATGCCGGTGCTGGCCCGCTGGTTGGCGCTGCTGCCCACCACCTCGACCACCGGGGCTTCGCCGCGGGCGAGCTGGGCCTCGAAGTCGGCCGGGATCACCAGCACCGGGTCGCCGAGTTTGCTGTCCTGCAGCTGCTTCTCCCAATCCGCCGGCGCGGCCTTGAGCGTGTAGGTCTGGCGCTGCAGGTAGTTCACCAGCGAGGGGCCGTGCGCTTGCCCCAGCACGACGATCTCGCGCGCCTCGGCGCGTTTTTCCATGCCCGAGACCAGGGTCGAGATCAGCACCAGCACCAGCGGGCCGATGGCCACCGAGCTGAGCAGGACCATCAGCAACGTGCGGCGGTCGCGCAGCGCGTCCAGCAGTTCCTTGCGGAAGACGGTAAGGGCGTCGCGGATCATGACTGGCCTCCGCGGGCACGTTCGTCGTCGGTGAAGGCCAGGTGCACGAAGGTCTCCTCGAAGTCGGTCTGCCCGGCGCGGGTGTTGAGTTCGGCCACCGTGCCCTCGGCCACGGTGCGGCCGTGCGAGACCAGCACCACGCGGTCGCAAAGGTAGGCCACCTCCTGCATGATGTGGGTGGAGAACACGATGCACTTGCCGTGTTCGTCGCGCAGGCGGCGCAGGGCCTCGCGCAGGGCGCGCGTGGCCAGCACATCCAGGCCGTTGGTGGGCTCGTCCAGGATGATGTTGGCCGGGTCGTGCACCAGCGCGCGGGCCAGCGCGGTCTTCATGCGTTCACCCTGGCTGAAGCCTTCGGTGCGGCGGTCCAGCAGCGGCTGCATCTCCAGCATCTGCGCCAGGGTCTCGGCGCGCTCGGCGGCCTGTTCGGCGCGCATGCCGTGCAGCCGGCCGTAGTAGACGATGTTCTCGCGCGCCGTCAGCCGCGGGTACAGGCCGCGCGCGTCGCTCAGCACGCCCAGGCGGGCCAGGGCCTCGCGCGGCTTCTTGGCCACGTCGATGCCGTCCACCGCGATGCGGCCACTGTCGGGCTCGACCAGCGCCGCCACCATGCGCAGCGTGGTGGTCTTGCCGGCGCCGTTGGGGCCCAGCACGCCGGTGATGGCACCGTCGGCGGCCGTCCAGCTGACACGGTCCACGGCCTGCACGGTGCGCGCTTTCTTGCCGCGGCCTTGCACGAAGCGCTTGGCCAGGTCTTGCACTTCGATCATGACGGGCTCCCGGGACGGACAGGCTGGAACACCGGTGGGCGCGGGATGCCCTCCACGCAGGCGGTGTCCACCTTCAGCGCATCGGCGCCGGCTTCGGCATCGATGAAGCGGAACAGCACGTCGCGCATGCAGCCGATGCCCATCACGCCGTGGCCCGCGTTGGGCACGACCACGTGGCGGGCCATCGCGCCCAGGGCCTGCGCGGTGCGGGCGCCGTGGCGCGGCGGGGTCACCGGGTCCAGGCCGCCGGACAGCACCAGCGTGGGCGCAGTGGCCGGGGGCATCTTGTAGAAGTCCGCCGGCACCGCGCCGCGCGGCCAGGTGGCGCAGGTTTCCTGGTACAGCCGGGCGGCGAAGTCGCCCAGGTCGGCGCCAGGCGCGTCGGTGGCCGCCGCCATGCGGGGCGCGTCTTCGGCGCAGACCACGGAGAAGTGCATGCCCTCGGCCATGTCGCCCAGGCCGCGGCGGCCGTTCAAGGCGCCGGCCACGCCGAAGAAGGCGTCGAAGCGGCCGGCCGCCGCCTCGGCAATCGCCAGCGGCAGCGCCGAGGCCAGTGCCGGCGCGTACAGCGGCGCGCGCAACAAGGCCCCGGCCATGTCGGCCGTCAACACCACCCGCTCAGGCTGGCCGGTGACGGGGTGCGTGAGCGACACCTCCCGCGGCAACGAGGCCAGCAGGCCACGCCACTGGGCGCGCAGATCGGGGCTGCGGGCGCGGCAGGCGGCGTCGGCCTGGCATTGCGCGACCAGGGTGTCGAAGGCCGATTGGCCGTCGGTGGAGAAGCTGATGGGCAGCACCATGTCCGGCGGTGCCACGCCGTCGATCACCGAGCGGCGCACGGCGTGCGGGAACTGCCGCTGGTACTCCAGCGCCGCCCGGGTGCCGTAGGAGCCGCCGACCAGGTTGATCTGCGCCGCGCCCAGGGCCTGGCGCACGGCGTCCACGTCGGCCATCGCGATGGTGGTGGTGTACTGGCGCAGGTCACCGTGCGGCAGTTTCTGCAAGGCCTCGCGGCAGCGGGCGAGGCGCTCGCGCATCACCGCCGGGTCGGCCTGCTCGCGCATCGGGCGCGTGGGGTCGGGCGCTTCGCAGGCCAGCTTGGCGCTGCGGCCGGTGCCGCGCTGGTCGACCAGCACGATGTCGCGCCGGTTCGACAACCGGGCCAGCATGCGGCTCATCGGGCCGGCCAGCTCGATCGCGCTCTGGCCCGGGCCGCCCGCGAAGAAGAAGACCGGGTCGGGTTTTTTGTTGCGCGCCAGCGCGGGCAGCACGGCGTAGTGGATGTCGATCCGGGGGCCGTCGGGCTGGGCCGGGTCGAGCGGGCGGGCGATGGTCCCGCAAACGGCGTCATGTTCGACACCGCGCAGGCGACAGGGCTCGAGCACGGCGGCTTCGGCCAGGCTGGCACCCAGGGCCAGTGCCAGGGGCAGGAGGTGATGGGGTCTCATGGCGCCGCATTGTGGCGGCGGGGCCTGCCCCTGGGCGTCTGCGGGCGGATGAACGGCCGGGTGGACCGGCGAACGGCCCGCCCGGGCGGGCGGGCGGCGGTCAGCCCGGGTTCAGACGCCAATCAGGCCGACTTGGCGGCCGGTTTCAACAGGCCCTGGCAGGCCTCGCGGGCGGCCGGTTCGACACCACGGCAGACACCGTCGAGCTGGCGCTGCAAACGCTGCAACGTGGCGGCCTGCTTGCCATCGGCGTTCCAGCTGACCAGCTTCTTGCCCAGGCGCTGCAGCGAGCGCACGCTGCGGCCACTGAAGGCGCTGCTGTCCTTGCCAGCCTCGGTGATGAGCTGCGCGGCCGTGGCCTCGATGCGCTTGTTGTCCTGCGGCGCCAGGTCCACCAGCGCCGTCAGGTAGCTGCTGCCCCACTGCAGCCGCGTGGCCGGTCCTTCGCTCTTGGCGAAGGCCTGGCCGTACCAGTCCAGCGCCTGCGCCGTCTGGCCGCGCTTGCGGGCGTTGCCGCCCAGCTGGCTCATCAGGTAGTACGGCGAGTGGCTGCGGGCCAGGTTGGCCTTGAGCAGGGCATCGCTGTCGTCCCACTGGCCGACCTGGCCCAGGGCATACGCGGCGGCGGTGATCACGGCCTGTCGCTCGTAGCCGTCGGTGATCTCGCGGTCGTCCCGCGCCACATGGGCCTTGACCTCGGCCACCAACGCGGCCGGCACGTCGGGCTTGACGCTGTCGCGCGGCTGCCCCAGGCGGGCCAGCGCGATGCGGCCGATCAGGGCCGAGATGCGGTCACCGCGCGACAGGCCGGTGTCGACCTCCAGCCGGCGCAGGGCGGTGGCGAAGCTGGCCACCAGCGGCGCACGGTCGGCGCTGTCGTCGTCGGTCAGCGCGCGCACGATCTCGGCGGATTCGTTGGCCAGCACGTCGGCATGGCGGCGCGCCTGGGCCGGGTCGGCCAGCACCTTGGCCACACGCTCGCGCAGCGCGGCATCGGCTTTCAGCCCCTTGCCTTCGTCGCTGGCAGCCACGGCTTTCAGCCACAGGCGGGTGCTGGTGTCGGCATCGGCGGCCGGCGCGGCCAGGGCCAGCTGGGCCAGCACGCCGGGCAGGTCGGTGTCGGACACCAGGCGTTGTTCGTCGGTGCCGAACGAATAAAACGCCAGCATGCGCCACTCGCCGGCCGTCAGCGGCTTGGCGGCGCGGGCGTCGGCCAGCACCTCGGCGACGGTGCGGCCGCCGGCCAGGCCCAGCTGCAGCACGGCCATCATGCGCTCGGGGTCTGCCTCGCCGGGGAGGCGGGTGATCTCGGCCCCGGCCGGGTTGAACAGCACCACGGTCGGGTAGCCGCTCACCTTGAAGCGGCTGCCGATCTTCTGCGCGCCGGGGCGGTCACCGTCCACATGCACGGCCACGAAGCCGCGCGAGGCCTGGGCGAAATCCTGCCGGTTGAAGAAGGTGGCCTTGAGCTGGTTGCAGGGCGGGCACCAGGTGGCGCCCCAGTACATCAGCAAGGGCTTGTTCTGCGCCTTGGCCTGGGCAAACACGCGGTCGACATCCGCGTCCACAGCCGCGGGCAGCCAGCTGACATTGCTCGACGGGGGCCCGATGGCAGCCAGAGCCGGGTGGACGGCGAGTGCGCCAATCAGCGCACAAATGATCGTCATGGCGCGCAATGCAGGGGTCATTCGGGCTCCAGGGTGTGACGCAGTTGGGCAAATTGTGCGCCGGGTTGAACCAATGTGTGTGGCATCGCGTCAATCCGCACGGGGCAAACGGCCGGTGCTGGCCTAGGATCAGCGGGTGAAACCATCGAACTTGAGCATGCGTGCGCGTTGTGCGGCCCTGGCGGCCGCCCTTTTGTTGGCCGCCGGTGGTGGTGCCGCGACGGTCAAGCCCGAAGCGGCGCGTTTCTACGAAGACGCCCTGGTCCGCTTTGACAAGAAGGACTACAAGGGTTCGATCATCCAGCTCAAGAACGCGCTGCAGATCGACAAGGAGATGCTGCCCGTTCACCTGCTGATGGGGCGCGCGCTGCTGGAAGACGGCCAGCCCGGGCAGGCGGAGATCGCGCTGTCCGAGGCCTATCGGCTGGGGGTGAACAAGGCCGAGTTGATCCTGGACCTGGCCCGCAGCCTGTCGGACCAGGGCAAACAGGCCAGCCTGCTGACCGACGCGCGGTTTGCGTCGACGGGGCTGCCACCCGCCGTGCAAGCGAAGCTGGCGCTGGCCAAGGGATCGGCCGCCGCCGACATCGGCAACCTGCGCGAGGCCTACCGCCACCTGGCCGAGGCACGCAACCTGGCGCCGCAGTCGCCCGACTCCTGGCTGGCAGAGTCCACGCTGCTGCTGCGCGAGCGCAAGTTTGAAGCGGCCTCGGCGGCTCTGGACAAGGCGGTGGCCTTGTCGTCTGAAACGGCTGCGACCTTGTACCAACGCGGACAGATCGAACACCTCGGGAACAGATTGCCAGCCGCCGTCGCGGCTTACACCAAGGCGCTGCGACTGGATCCAGCCCACCTGGAGTCGCTGTTGGCCAGGGCCGGTGTGCTGATCGACATGGGCCAGCACCAGGACGCTGCCAAGGACGTCGCAGAAGCGCGCCGGGTGCAACCCGCTGACGCGCGGGGCCCGTTCCTGGGGGCGCTGCTGGCCGAACGTGCGGGCGACACACAAGCATCTCGGGCTGACCTGAAAACCGTCACGGCACTGGTTGACCCTGTGCCGCTGGACTACATCAAGTACAAGGCCCAGATCCTGATGCTGAACGGGCTGGCCCACTTTGGCCTCGGCGAGCGCGAAGCCGCGCTGCCGTACCTCGAGGCTTACCATCGATTGGACCCGACAGGCGGTGTCGCCAAGCTGCTGGCACGCATTCAGCTGAGCAACAACAAGCCGGCCGCCGCCATCACGACCCTGGAGCTCTACCTGCGCGCGCATCCCCGTGATCCGCAGGCTCAGACACTGCTGGCGAGCGCCCACATGGCGCAGGGCAACCCCGGGCGCGCGGTGGTGATCGCCCGCGAGGCGCTGAAGACCACCGACACCGCCGAGTTGCGTACCGTGCTGGGCATGGGCTTGTTGCGCAGTGGCCAGGTGCGCAACGCGCAGGCCGACCTGGAGGCTTACCACCGCAAGAACCCCAAGGAAGTGGGCACGGCCACGCTGCTGGCCAACATCTACATCCGCCAGGGCCAGGGCGCCAAGGCGGCGGCCTTGATCGAGCCCCTGCGCAAACAGGCGCCCAAGGACGTCGGTCTGGCGGTGCTGCTGGGCCAGGCCCGGCTCGCCGCCAAGGACCCGGTGGCCGCGCGCAAGGTCTTTGAAGAAGCCTTGGCGCTGGCACCCGGCAGCAAGCAGGCGAACATGCCGCTGGTGCGCCTGGACATGCTGGAACGCAAGCCCGATGCGGCCGCGGCACGCCTGGCGCGGCTGCTGCAGGCCAACGACAAGGACCCGGAACTTCTGTTCACGCTGGCCTCGGTGGAAGAACAGCGCGGCAAGCTGCTGGATGCCCAACGCACGCTGGAGCGCGCGAACGAACTTTCCGGCCCACGCGACGCACGCGCCGGCCTGGCATTGATCGACCTGCACATGCGCTACAAACGGCCGGCCGAAGCCGCGGCGGTGGCCAAGTCGCTGACGGCCCGCATGCCGGAAGAGGTGAAGCCGCAGCTGGCACTGACCCGGGTCTTGCTGGCGCAGGCTGATCGTGAAGGCGCCAAGGCCGCGCTCACCCAGGCGGCGCGTGTGGCACCGCTGGAAGCCGAGGTGCAAGTCGAGATCGGCCTGCTGCAGATGATGGCCGGCAACTTGCCGGCCTCCGCCTACAGCCTGGAAAAGGCGTTGCAGGCCGAACCGGGGTTCCTGCCCGCCCTGGCCGCGCTGACCGAGGTCGATCTCAAGCGCGGCGATGCCGAGGTGGCCAGGAACCGAGCCACCGAGATCGTGCGCCAGCACCCGAAACAAGCCATTGGCCACAGCCTGCTGGGCGACATCGCCTGGGCGCGTGGCGATGTGAAGGCGGCCGCCACGGCGTACCAGCAGGCGCACCAGACGCAGCCCAGTACCGGCACGATGGTCAACGTGCACCGGGCGCTGCGTTGGCGGGACGGCCCGGCAGCCGCACTGGCCTTCGGTGACCAGTGGCTCAAGGCCCGGCCCCAGGATGATCGGGCACGTGTGGTGCAGGCCGGCTTGCTGGCCAGCACCGGGCAGTCCGCCATCGCACGGCAACAATACGAGGCCGTGCTGAAGCGGCGCCCGAACGACCCGCAGGTCCTGAACAACCTGGCGAATGTGCTGCTCGCATTGGACAAGGCGGCGGCCTTGACGGTGGCCGAACGTGCGCTGGCCGCCGCGCCTGCCGATCCCGGCGTGATCGACACGGCCGGATGGGTGTTGTTGCAAAACGGGCAGACCGAGCGCGCGCTGCAACTGCTGCGTGACGCGCGGCTCCGCCGCCCGGCGGACCCGACCATCCGCTACCACCTGGCCGAAGCCCTGGTACAAGTTGGCAGAAAGGGCGAAGCCAAGGCGGAGTTGGACGTTGCGCTGGCTGCCGCCCCTCGCTTCGAGGGTTCCGAGCAAGCGCGGACTTTGCTCCAATCGCTTCAGCGGTGAGCGTCACCACGCACACCGGGCGGCTGTCGAAAATGCTTACAGTTCTGAAGTCGGTCTTGTCGATGACTCTGTAAGTGCTTGAAATAAGGCGAGTTTTTGTCAGGCACGCTGATTGCTTAGAACCTGTGACTGCAGACATGCAGGCGGAGATTGAGATGAAGAAGACTTTTGTGGCGTTGATGGCCCTCGCGGGTGCGGTGCTGGTGGCAGCACCGGCGAGCGCAGTGACCTATCAATTCCTGGACGACACGCCACCCGATGGTGTTTGCGCTGGCTCCGGCTCCAACGTCGGGAACGTCTACAGCTGCCAAGCCCAAGGTTCGCAAGCTGTGTCCTTGACGGTGAAGGCCTATTCGAACACGGGCGCTGGCAGCACCTTTGCCGCGGCAACGGTAGGCGACTACGACGACGGCACCGGCGACAACCAGGAGTTCGACCAGTACGGTTACGGTGTGACCACTGGTTCAGAAACCAGCAATGGCGGTCAGCATGCGCTGGACAACAACGGAAACCTCGAGTTTTTCCTGTTGTCGTTCAACGAGAGCATTGCACTGACGACAGTGCGGGCCGGTTGGGTCCAGACCGACTCAGACATCAGCGTGTTGGCCTACACCGGTTCGGACGTGGCCAATGCCGTGTCCGCGATCACCAGTTCAACGGCAAGCACGCTGCTCAACACAGGTTGGGATCTGGTGCAGAACCACTACGACATCGGCACCAGCGAGATCTCGATCAACAGCCAGGCTGTGAGCTCGAGCTACTGGATCATCAGCGCCTACTCCAACACGTTTGGCACCGACAACTGGTCGATGGGCAATGACTACCTGAAGCTGAGCAAGATCACGGGCAATTTCACCTGCGTCAACTCCAACGACCCGAGTTGCCTGCCCCCGCCCCCGGGCGTGCCGGAGCCCGCCTCGCTGGCCCTGGTGGGGGTTGCGCTGCTGGGCGCTTTTGGTGGCCGCCGCCGCATGCTGAAGGCCCAGAAGGCCTGAGCGATCCCCGCTCTGCACAAAAAGCCAGCCTCGCGCTGGCTTTTTTGTTTTCAAGGCCCACTGCGTTGAAGCCTGCATGCAAAGCCCTGCAAACGCAGCCGGCCCATCGCGGCCTACGATGCTGGGCATGGACACCACCCCCTCCCCGCTCCGTCAACCGCGCACCGTCGAGCGCCTGATCGCCGGCCAGGCCACCAGCGACGGTGCCGGCGTCAAGCTGATCCGCGTGCTGACGCAGAACCTGCAGCGTCGGCTGGACCCGTTCCTGATGCTGGACAACTTCGGCACCGAGAACCCGGGTGACTACATCGGCGGGTTTCCGGACCACCCGCACCGCGGCTTCGAGACCATCACCTACATGCTGGCCGGGCGCATGCGCCACCGCGACTCCGCCGGCAACGAAGGCCTGTTGGAGCCGGGCGGCGTGCAATGGATGACCGCCGGCCGCGGCGTGATCCACAGCGAGATGCCGGAGCAGGCCGAAGGCCGCATGGCCGGTTTCCAGCTCTGGCTGAACCTGCCGGCACGCGACAAGATGCAGCCGCCGGCCTACCGCGACATCCCCAGCCCGCAGATCCCCGAGGCACAGGCCCCGGGGGTGGCGGTGCGTGTCATCGCCGGCCAGGCCCTGGGCGTGGCCGGGGCCATGCAGCGGCCGGTCACCGAGCCTCTGTACCTGGATCTCATCATGGAAGCGGGCGCCCACTTCGAGCAGGCTATCCCGGCGGGCCACAACGCCTTCATCTACGTCTACGAAGGTGCGCTCGACATCGCCAGCACCCCCGTGCCGGTGCAGCGCATGGCCATCCTGGCCAACACACCGGGCTCGGACGGCGTGGCACTGACCGCCGGCCCGGCCGGCGCGCGCGCCATCCTGGTGGCCGGTGCACCGCTGAACGAACCCATCGCGCAGTACGGGCCCTTCGTGATGAACACCAACGAAGAGATCTTCCAGGCGGTGGAAGACTTCCGCCGGGGTGCGCTGGCCTGAGCGCCGCGCCGCCTGCGGTCAGTCGACGATCTGCACACCCTTCCAGAAGGCCACCCGGCCCTTGATCTGGCGCGCCGCCTCGGTCGGCTCGGGGTAGTACCAGACGGCGTCGGGGTTCATCTCGCCGTTGACCAGCAGGCTGTAGTAGTGCGCCTGGCCCTTCCACGCGCAGCCGGTGCGGTGGTTGCTGAAGGTGGTGTAGGCCTTGTTCAGGCTGGCTTCGGGGAAGTAGTGGTTGCCTTCGACGACCACGGTGTCGTCGCTCTCGGCCAGGGTCACGCCGTTCCAGATGGCTTTCACGGGGAATCTCCTCAACGGTCCTTGGACAGGATGCCGGTCGGGTTGTCCACCGGACCGACCATGAACAGGCTGTAGACGGCACCGGCGGCCAGCGTGCGCTCGGCGGAGGTCCAGACGGTGCTGCTGCGGCCCAGCGCGGTCACGGTGAGCGTGGCGTCGCTGTTGGCGTCCACCTGCGCGGGCGTGGACGCGGTGCCCCCCGCCACACCGCCCGCAGCGGGGATGAAATCGACGGTCAAGGCCAGTGTCGCGCTGTCCGCCAGCCCGGCCAGGCCGTGCACCAGGCGCAGCTTGGCACGCGTGCTCACCGTGGGCGCACGGTTGTCATCGGCGATCCAGGCCACGGCCGGCGCGGCGGCCGTGCCCCAGACCAGCAGCGTGTGGTCCGTGCCGCTGGCCAGCGTGGCCGCCGGCACCGTGACGGCCGTGCCGTTGACCAGCACCGTGGCCGTGGTGGCGCCCGACGGCACCAGCGCATAGCGCCCGGACGCGGGCGAGCCGATGCCGGTCATCAGCGTGGTGCTGCCCACCGTGGCCGTGACCGCGCCGCTGTCGGTGACACCGGCGATGGCGCGCACACGCGCGCTCGCGCCGTCGAGCAAGACGATCGCGCCACGCTGCGTGATGAGCAGCGCATTGACCAGCGCCCCGCCCGCGCCGGGCGTGACCAGCACCGTCACCGTCTGCCGGCTGGCCAGCACGATGCCGGACAGGTCCAGCCGCAGGTCGTCGCGGTCACCGGCGGCCGTGATGCGCAGTCGCCAGGTCGCGGCGTCCACCTCGGTGAAGGCGCTGACGACACCGGCCGCGGCGGCGCTTTGCAGCGCCTCGGCGTCGGCCAGCGGGGCGTCGGGGGCCGTCAGGTACACATCGACGTTGCCCACCCCGGGCGCGGCGTTCAACACCCGCACCTGGGCCTTGCCACTGTCGGGCTGGTCGGCGTTGTCGTCCAGCAGCACGGCGGCCAGCGCACCTTCGGCGCCGTAGGCCACCAGCGTGTAGCGGTCGCCTTCGTTCAAAGCGGGTGTGGTGCTGACCAGGGCGGTGGTCGAGCCCGGCAGGGTGACCTTGGTGGCGGTTTCGTCGGGGTCGACCTCGGCGTAGCTCGCCGTGCCGCCATAGGCCACGCTGGCCTGCAGGCGTTGGTCGTCCACGACCAGGTCCAGCGCAGCGTAGCCACTGCTGGCGTTGACCAGCCGCACCTGGGCCTTGGACAGGTCTTCGCCGCCGCCGCAGGCCACCACCACGGCGGCCAGGGCCAGGGCCACACCACGCATCAGGGTTCTCAAGGTCTTGTCCTTCTTGCTCGTTCGACAGCCACTCTAACCCGGCCGCCGCGGCAAAAAAATGGCGCCCGGGGGGGCCAGGGCGCCGAAGGAGGAGTGGGTGTGCCCGATCAGGGCACGGGTGGCACTCTAGGTGCCGGGCCCGGCGGCCACCAGGGGCGCGCGACGAGTGGCGCCGGCAGGCGGCTCAGGTGCGGCCGGCATGGACGGACGGCAGGGCCGCGTCCAGTTCCCACGCCAGCCACCAGGACAAAGGCACCAGGCGCGCGACGGCATCCGGGGGCAGTTCTTCGTCCACCCGCAGGCCGGCCTGCAGTTCATGGCTGGAGTCGAACCAGCCGCAGCCACCGAAGGACAGCTCTGGCGGCGCGGCTTTGAGGCTGGTGCTGGAACGAAGGACGACGGCGGCAGACGCCGCAGAAGGGCGGCGCGTGAAGCTGAACATGGCGGGCTCCGGCGGGTGGTGAAGACAGGTCGCCATGCTCCGCCGCCGCCCTGCGCCGGGCCATCACCCCGGCGGCGGGCCGAGGAGGGCCCCCGCCCGGGGGACCCCCAGGGCCGATCAGCCGAAAGGCCGCACGCCGAACAGCGCCGCGTGGGCCCAGAAGGCAAACACCGCCCAGACCACCACACCAAGCACCACCGCCAGCAACGTGGGCACGGCCCGGCCAGGCGCGTAGACGGTGCCAGCGGCGCGGTCACGCCCACGCGCGGCGCGGAAGCTCAGCGCCGCCCAGACCAGGAAGCCGCCAAACAGCAGCACATCGGCCAGCGTGTTGTTGGCCAGCAGGTGGGCCGTGGCCCAGACCTTGACCGACAGCACCATCGGGTGGTGCAGCCGGGCCTTCAGCGCGTTGCCGGGCACGTAGGTGGCCATCAGCAGCACCAGCGCCAGCAGCACCAGCAGCGCAGCCAGGTGGCGTGTCCAGCGGGGCGAGGACCACAGCAGCACCGGGTCCAGCCGGGCCTGGCCATAACCCCAGACCAGCAAGGCAAAGCCGGCCAGCGACAGCAGCGTGTACAGCCCCTTCCAGGCCTGCGGGCCACGCTCGGCGATGAAACGCGTGCGCCAGCCCTCGGCAAAGATGCGCGTGGAATGCACGCCCAGGAAGAGCACGAGGCCGAGGATCAGCAGGGTCATGGCGGGCGATGGCAGCTGGAGATGCGCGACTGTAGCGCCGGCTGGGTATGCTCCCGAGCACCATGACCCCGCGCTACTTCTGGGAAGACTTCACCGAAGGCGCCGAATTCAGCTTCGGCGAGGCCACCCCCACACGCGAGGAGATGATCGCCTTCGCCAGCGCCTACGACCCGCAACCCTTCCACCTGGACGACGACGCTGCAGCGGCCTCGCTCTTCGGCGGCCTGTGCGCCAGCGGCTGGCACACCTGCGCGATGACGATGCGCATGATGGTGGATGGTTACCTGAAGGACAGCGCCAGCCTGGGCTCACCCGGCATCGACGAGCTGCGCTGGCTCAAGCCCGTGTTCCCGGGCGACACGCTGCGTGTGCGCATGCGGGTGCTGCAGTCGCGCCCCATGGCCAGCCGGCCGGGTGTGGGCCTGTCGCTGCAGCGCTGGGAGGTGGACAACCAGCACGGCCAGACCGTGATGACCATGCAGGGCTGGGGCATGTACCGGCGGCGGGGAACCCCGGCGGCGGAATCGGGTCCTCCGGCGGCTGGGGATTGACGTTGTTGCCAGACAATCCCGGTTTTCCCTCAACCCTCACCACCCACACGCCCATGAAGCTCACGCCCCGACTGTTGGCCGCCACCCTGGCGCTGGCCGGCGCCGCCGCGCAGGCCCAGAACGCCGAACCCAAGGTCCTCAACATCTACAACTGGGCGGAATACATCGCCGAGGACACACTCAAGAACTTCGAGAAAGAGACCGGCATCAAGGTCCGGTACGACAACTACGACACCAACGAGATCCTGCACGCCAAGCTGGTGGCCGGCAAGACGGGCTACGACATCGTCGTGCCCAGCGCCCACTTCGCGAAGACGCAGATCGAAGGCGGCCTGTTCCAGAAGCTGGACAAGTCCCTGCTGACCAACTGGGGCAACCTGGACAAGGCGCTGCTGGAGCAGCAGGCCAAGGTGGACCCGGGCAACCAGCACCTCGTCACCTGGCTCTGGGGCTACGTGACCGTGGGCATCAACACCGCCAAGGTGAAGGCCGCGCTGGGCAGCACCCCGATGCCCACCAACCCCTGGGACCTGCTGTTCAAGCCCGAGCTGGCCGCCAAGGTCAAGGGCTGTGGTGTCAGCGTGCTCGATTCCGCGTCCGAGGTGCTGCCGGTCGCGATGGCCTACGTCGACCAGCCGCCCTACAGCCGCGACGCCAAGGCCTATGAACCCGCGCGCAAGATGCTGATGGCGGCGCGGCCCTTCGTCACGCGTCTGTCGTCCTCGGGTTACATCGACGAGATGGCCAACGGCCAGCTCTGCGTGGTGATGGGCTACTCGGGCGACATCAACATCGCACGCCAGCGCGCCATCGACGGCAAGACCGGGCACGACATCCTGGCCCTGGTGCCGCCCAGCGGCGCCACGCTGTTCTTTGATTCCATGGCCATTCCCAAGGACGCGCCGCACCCGAAAAACGCGCACCTGTTCATCAATTACATCCTGCGCCCCGAGGTGCATGCGTCGTTGACGAACAAGGTCTTCTACGCCAACCCGAATGCGGCGTCGAAGAAGTTCGTCAAGAAGGAAGTGGCCGAGAACCCCACGGTCTTCCTGTCGTCCACCGACATGGCCAAGCTGACCGCGCCCGACAGCGTGCCGCAGGACATCCGCCGCCTGCAGACGCGCATCTTCACCAGCTACCGGGCGAACGTGAAATGACCGATGCGCAGGCGGTGCTGGACTTCTGGTTCGGCCCGCCGCCGTTGGCATCACGGCCCGCCTGGTTCCGCAAGGACCCGGGCTTCGACGACAGCATCCGCGCGCGTTTTGGCGACAACGTGGATGCCGCGCTGGCCGGCGAGCTGTGCTGGCCCGGCACCCATGGCCTGCTGGCGCAGACCCTGGTGCTGGACCAGTTCCCGCGCAACCTGTTCCGCGGTCAGGCGCGGGCCTTTGCGGGCGATGCGCAGGCCCGCGCGATCGCACTGCAGCTGATCGACAGCGGCGCCCACCTGGCGCTGCACGCGCTGCAGCGCTGGTTCGTCTACCTGCCGCTGGAGCATGCCGAAGACCTGGCGCTGCAGGACCGCAGTGTGGCCTTGTTCAGCAGCCTGGCGGCCGATGCCGGCATGGCCGACGCGCTGGACTACGCCGAGCGCCACCGCGACGTGATCCGCCGCTTCGGGCGCTTTCCGCACCGCAATGCCGCACTGGGCCGGCCCAGCACCGCCGAGGAACTGGCCTACCTGGCCACGCCCGGCAGCGGCTTCTGAGCTGGCATCACAGCCGCTCGGCGTGCCAGCGCAGGTGGTCTTCGACGAAGCTCTGGATGAAGAAGTAGCCGTGGTCGAAACCGGCGTGCCGGCGCAGCGTCAGCGGCTGGCGGGCCGCCTCACACGCGGCCTCCAGCTGCTCGGGCAGCAGCTGCTCGACCAGGAACTTGTCCGCCAGGCCCTGGTCGACCAGGATGCCGCCCGGGTACGGCGCATTTGCCTGCGCCATCAGCGCGCTGGCATCGTGCGCCGCCCAGGCGCTGCGGTCGTCGCCCAGGTAGCCTGAAAACGCCTTCTCGCCCCAGGGGCAGAGACCCGGCGCGCTGATCGGCGCAAAGGCCGAGAGCGACTGGAAGCGCCCTGGGTGG
>CAYTWU010000053.1:0-7369 GCA_964442175.1 uncultured Rubrivivax sp.
TCGCGCGCGAGATGAACGTCGCTGCCGCCCGGCTGGCGCGTGAGGCCTGCGACAAGTACAGCACGCCCGACAAGCCGCGCTTCGTCGCCGGTGCGTTGGGGCCGACGCCGCGCACCGCCAGCATCAGCCCGGACGTCAACGACCCTGCCGCGCGCAACGTCGGCTTCGACGAGTTGCGCGCCGCCTACTACGAGCAGGCGGAAGGCCTGCTGGAAGGTGGCTGCGACCTGTTCCTGGTGGAAACCATCTTCGACACGCTCAACGCCAAGGCTGCGATCTTTGCCCTGGACGAGCTGATGGAGGACACCGGCGAGCGCCTGCCGGTGGTCATCTCCGGCACGGTGACGGACGCCTCCGGCCGCATTCTCAGCGGCCAGACCGTGGCCGCCTTCTGGCATTCGGTGCGCCACGCGCGCCCGCTGGCCGTGGGCCTGAACTGTGCGCTGGGCGCGGCGCTGATGCGGCCGTACATCGAGGAGCTCAGCAAGGTTGCGGCCGATACCTTCATCAGCTGCTACCCCAATGCCGGCCTGCCCAACCCGATGAGCGAAACCGGCTTCGACGAAACGCCGCCGGTCACCGCCGGTTTGATGGCCGAGTTTGCGAAGAGCGGTTTCCTCAACATCGCCGGTGGCTGCTGCGGCACCACGCCCGAGCACATCGCCGCGATCCGCCAGCAGGTCAGCGCCTACCGGCCCCGCACGCGGCAGGACCCGTTGTTCAGCGGTTTGATGGCGGCCTGAAGGCCGTCCGCCGACCTGTGGAGGCCGAACCCCCTTGAATGGACTGCCACGGGCGACCATTCGAGGCTAGCATCTTCGCACCATTATTTGTGTGAGGAGCGAAGAGATGCAGCCCCGAATGAACCGCCTGAGCAAGGCCCTGTTGACCGCCCGCCTGGCCGCCCTGGCCGCCGCCTCGGCCCTGGCCGGCACCAGCGGTGCGGCCGTGGCCGCCGACAACGCCGCCGCGCTGCAGCGCGCCGTGGCGCAGATCGAGGCCTTCCCGGGCCGCTCGATGCATGCGGCCGGCCACACCTACCAGGCGCGCGACGTGGTGGTCGATGCCGACGGCACCGAACACGTGCGCGTGGCCCGCTTCTTCAAGGGCCTGCCGGTGATCGGCGGCGACATGGTCGTGCACATCAACCGCAGCGGCGCGCTGCTCGATGTTTCCCGCACCCTCAACCAGGCCGTGGCGCTGGACACCAGCGCCCGCCTGGGGGGTGCCGAGGCACTGCGCGCCGTGCTGGCCCAGCGCAACGGCACGCCAGGGGCCGCGCCCAAGCTGGTGGTCTATGCCCGCGGCGACCGCCCGGTGCTGGCCTGGGACGTGTTCCTCACCGGCGTGCAGGCCGATGGCACGCCCAGCGAGGCGCATGTGATCGTCGACGCCAGCACCGGCGCCGTGCTCGACAGCTGGGACGACATCCACACCCTGCCCAAGACGGGCACCGGCAACACGCTGTTTGCCGGCAGCGTGCCGCTGTCCACCGACCGCCGCTTCAACAACTTCGGCAAGTACAGCATGCGGGACACCACCCGCGGCTCCCAGTACACGACCGATCTGAACGGCGGCACCTCCGGTACCGGCACCACCTTCACCGACAAGGACAACGTCTGGGGCAACGGCACCACCGGCGACCGCGCCACCGTGGGTGCCGACGCGCACTTCGGCATGACGCTGACCTGGGATTATTTCCTGCAGATGCACGGTCGCAGTGGCATCCGCAACAACGGGGTGGGCGCCTACAGCCGGGTGCACTACGGCAGCAACTACGCCAACGCCTTCTGGAGCGACAGCTGCTTCTGCATGACCTACGGCGACGGCAATTCGCAGATCTATCCGCTGGTGTCCATCGACGTGGCCGGCCACGAGATGGCACACGGCGTGACGTCCAACACCGCCGGCTTGATCTACTCCGGTGAATCCGGTGGCCTGAACGAAGCCACCAGCGACATCTTCGGCTCGATGGTGGAGTACTTCGCCAACAACGCCAGCGACACGCCGGACTACCTGATCGGCGAAGAGCTGTTCCGCACCCCCGGCGGCATCATCCGCAACATGGTGCGCCCCAGCGTGGACGGCGTCTCGACCGATTGTTATTACGCCGGCGTCGGCAACATCGACGTGCACTACAGCTCCGGCGTCGCCAACCACTTCTTCTACCTGCTGGCCGAAGGCACCAACGCGGGTGTGCCCAGCCCCACCTGCGTGGCGGGCAACACCCGTGTGGCCACCGGCACGGGCAGCCTGACGGGCATCGGCCGTGGCAAGGCCGAGAAGATCTGGTACCGCGCGCTGACGGTCTACATGACGGCCAGCACCAACTACGCGCAGGCCCGCACCGCGACGCTGAACGCCGCGAGCGACCTGTACGGTGCTGGCTCGCCGGAAGTCCAGTCCGTCAACGACGCCTGGGCCGCCGTCCGGGTGTTCTGAGCGGGTCCTGTCCCGGCCGCGGCCGCGGCCGGGACCGGGCGGGCGGTCAGTAGCTCGGCAGCTCGCCCGCCGGTGGCGCCACGCCGATGGGCGTGAAAGGCCCGCGGCCGCTGGCCGCCGTCAGCAGGCCCAGCACGCGCCCGGGCTCGGGGCCCACCATGGGCCAGTCAAAGCGCCAGGCCCAGTTGCTGCCGCCCAGCGTGCCGGGCGTGTTCATGCGGTGTTCACTGCCCAGGCCCAGCACGTCCTGCAGCGGGAAGACGGCCAGGTTGGCCACCGAGTTGAGCGCGGCGCGCACCATGGCCCAGTGCACGTCGTGTGCGCCGCAGGCCAGGTAGGTGCCGGCGAAGCGACGCTCCTGCTCGCGCGCGTTGTCCCACCAGCCCCGCGCCGTGTCGTTGTCGTGCGTGCCGGTGTAGACCACGGTGGTGCGTTCGTAGGTGTGCGGCAGGAACTCGTGGTCGCCACCGCCGCCAAATGCAAACTGCAAGATCTTCATGCCCGGGAAACCGCAGCCCAGGCGCAGCGCGTGCACGTCGGGCGTGATGAAGCCCAGGTCCTCGGCGACGATGGGCAGCTCGCCCAGGGCCGCCTCGATGGCGTCGAACAGGGCCTGCCCCGGGCCCTTGAGCCAGCGGCCGGTGATCGCGTCGGGGCTGCTGGCCGGGATTTCCCAGTAGCCGGCAAAACCGCGGAAGTGGTCGATGCGGAACACGTCGGCCTGCTGCAGCATGCGCTGCACACGCGCCGTCCACCAGGCGTAGCCCTCCTTCTTCATCCTGTCCCAGCGGTACAGCGGGTTGCCCCAGCGTTGCCCCAGCGGCCCCAGGTCGTCGGGCGGCACGCCGGCCACCACGGTGGGCTGGAAGGCCTTGTCCAGCGTGTACAGGCCGGGCCGGGCCCAGCAGTCGGCGCTGTGGTGGGCGATGAAGATGGGCAGGTCGCCCATGATGTGGATGTCGCGCGCGTTGCAATAGGCCTTGAGCGCGGCGCATTGGGTGTCGAAGCACCACTGAAGCCACTGCCAGAAGCCGATCTCGGCGGCGTGTTCCTTCAGCGCCGCTTTCATCGCGGCGGCCTTGCGGCTGGCCAGCGGGGCCGGCCAGGCCCACCAGGGCTGGCCGGCGTGCGCCGTTTCCAGCGCCATGAAGAGGGCGTAGTCGGCCAGCCACGCCGCCTGCGACTCGGCGTAGGTGGCCAGCGCAGTGCGGTCGGCGTCCGTGGCCTGGCTTTCGAAGCCTTGGTACGCGGCGCGCAGCTGCGCCATGCGCCAGGGCACGACGCTGGCAAAGTCCACGCGCAGCGGGTCGAAGCCACCTTCGGGCAACACCGGCGGGGCCAGCCAGCCGCGTTCGACCAGCGGCTCCAGCGCCACCATCAGCGGGCTGCCGGCGAAGGCCGAGACGCTCTGATACGGCGAATCGCCCGGGCCGATGGGCGTGGTGGGCAGCCATTGCCACACCCGCTGGCCGGCAGCCTGCAGCCAATCGGCGAAGTGGTAGGCGCCGGGGCCGAAATCGCCGATGCCGTGCGGGCCGGGCAGGGAGGTGAGGTGCAGCAGCACACCGGCCGCGCGTTGGTTCAGGTCCATGCTGGTTGTCAGGTTCGGGTTTCGCGCAGCACGACCAGGGACCACGGGGGCACGGTCAGCGGCGCGGGCGGCACCGGGCCGGGCGGCAGTTCACCACTGCTGTCCAGCGCCAGGTGCCAGGGGTAGGCCGGCAGGCCAAAGGCCTCGGCCCGGTCTTCGGGGTTGAACAGCAGCAGCAGGCGGTGGCCGGGTGCGTTGCCGCTGCCACTGCCCGGGCTGATCTGGCAGGCAAACGCGTGGGCGTGCGGGTCGTGCCAGTCGTGTTCGTGCATGGGCCGGCCATCGGGGGCGAGCCAGACGATGGCGCAGTCGTCCGCGCCGCAGGGGCCGGCGGCGTACCAGCGGTCGTGCCGCAGCGCCGGCTCGGCGCGGCGCAGCGCGATGCAGCGCGCGGTGAAGGCCCGCAGGTCGGCATCGGCCTGTGCCCAATCGAGCCAGGTGGTGGTGTTGTCCTGGTTGTAGGGGTTGTTGTTGCCGCCCTGGCTGTTGGCGATCTCATCGCCGGCGCACAGCATGGGCGTGCCCTGGGCAAACACCAGCGTGGCCAGCAGCGCGCGGCGCACCCGGTCGCGGCGCTGGCGGATGGCCGGGTCGTCGGTCGGGCCCTCGACGCCGAAGTTGGCGCAGGGCTCGCCGTCGCGGCCGTCACGGTTGTTCTCGCCGTTGGCCCCGTTGTGCTTCTGGCTGTGGCTGGTGAGGTCGGCGAGCGAAAAGCCGTCGTGCACCGCGATGAAGTTGATCGACGCGCTGGGCCGCCGCCGGCCGTGGTGGAACAGGTCGCTGGATGCCGTGAAGCGGCGCGCGAACTCGCCGCGCCGCACGCCGCGCTGCAGCCAGTAACGGCGCACGCTGTCGCGGAACTTGTCGTTCCACTCCAGGAAGCGGCCCGGGAAACGCCCGACCTGGTAGCCGTCGTAGGCCGCATCCCAGGGCTCGGCGATCAGGTGCGTGCGCGCCAGCACCGGGTCTTGACGCAGCGCAGTGAAAAACGCGGCGTTCGTGTCGAAGCCGTGGTGCGTGCGGCCCAGCACCGGCGCCAGGTCGAAGCGGAAGCCGTCAACGCCCAGGTGCAGCACCCAGTGGCGCAGCGAATCCAGCACGAACTGCGTCACCCGCGGGTGGGCCACGTTGACGGTGTTGCCGCAGCCGGTGAGGTTCTCGCAGCGGCTCTTGTCGTCGTGCACCAGGCGGTACCAGCTGGCGTGGTCCAGGCCGCGGAAGCTGAGTGTGGCGCCGGTTTCGCCGCCTTCGGGTGTGTGGTTGTAGACCACGTCCAGCACCACCTCCAGGCCGTGTGCATGCAACGTGGCCACCATCTGGCGGAACTCTTCGGCGACCAACGCCGGGTCGTCGCCCACCGACGCGTGCCGCGGGTCCGGGCAGAAAAAACCCAGCGTGTTGTAGCCCCAGTAGTTGACCAGGCCCCGCTCCACCAGCGCCGGCTCGTCCAGCGCGTACTGCACCGGCAGCAGCGAGAGCGTGGTCACGCCCAGCGCCTTGAAGTGTGCAATCGCCGCCGGGTGCGCCAGGCCCGCATAGGTGCCGCGCAGCGCCTCGGGGATGCCGGGGTGCAACATCGTGAAGCCCTTGACGTGCAGCTCCAGCAGCACCAGGTCGGCCGTGGCGTGGCGCGGGGCATTGAACCAGCCCGGGGCCGGCACGGGGGGTGCCGGCACGCGGGCCTTCAGCGCGATGGCGGCGTTGTCGCGGCTGTCGAAGGAGCGTGCGCCGTCCGGGTGGCCGATCTCGTAGCCGTGGTGCTCCGGCCGCCAGCGGTGGCGGCCGACGATCTCCGGCGCCCAGGGGTCCAGCAGCAGCTTGTGCGGGTTGAAGCGGTGGCCCTGTTCCGGGGCATAGGGGCCGTGCGCGCGCAGGCCGTAGACCAGGCCTGCACCGACACCGGGCAGGAAACCGTGGAACACCCCGTCGTGCGGGCCGTGCAGCGGGTAACGCCTGAGCTCGCGGCTGCCCGAGGTGTCGAACACACAGAGCTCGATGGCGGTGGCGTGGTCGGAGAAGACGGCGAAATTGACACCGCCGTCGCGCGCCAAGGCGCCGAAGGGCTCGTGGCGACCGGAGTCGATCTGGGCAGGGAGGTTCATGCAGGCACGAAGTAGACCGTGGCCAGCGGAGGCAAGAGCAATGCCAGCGACTGCGCCCGCCCATGCGCCGGGATGGGGTTGACCGCCACGTCCCCCAGGTTGCCCAGGTTGCTGCCGCCGTAGTAGGCGGAATCGGTGTTCAGCACCTCGCGCCAGCGTGTGGCACCTTCCGGCACGCCCAGGCGCCAGCCCGGTCGCGGCACCGGCGTCATGTTGCTGACCACCAGCACCGGGTAGCCCTGCTCGTCGCGGCGCAGCCAGGCAAACACCGAGTGTTGGCGTTCATCGGCCATCACCCACTCGAAGCCCGCGCCGACGCAGTCCAGGCGGTGCAGGGCCGGCTGGTCGCGGTACAGCAGGTTCAGGTCGCGCACCAGGCGCTGCAGGCCGGCGTGGCGATCGTCTTGCAGGTCGGCCCAGGGCAGCTCCACATCGTGGTTCCATTCGCTGCGCTGGCCCCATTCCTGGCCCATGAACAGCAGCTTCTTGCCCGGGTGCCCCCACATGAAGCCGTAGTAGGCCCGCAGGTTGGCGAACTTCTGCCAATCGTCGCCCGGCATCTTGCCCAGCAGGCTGCCCTTGCCGTGCACCACCTCGTCGTGCGAGAGCGGCAGCACGAAGTTCTCGCTGAAGGCGTAGACCAGGCCGAAGCTCATCTTGTCGTGGTGCCAGGCGCGGTTGACCGGGTCTTCGGCCATGTAGCGCAGCGTGTCGTTCATCCAGCCCATGTTCCACTTGTAGTGGAAGCCCAGGCCGCCGGACGAGGTGGGCGCTGACACACCCGGGAAGGCGGTGGATTCTTCGGCCAGCGTGATCGCACCCGGGCATTCGCTGCCCAGCACCTCGTTGACACGTTTCAGCAGCGCGATGGCCTCCAGGTTCTCGCGCCCGCCGTGCACGTTGGGCAACCAGGCGCCGGCCGGGCGCGAGTAATCGCGGTAGAGCATCGAGGCCACGGCGTCCACGCGCAGGCCGTCGGCGCCCAGGCGCTCGGTCCAGTACAAGGCGCTGCCGACCAGGAAGTTGTGCACCTCGTGGCGGCCGAACTGGTAGATCAGCGTGTTCCAGTCCTGGTGGAAACCTTCGCGCGGGTCGGCGTATTCGTACAGCGCCGTGCCGTCGAACTGCGCCAGGCCGAAGGCATCGGTCGGGAAGTGCGCTGGCACCCAATCGAGGATCAGCCCCAGGCCGGCAGCGTGGCAGGCGGCGACAAAACGCTGGAAGCCCGCCGCAT
>CAYTWU010000053.1:7379-16162 GCA_964442175.1 uncultured Rubrivivax sp.
ACAGGCCCAGCGTCTGGTAGCCCTAGCTGCCGTCGAACGGGTGTTCGGTGATGGGCAGCAGCTCCAGGTGCGTGAAGCCCAGGTCGGCGGCGTAGGCGGGCAGCGCTGCGGCCAGCTCGTCCCAGCTGTGGAAGCGGCCGTCGGGGTGGCGGCGCCAGGAGCCCAGGTGCACCTCGTAGATGCTCACCGGCGCGTGGCGGGCGTTGGCCTCGGCGCGGCCGGCCGGCAGCGGCTGGCGCGGCGGCAGCGGGCCGGCGACCACGCTGGCGCTTTCCGGCCGCACCTGCGCGGCGCGCGCAAAGGGGTCGCTCTTGAGCGGCAGCACCACGCCGTCGCGGGTGCGTATCTCGTAGCGGTAGCGGTCGCCCGCGGCCGCATGCGGCACGAACAGCTCCCAGATGCCGCTGGACCCACGTGCGCGCATGGGGTGGCGGCGGCCGTCCCAGCCGTTGAAGTCGCCCACCACGCTGACGCGGCTGGCGTTGGGCGCCCAGACGGCAAACCGCACGCCGTCCATGGCGTAGACACCGTCGCCCAGCGTCATCGGGTGCGCACCCAGCACCTCGAAGGGGCGCAGGTGGCTGCCTTCGCCCAGGTAGTGCAGGTCCTGCTCGCCGATCAGCGGGCCGATGCGGTAGGGGTCGGCCAGCCGGCTGTGGTGGCCGTCGGCCCAGCTGACCTGCAGCCGGTAGTCGAAGGGTGTCGTGCGGCCCGGCAGCGGGCCCTCGAAGAAGCCATCGGTGTGGCGCAACGCCAGCGGCGCCACGGCCTGGCCGGTCCGGGTGTCGTGCACCACCACCGTGGTCGCACCGGGCAGCAGCGCCCGCACGCACAGCCCACCGTCGGCCACGCCGTGCATGCCGAGCACGGCAAACGGGTCGGCGTGGCGGGCTTCGAGCAGGGCGTGGAGATCGGGGTCGGCCAGCATCGTGTTCAGAGGGCGGTGGGCCCCCACACCTGTTGCACGTAGTCGCCGATGGTACGGTCCACGCTGAAGCTGCCCATGCCGGCGATGTTGTGCAGCGCCATCGCCTGCCAGGCGGCCGGGTCGCGGTACAGCGCGTCCACGCGCGCCTGCGTCTGCACATAGTCGGCAAAGTCGGCCAGCAGCAGGTAGGGGTCGCGCTGCAGCAGATCCTGCACCAGGCCGGCGTAGCGGCCGGGTTCGGCACGCGAGAAAACGCCGCTGCCAATGGCGTGCAGCACCTGCTGCAGCACGGGGTCGTGGCGCGCGTGCTGGCCGGGCTGGTAGCCATCGGCCTTGATCTGCGCCACGGCCTCGGCGCGGTGGCCGAAGATGAACAGCCGCTCTTCGCCGATGGCCTGCGCCATCTCGATGTTGGCGCCGTCCCAGGTGCCGATGGTCAGCGCGCCGTTGAGCGCGAACTTCATGTTGCCGGTGCCCGAGGCCTCGGTGCCGGCGGTGCTGATCTGCTCCGACAGGTCGGCCGCCGGGATGATGGCCTCGGCCAGGCTCACGCCGTAGTTCGGCAGGAACACGAGCTTGAGCTTGTTGCCCACCCGCGGGTCGTGGTTGACCACGTCGGCCACGTCGTGGATGAGCCGGATGATCTGCTTGGCCGCGACGTAGGCCGAGGCCGCCTTGCCGGCAAAGATCACTGTGCGCGGCGTCCAGTCGCGCTCGGGTGCGGCGACGATGGCCTGGTAACGCGCCACCACGTGCAGCAGGTTCAGCAGCTGGCGCTTGTACTCGTGGATGCGCTTGATCTGCACGTCGAACAGGCTGGCCGGGTCGACCTGCACGCCGGTGTCGCACGCGATGCGATGGGCCAGGGCCTGTTTGCTGGCGAGCTTGACACGCGCGAACTCGGAACCCAGGCGCGGGTCTTGCGCCTTCTTGGCCAGCGCGGAGAGCTGCGTCAGGTCGCGCCGCCAGCCCGCGCCCAGGTGCCGGTCCAGCAGCGCGGCCAGGCCCGGGTTGGCCTGGGCCAGCCAGCGCCGCGGCGTGACGCCGTTGGTCACGTTGAAAAAACGTTCGGGCCAGAGCCGGGCGTAGTCGGCAAAGATGGTCTGCACCATCAGTTGCGAGTGCAAGGCCGAGACGCCGTTCACACGCTGCGAGGCCAGGATGGCCAGCGTGGCCATGCGGGCGCGGCGCTCCCCGCGTTCATCGATCAGCGACACGCGCTGCACCAGCGCCTCGTCGCCCGGGCAGCGCGCCCGCACCTCGTCCAGGAAGCGGCGGTTGATCTCGTACAGGATCTCCAGGTGGCGCGGCAGCAGCTCGGCCAGCAGCGGCACGGGCCAGGTCTCCAGCGCCTCGGGCATCAGCGTGTGGTTGGTGTAGCTGGTGGCCTGGCGGGTGATGGCCCAGGCGGCGTCCCAGCCCAGGCCGTGCTGGTCCAGCAGCAGGCGCATCAGCTCGGCCGGGGCCAGCGCGGGGTGGGTGTCGTTCAGGTGCACCGCGTTGTGGCGGCCGAAGCTGGCCACGTCGGGCTGCTCGCGCAGGTGGCGCGCCAGCATGTCCTGCAGCGAGGCGCTGACCAGGAAGTACTCCTGCCGCAGCCGCAGGCGGCGCCCGGCATCGGTGCTGTCGTCGGGGTACAGCACCCAGTTCAGCGCGTCGGCCTCCTGCTTGTGCGCGGCGCTGGCCTGGTGCGCCCCGGCGCAGAAGGCGGCAAAGTCGATCGGCCGCGAGGCGCGTGCCCGCCACTGGCGCAGCGTGCTCACGCGGGGTGTGCCGTGGCCGGGCACGATGAAGTCGCAGGCCTGGGCCAGCACGGTCTCGGCCGCTTGCCAGCGCGGGCGGCCGCCGTCGTGTGTCACCGTGCCGCCAAAGCCCACCACGTAAACCAGCTCGGGCCGCACCAGCTCCCAGGGGTGGCCGTGCTCCAGCCAGGGGTCGGGCCGTTCGACCTGGCAGCCGCCTTCGATGCCCTGCGCGAACATGCCGTGTTCATAGCGCAGACCGTAGCCGAAGGAGGGCAGGTCGAGCGCGGCAAACGCGTCCAGGAAACACGCCGCCAGCCGGCCCAGGCCGCCGTTGCCCAAGGCGGCATCGGGCTCCTGGTCCAGGATGGCCTGCAGCGTGGGCGCGCCGGGGCCGACGGCGGCCAGCACCTCGTCGCGCAGGCCCAGGGCCTGCAGCGCGTTGTCCAGCGCGCGGCCCATCAGGAACTCCATCGACAGGTAATGCACGCGCCGCTGCCGGCGCTGCGCGTCGGCCGCCTGCGTGGCGGCCCAGCGCTGGGCCAGCAGACCGCGCACGGCCACGGCCACGGCCTGCAGCGCGGCGGCCGGGTGCGTGCCGTCGCTGCGCTGCGCCAGCTCGCGCCGCACGGTGCGGCGGAATTCCTGCAGCTCTTGTTCGCCCAGCGTGCCGGGGCGGTCTTCCAGGGTGGCGGTGTCCATCGGTGTTCTCCTTGGAGCGGAAGTATCGTCACAGCCCTGGTGTTTGTGTAGTTGTACTACATGCGTAGTCGGTAGAAAGTTTCTAAGTCATTGATTTTTAATGATTCAACTGTCGTGTTCTGGTGGAAAACCCGCTGTCGTGGCTGGCCAACGTTTGTATATTCTCTACATCCTGGGCGGCAGAGCAGGCGGTGTGCAGTGGCGGATGTGCGTTTGGTGGGGGTGCAGAAGGCCTACGGCGACGTGCAGGTGCTGCGGGACATCCACCTGCACATCCACGACGGCGAGTTCATGGTCTTTGTCGGCCCCTCGGGCTGCGGCAAGAGCACGCTGCTGCGCACCATCGCCGGACTGGAGGAGATCACCGGCGGCCAGATGTTCATCGGCGCACAGGAGGTGAGCCAGGTGCCACCCGCCGAGCGCGGCGTGGCCATGGTGTTCCAGAGCTACGCGCTCTACCCGCACATGAACCTGTACGAGAACATGGCCTTCGGCTTGAAGCTCGCGAAGATGCCCAAGGCGCAGATCGACGCCGCGGTGCAGCAGGCCGCGAAGATCCTGCACATCGAGCACCTGCTGCAGCGCAAGCCCAAGGATTTGTCGGGCGGCCAGCGCCAGCGCGTGGCCATCGGCCGCGCCATCGTGCGCCAGCCGGAGGTGTTTTTGTTCGACGAGCCGCTCTCGAACCTGGACACCGCGCTGCGCGTGAAGATGCGCTACGAGTTCGCCAAGCTGCACGAGCAGCTGAAGACCACCATGGTCTACGTCACGCACGACCAGGTCGAGGCCATGACGCTGGCCGACCGCATCGTGGTGCTGAACGCCGGCCGCATCGAGCAGGTGGGCGCGCCCCTGGACCTGTACGAACACCCCTGCAACCTGTTTGTCGCCGGCTTCATCGGCTCGCCCGGCATGAACTTCATCCCGGCCGAGGTGCTGCAGGCCGCGGCCGAGCTGGTGCAGGTGCGGCTGCCCGACGGCGCCGTGCTGCACTGCGCTGCCGACGGCCGCGCCTTGCAGCCCGGCCAGCCGCTCACACTGGGCCTGCGGCCCGAGCACCTGGTGCTGGGCGGGGCCGACAACCGGCTGCAGGCGCAGGTGAACTTCGTCGAATCGCTGGGCGGCACCACGTTTGCCTATGCGCAGTTCCCGGGCATGCAGGACGACGACGCGCTGACGGTGGAGCTCGACGGCGCGATGCGCCTGAAGGCCGGCGACGCGCTGGCGCTCAGCGTGCCGGCAGACCGCACGTACCTGTTTGATGCGCAAGGCCGCGCCGTGCCGCGGCTGGCTGAACCTGCGCAGCGGCGGGCGGCCTGATGCGGCGCTGGTGCGTTGCAGCGCTGACCGCGCTGCTGGCTTCTCAAGCCGCCGCCCAGGCGCCGCAACTGCTGGTCTGGATCAACGGTGACAAGGGCTACAACGGCCTGCAGCAGGTGGGCGATGCCTTCAGCGCCGCCACCGGCGTGAAGGTGGTGGTGCAGCACCCCGAAGGCGCGCCCGACAAGTTCCAGGCCGCGGCCGCCGCCGGCAAGGGGCCGGACATCTTCTGCTGGCCGCACGACCGCGTGGGCGAGTGGGCCAAGTCCGGCCTGATCGTGCCGGTGCGGCCCGGCCCGGCGGTGCGCGAGCAGATCGAAGCTTCCGCCTGGCAGGCCTTCACCTACCGCGGCCGGCTGTGGGGCTACCCGCTGGCCATCGAGGCCGTGGGCCTGATCGTCAACACCCGCCTGGTGCCCGAACCGCCGCGCAACTGGGACGAGGTGTTTGCGCTGCACAAGACACTGAGCGCCCAGGGCAAGCGCGCCATCCTGTGGGATTACAACAAGTCCTTCTTCAGCTGGCCGCTGCTGGCCGGGCCGGGCGGCGAGGTGTTCGCGCGCAACGCCCAGGGTGATTTCGACCCGCTGCGCGTGGGCGTCAACAACGGCGGCGCGCTGGCCGGCGCCACGCTGCTGCGCCGCCTGATCGACGAAGGCGTGATGCCGCGTGGCGCGCGTTACTCCGACATGGAAGCGCAGTTCGCCAGCGGCCAGGTGGCGATGATGATCAGCGGCCCCTGGGCCTGGGACAACGCACGCAAGGCCGGCGTCCCGTTTGCCGTGGCCGCCATCCCGGCGCTGGGCGACAAGTCCGCCAAGCCCTTTGTGGGCGTGCTGGGCTGCATGATCGCCGCGCCGAGCCGCGTGAAGGACATCGCGCGCGAGTTCCTGGAGCAGCATGTGCTGCGCGTCGAGAGCCTCAAGACCATCTCCGCCGACGTGCCGCTGGGCACACCGGCCAACAAGGCCTACTTCCGCGAGCTGGCCGGCGACGCCGCCATCCGCGCCACGATGGCCAACGCGCTGGCCGGCGTGGCCATCCCCAACATCCCGGAGATGCAGCGCTTCTTCCCGGCCATGGACGCTGCGCTGGAGGCCATCACCCAGGGCCGGCAAAGCCCCAAGGACGCGCTGGACGGCGCGGCGGCGCGCATGGTGGCGCGGTGACCGGTCGGCTCGTCACGGCCGTCGCCACGCTGGCCCTGCTGTGGCTGGTCTACAGCAGCTACCTGGCCGGCCAGGGCTTTGCCGCGCTGGGCCTGCTGGTGCTGGGCGGTGCGGCGATCACGGTCTACGCCACCGCGCGCAGCCTGGCCTGGAAGTACCTGTTCCCCGGTGTGGCGGCGATGCTGGTGTTCGTGGCCTTTCCGCTGCTGTACACGGTGCAGATTGGCTTCACCAACTACTCGGCCAGCCATTTGCTGGGCGAGGCGGCGGCACGGGCCTACCTGCTGGACCAGCACACGTTTGACGAGAACCGGCTCTACCCCTTCACGCTGCACGCCGGTGGCCGGCTGCAGCTGACCGCGCCCGATGGCAGCCGCCTGGCCGCGACGCTGGACGGCGGTGCCGCCACACCTGCCACCACCGACCCCGGCCCGGCGCTGCCGATGCGCGACGTGATCGCGCAGCGCGACCGCCTGCTGCCGCTGCAGCTGACCGGGCCCGACGGCACGGTGCTCAGCTACGCCGGCCTGCGCGAATTTGGTGTGCGCCAACCGCTGTGGTCGCCCGGGCCCGACGGTGCCCTGGTGGAGCCCGGCACCGGCAACGTCTACGCACCCAACCGCAACACCGGCTTCTTCCAGAGCGCCCAGGGCGACGCGCTGCAACCGGGCTTCCAGGTCAGCATCGGCTTTGCCAACTACCAGCGCATGCTGCTGGACAGCGACTTCCGCGGGCCCTTCGTCAGCATCTTCGGCTGGACGGTGGCCTTCTCGGCCCTCACGGTGCTGTTTGCCACCGCCATCGGCATGACACTCGCCGTGGTGCTGGAGTGGCCGGCGCTGAAAGGCCGCGCCGTCTACCGCACGCTGCTGTTCCTGCCCTATGCGGTGCCGGGCTTCATCAGCATCCTGGTCTTCAAGGGCCTGTTCAACCAGAACTTCGGCGAGATCAACGCCATCCTGGATGCACTCTTCGGCATCCGCCCCGCGTGGTTTGCCGACCCGACGCTGGCGCGCACCATGCTGCTCATCGTCAACACCTGGCTGGGTTACCCCTACATCATGATCCTGTGCACCGGGCTGCTGAAGTCCGTGCCTTCCGACCTGTACGAGGCCTCGGCACTGGCCGGCGCCTCGCCCTGGGTGAACTTCTCGCGCATCACCGCGCCGCTGATCATCCGGCCGCTCACGCCGCTGCTGATCTCGGCCTTTGCCTTCAACTTCAACAATTTCGTGCTGATCTCGTTGTTGACCGACGGCCGGCCCGACTACCTGAACACCAAGCTGCCGGCCGGCACCACCGACATCCTGGTCTCCTACACCTACCGCATCGCCTTCACCGACGCCGGCGCCAACTTCGGCCTCGCCGCCGCGATCTCGACGCTGATCTTCGCGCTGGTGGCGGTAATGGCGCTGGTGCAGCTGCGCTTGATGCGATCGCGGTCGGGAGGGGTGTGACGTGATGGCATTCGGCTCGTTGCGGACGTTTGTCCTGGCGGCATGCGTTCGTGTGCATAGACCGCACGCCCCGCCACCGGCCTCCTGGGTGCACCGTGGCGTCCGCTCGCACGCCATCGCTGGTGCCGCACAGGGCGTACCGGGCGGGCTGCGGCGCGCGTGGGAGGCGCCGAGCATCGCAGGACGTCCGGCCGCGCGCGCAGCGCGCTTCGTCAACAAACTCGCCGCCGTCTGTCGGAGTGCAGTGAGCGCAGCGAACGAAGCGAGTTGGGCGGCGGGCCGGACGACCGAGAAGCGCAGGGCAGTCGGCGCGCAGCGCCGACCGCCGGATTCCCGCGCCGCAGCCCGCCCGGTACGCCCTGTGCCGCCGCAGTCGCCGAATGCGAGGACAACCAACGTCCGCAACGAGCCGACATCGGCCCTCCGAGGAGCCCCCTGACATGGCCATCGTCACCGGCAAGAACCAGCGCTGGCGCGTGCTGGCCACGCACGCCGCGCTGTGGGTGCTGCTGGCGCTCACCTTGTTCCCGCTGCTGGCGGTGGTGAGCATCTCGCTGCGGCCGGGCAACTTTGCCACCGGCAGCCTGATCCCCGAGCAGATCAGCCTGGAGCATTGGCGGCTCGCACTCGGCATCGCCACCACCAACGCACAAGGGCAGCTCGTGCAGCCGCCGTTCCCGGTGCTGCTGTGGCTGTGGAACTCGGTCAAGATCGCCACCATCAGCGCGCTGCTGATCGTGGCCATCTCCACCACCGCGGCCTACGCCTTTGCCCGCATGAACTTCGCGCGCAAGGGCCTGATCCTGAACAGCCTGCTGCTGCTGCAGATGTTCCCGGTGGCCGTGGCGCTGGTGGCCATCTACGCCATCTTCGAGGGCATCGGCCGCACGCTGCCGTGGCTGGGGGTCGAAACCCACGCCGGCCTCATCGTGGCCTACCTGGGCGGCGTGGCCACGCACATCTGGACGATCAAGGGTTACTTCGAGACCGTGCCGCTGGAGATAGAAGAAAACGCCAAGGTCGACGGCGCCACGCCCTGGCAGGCCTTCAGGCATGTGCTGCTGCCGATGGCCGTGCCCATCCTGATGGTGGTGTTTGTGCTGGCCTTCATCGGCACCATCATCGAGTACCCGGTGGCCAGCGTGCTGCTGCGCGAAGAGCCCAACCTCACGCTCGCGGTGGGCTCCAAGTTTTTCCTCTACGACCAGCGTTACCTGTGGGGCGACTTTGCCGCCGCCGCGGTGCTCAGCGGCCTGCCCATCACGCTGGTGTTCCTGCTGGCGCAACGCTGGATCGTCTCCGGCCTCACGGCCGGCGGCGTCAAGGGATGACGATGAAGACCACCCTCACCATCGCGCTGGCCCTGGTGGCCAGCGCCGCTTTCTCCCAGACCATGAGCGCCGACAAAGCCAACCGCTTCGACCAGGCCGTGGCCGGCCGCTACGAGGCCCGTGAGGCCGATTGG
>CAYTWU010000054.1:0-15508 GCA_964442175.1 uncultured Rubrivivax sp.
TGCCCTTCATCGACGTGATGCTGGTGCTGCTGATCATCTTCATGGTCACCGCCCCGCTGATCACCACCGGCGTGGTGGACCTGCCCAGCGTCGGCCGCGCCAAGCAGGCCGAGCAACGCGTGGTCGAGGTCATCGTCGGCCTGGACGAGAAGCTGCGCCTGCGCACCCGCGGCCCCGAGGCCGAGGAGCCCAGCGCCGTCACGATGGCGCAGCTGGCCGCACGTGTGCGCGAGCGCCAGCGTGGCAACGCCGAGGTGCCGGTGGTCATCAGCGCCGACCGCAACGTGAAGTACGACACCGTGGTGCGGGTGATGGACACGCTGCAGAAGAGCGGCGTGCGGCGCGTCGGGCTGTCGGTGCAACAAGGCGGCTGAATGGCCAGCGCAGCGCTCCACCACGACGCCCTGCTGCCGCGCGCACCCGGCGGCCTGGTGCCGGGTGCGGCACTCTCGCTGGTGGTGCACGGCGGGCTGATCGCGGCACTGGCCCTGGGCGTGGGCTGGCGCCACCAGCAGGCCGAGGTCTTCAGCGCCGAGCTGTGGTCTGCCGTGCCGGAGGTGGCCGCGCCACGCGCGCCCGAGCCGGTGCCGAGCCCGCCACCCCCACCGCCGCCGGTGGCTACGCCCGCACCGCCACCACCACCGCCCGGCCCGAGTGCCGCCGACATCGCGCTGGAGAAGGAACGGGCCCGCGAACAAGCCGCCGCGGCTGCACGCGAACTCGCCGAAGCCAGGAAGGTCGCGGCCGACAAGAAGGCGGCCGACGACAAGAAGCTGGCCGATGCGAAGAAGGCCGCCGAGGCCAAGGCAGCCGCCGAGCAGGCCGCCGAAGAAAAGCGCCTGGAGGCCCAGCGTCAGGAGAACCTGAAGCGCCTGCTGGCGCAGGCCGGCGGGACCGGCGCGCCCAGCAGCACCGGCACCGCCGCGCGCAGCGCGGCGCCGTCCAGTGCCTACGCGGGTGTGCTGAGCGCACACATCAAGCGCAACATCAACATGCCCGACTACGACCGCCTGCCGCCCACGCTGCAGGCGCTGGTGGAGGTGCGCGCCACCGCGAGCGGCACGGTGCTGTCGCGCCGGCTCGTCAAGCCCAGCGGCAACCCGGCCTGGGACGAGGCCGTGCTGCGCGCCATCGACCGCGCCGGCACCCTGCCGCGCGACACCGACGGGCGCGTGCCCACGGCCATCGAGATCAGCTTCCGGCCCAGCGACTGACGCCTCTCTCGCGCTCAGGCGCTGCCGCCGTAGCGCCGGATGAAACCGCGGTCGATGTGGTCCTTCCACCACCACACCCAGCGCCCCGTGGCTGACCAGGGGCCCCAGGACGCGATGGCGTGCTTCGGCCCCGTGGCCAGCAGGTAGAGGGTGCGCGGCTGCGGCCGGTGGGGCTGCAATTCACCCCCGCCCACGGCGCGGCGCAGGTTCAGCGCCAGCGGCGGGCCGGTGCGCACCGCGTGCACGCCGCTCTTGGGGTGCGGCGCGTCGGGGCGCGAGGCCACGTCACCGGCGGCGAACACCTCGGGGTGCGACACACTTTGCAGCGTCGGCCCGGTCTGCACAAAACCACGTTCGTCCAGCGCCAGGCCGCTGGGGCGCAACCAGGGCGGCGCGCTGGTGCCGATGGCCAGCAGCGGCACGTCGCAAGCCACGCGGGTGCCGTTGTCCAGGCGGACAAAACCTGCGCCCAGCTCAGCGGCGGCAAAGGGCAGCACGGTCACGCGCCGGGCCTTCAGCGCGGCGCTGGCGTGGGCACGCACGGCGGGCGTGAAACCCGGCAGCGGCCCCTCGGCCCCGGCGACCAGCGCCACGCGCGCGCCGGTGCCCAGCTGCTGCAGCCGCCAGGCCAGCGCGAGCGCGATCTCCACGCCCCCGGCGCCAGCGCCCACCACGGCCACATCCAGCGCCTTCTTCGCGGCCCGGTCCAGCACCTGCTCGAACAGCGTCACGAAGTGCTCCACCGGGCGCAGGAAGAGCGCGTGTTCGCGCGCGCCGGGAATGGCGTCGCGGTCCATCACCGGGCCGGTGTCCAGCGACAGCAGGTCGTAGCCGATCTCACGCCCGTCGGCCAGCGTGGCGACGCGGCGGCCGGCGTCCAGGCCCGCGATGCGGCCTTCGATGAGCTGCACCCGCGCCGCCTGGGCCAGGGCCGGCAGCGGGATCACGGTCTGGCCGACGGTGTAATGCCCCGCCACCCAGCCGGGCAGCATGCCGCTGTAGAGCTGGCGCGGGAACGGCGTCACCAAGGTCACCGTGGCGCCGGCGATGGGCTCGCGTGCGGCATCTTGCAGCACGTGCACATGGGCATGGCCGCCGCCGGCGAGCAGCAGGTGTTTCATCGTTCCAGCGCGATGTCCGCCACGAAGGCCTGGCTGCTGCCACCGGTGTTGTCGCCATCGGCGCCCACGGCGATGGCCTGCAGCGGCGGCACGCTGCGGGCTTCGTCGCCGAAGGCGCGCAGGAAGTCGGCGTGCAGGTCGCGGGCTTCGCTGCGCCAGGCGGCCAGAGGCGCACCGGCCCCTTGCAGCACGATCCAGCGCAGCCGTGGTGTGTAGGCATTGGGCAGCAGCGCGCCGGCGGGCAGCGTGGCATCCCAGACGTAACACAGCGTCGCAGCCGGCAGGTCCTCGCCCGAGATCTGCCGCGCCAGCCGCATCTTCTGGCGCTCCCAGAAGGGCAGCGCTTCCAGCGGCAGGTTGAAGAGGGCACAAACCTTCAACGCCGTGTCGTCGCCTGCCTTCCGCTTCAGGTCGGCGCCGGCCTGCGGGCGCTCCACCCGCCAGCGCCAGCGCAGCGTGCGGCCTTGGCCATCGGGCACAGCGTGCACCAGGTTGCCATACGAACCCTCGGCGTCGATGCGCAGGGCCGGGGCGCCGTCCACCGTGACCACCGTGTAACGCGTGAGCGGGAAACTCAGCTTCGGCAGGCCCACCACACGCCAATCGCCACCCACCTGCAGCGGCGACAGCGACGCCGCCACGGGCAGCGCCACCACGGCCGTCAGCAGCCACACCGCCTTCATGCGGCGCCCCGGCGCCACGCGTGGAACTTCTGCACCCAGCGCAGCAGCCCATGCGGCTGGTGCGCACGTTTCCACTCGCCCGCGGCATATTTGTTGGCCTCGGCCATGGTCGGGTAGGTGTGGATGGTGCCCAGGATCTTGTTCAGCCCCAGGCCATGTTTCATCGCCAGCACGTACTCCGCCAGCAGGTCGCCGGCATGGGCACCGACGATGGTGACGCCCAGGATCTTGTCTTTGCCGGGCACCGTGAGCACCTGCACCCAGCCATGCGCCGCGCTGTCGGCGATGGCGCGGTCCAGGTCGTGAATGCCGTAGCGCGTGAGCTCGTAGGCGATGCCCTTCTCTTTCGCCTCCTGTTCATTCAGACCGACCCGCGCGACCTCGGGGTCGGTGAAGGTGGCCCAGGGGATCACCGCGTAGTCGGCCTTGAACTTCTTGAACGGGCTGAACAGCGCGTTCACCGCCGCGTACCAGGCCTGGTGCGCTGCGGTGTGCGTGAACTGGAAGGGCCCGGCCACATCACCCGCGGCCAGGATGTTGGGGTAGACGGTCTCCAGGTACTCGTTGACCACCACGGTGCGCTGCGTGGGGATGCCCAATTCTTCGAGCCCGAAACCCTGCAGCCGCGCCACGCGGCCGACGGCGCAGAGCAGCTGGTCAAACGGCAGCCGTTGTTCGCGGCCTTCGGCTTGCACGACGAGGTACTTCGTGTCGCCCTCGCGCTCGCAGCGCAGCGCCTGGTGGCCGGTGCGCACCACCACGCCATCGGCTTCCAGCGCCTGCTGCACATGCGCCGAAGCATCCTGGTCTTCGCGCCCCATCAGGCGTGGCGCCATCTCGATCTGCGTCACCTGTGATCCCAGGCGCGCAAAGGCCTGGGCCAGCTCGCAACCGATGGGCCCGCCGCCCAACACCACCAGGCGTTGCGGCAGCTCGCGCAGCTGCCACAGCGTGTCGCTGGTGAGGTACCCGACATCGGACAGCCCCGGCAACGGCGGCACCAAGGGTGCGGCGCCGGTGGCAATCACGATCGCGCGGGTGCTCAGCACCTGCTCGCTGCCATCGCTGCGCACGATCTTGACGTGCCAGGGGTCGACGATGGTGGCCCGGCCGTCGACCACGTCCACCCCCAGGCCGGTGTAGCGCTCCACCGAATCATGCGGCGCGATCTCCGCCACCACCTGCTGGATGCGCTGCATCACCTGCGCAAAGTCCAGCCGCCACTCGGCCTGCGCCACGCCGTAGCGTGCGCTGTGGCGCATCTGCTGCACCAGGCTGGCGGTCTTGATCAGCGCTTTGCTGGGCACGCAGCCGTAGTTCAGGCAGTCGCCGCCCATCTTGTGCGCTTCCACCAGGGTGACCTTGGCCTTGACCACGGCGGCGATGTAGCTGGTCACCAGGCCTGCGGCGCCGGCGCCGATGACGACGAGGTTGCGGTCGAAGGCGACGGGCTTCTTGTGTGCCCACTTCGCGTAGACCTGGCGCGCACGCACCGCATCAACGATCTTCTTGGCCACCAGCGGGAACAGGCCCAGCAGCACGAAGCTGCCCAGCAAGCCCGGCGACAGGATGCCTTGCAGCGACGTGATCTGCGCCAGCTGCGTGCCGGCGTTCACGTACACCAGCGTGCCGGCCAGCATGCCGAGCTGGCTGACGACGTAGAAGGTGCCGGCCTTCATGGCGGTCAGGCCCATCAGCAGGTTGATCGCAAAAAACGGCAGCGCCGGCACCAGGCGCAGCGTGAACAGGTAGAACGCGCCGTCGCGCTGCACGCCGCGGTCGATCTCGGCCAGGCGTGCACCGAAGCGCGCCTGCACCGGCCCGCGCAGCAGGTAACGCGCCGCCAGCATCGCCAGCGTGGCGCCCAGCGACGACGCAAACGACACCACCAGCGTGCCCACCCCCAGGCCGAAGATCGCGCCGCCGGCCAGCGTCATGATGGCCGCTCCCGGCAGCGACAAGGCCGTCACGGCGACGTAGATGCCGAAGTAGGCCGCGACGACCGTGCCGGGCCGCTCCGCATACAAGGCGCCGAACTCGCCCTGCGCCGCCTTCAGGTAGTCCAGCGTCAGGTAACGCTGCAGGCCCAGCGCAAAAAAGGCGGCCACACCGGCCACCAGCAAGAGCAAAACGATCACCCGGCTTCGGTTCATGACAAGACCTTCCAGCCCGCAACCAGGCGCGTGACGATGGTCATCGCGCACATCGCGGCAAACACCAAGGCCCACAGCGCAAACTGCGCGGGGAACAGGCACATCAAGGCAAAACACAGCAGGGTCTCGGTGGCCTCGGTCAGGCCGCCCAGGTAATACAGGCCCTTGGACGGGTAGTCTGCGCTCTTCAGCCCGCGCCGCTCCGCCAGCACCGCAAACGCGAGGAAGCTGGCGCCGGTGCCGACAAAGGCGGCCAGCAGCACGGCCGCGGCCAGGGCGTTGGCGGCCGGATCGGCCAGCGCAAACGCCAGCGGGATGCTGGCGTAGAACAGGAAGTCCAGCGTGATGTCCAGGAAGGCGCCGCGGTCCGTGGGCCGCGTCAGGCGCGCCACGTGACCGTCCAGCCCGTCGGCCAGGCGGCTGAGCAGCAGCAGCGCCAGGCCGGACAGGGGCTGCTGCAACACGATCAAAACCGCCGCCGACAGGCCGAGTGCAAAACCCAGCAAGGTGATGGCGTCGGCGCCGACGCCCGCCCGCACCAGGCCACGTGCCACCGCCGCCAGCGGCGGGTTCAGCAGGCGCAGCGCGGCGCGGTCAAACATGGGCGCCCAGATCGATCACGGCCGCGCCAGGCGGCACGTCCTGCGCGTCGTGTGTGACCAGCAGTGCCGGCACCCCGCGCCGCGCCAGCGCCTGCCAGGTGAAGCTGCGCATGCGCTCGCGCAGCGCCGCGTCGAGCTTGGAGAACGGCTCGTCCAGCAGCAGCGCACGCGGCCCGGCCAGCAAGGCACGCTGCAGCGAGACCCGCGCGCGCTGGCCGCCAGACAGTTCATGTGGCCGGCGCGCGCCCAGGCCGGCCAGCTCGGCCTCCACCAGTGCCGCTTCAGCGGCGGCCACGCGCTGCGCCCGCGGGCCGGGCGGCAAGGCAAACAACAGGTTCTGCAGCACCGTCCAGTGCGGGAACAGCAGGTCGTCCTGGAACAGCAGGCCGATGTGGCGCTGTTCGGTGGGCAGCGCGCTCACGTCCTGCCCGCCAAGCAACAAGCGGCCTTCGGCCTGCAGCGGTGGCGCCAGCAGCCCGGCACACCAGCCCAGCAACGAACTCTTGCCACTGCCGCTGGGGCCCATCACCGCCAGCACCTGGCCCGGTGCGACGCTGACGCTCAACGGCCCCAGCAGCACGCTGCCGTGCAGGCGGATCTGCACCGCGTCGAGGGTCAAAGTGCTCACCGCCACCTCCGTGCGGCGGCAAACGCCGCCATCGGCAACAGCGCCTGCAGCAAGGCATACGCGGCGGCGGTGCGGCGGTCGCCGCCGCTGGCGAGCGTGACGGCCTCGGTGGCCACGGTGGGGTGGCGGCCCGCACCCAGCATCTGCGTGGCCAGGAACTGGCCCACGCTGACGGCAAACCCCACCGCCGCCGCCGCGGCCAGCGGTGCCGCGAGCAACGGGCGCTGCACCTGCCAGCGAAAGGCCCAGCGGCCGCGGCCCAGCGCCAGCGCGATCTGGCGCCAACGTGGGTCCAGGTCGCGCCAGGCGGGTTGCAGGACGATGAAGACATAGGGCAGCACGACGAGCATGTGCCCCCACAGCAGGCCGACCACCTGCCCGTCCAGCCCCAGGTGCAGCGCGCCACGGTACAGGCCGGCCATCAACAGCAGAGGCGGCAGCACCAGCGGTGCGAGCACAAACACGGCGACACGGCGGTCCCAATGCGCCGGTGTGGCTTCCAGCCAGGCCACGGTCAGCGTCAACGCCACGGCGGTGGCGCCGGCCGCCAGCGCCGCCGTGAAGCCCAGCGTGTCGAGGCTGGTCGCCACCTGCTGCCAGCCGGCACCGCTGAAGGCCTGTGGCCATGCGCGCGGAAAGGGCCAGGGCCCGGCGACGCTCAGCAGCGCCAGCACGAGCAGCACGGCGGCGTACACGAAGGCCAACAGCGCGAGACCAACCCCACCGCCACCTGCCACACGCCCGGCGGGCCGCTGGCCCCGCAGCGCCCAGGCCACATGCACCCGGCGCAGCACCTGGGCCATGCCCCACACCGCCGCCACGCTCAGTGCCAGACCCGCGGCCAGCAGCACCGCCAGGGCTGTGCCGCGCGCGCTGCGCGCCGGGTCGGCGCTCTGCAGCTCGGCATAGGCCAAAGCGGCCGCTGTAGGCGGCTGGCCGGGGCCGATGACCAGCGCCAGGTCCACCACCGTGAGCCCGTAGGCGAACACCGCCAGCAGCGGCCAGGCCAGCAGTGGCAGCAGCTGCGGCCAGCCGGTACGCCACCACCAGGCGATGGCGCCGTAGCCCAGCGACGCCGCCACACGGCGCTCGGCCGCCAGCCGCGCCGCCAGCTCGGGCCGGGCCAGCAGTGCCACGGCACTCCACAACAAGAAGGGCAGCTCCTTCAGCGCCAGGGTCAGCGTCAGGCCCAGCGCGGCGGGGTCGTTGACCGTGGCCCAGGCCGGCGGCTGCTCCCAGCCGGCCAGCGGGGCCAGCGCCCGCGCGAACGGCCCCGTCGGTGCCAGCAGCCAGGCGAGGCCGATCGCAAAGGCCGCGTGCGGCACGGCCAGCATCGGACCCAGCGCCGCCGCCAGCCGCGGCCACAACGCCGAGCCGTGCAGGGCGGTCGTGAGCCCCAGCGCGGCGGCGAGCGCAAGCAGCGTGCTGGCCGCCGCGCTGAACAGCGAGAGGCCCAGAGCGGGCACCAGCTGCGGGTCGGCCCACAGGTCGTGCCAGGCCGCCGCATCGGCCGCTTCACCCAGGGCCAGCGGCAGCGCCAGGGCCAGCGGCACCGCAAAACCCAGCGCGGCGGCCGCGCGGGCCACCACAGCGCCTGCGCTCAAACGCCGTAACGCCGCAGCCATTCGGCTTCCAGCGGCGCCACCCAGCTGGCGTGCGGCTCGGGCCACACGGGCGCCGGCTCAGCCACCAGGCCGGGCACGGTGGCGCCGCGGAACAGCGCCCGCTCGGCCGGCGGCAGCCGGTCCACGGCCAGCACCGTGGGGTCGCCCCACTGCTGCAGATCGGCCTTGCGCGCCTGGGCGCGGGGCGACAGCAGGAAATTGGCCACCACCTGCGCCCCTGCCGACGCACGGGCGTTGAACGGGATCGCGACGAAATGCGTGTTGCCCAGCGTGCCGGCCGTGAACTGGAAAGCCTGCACCGTGGCGGGCAAGGCCTTGGCGGCGATCTGGTTCGCGGGTTCGTTCGGGTTGAAGGTCAGGCCCATCGCCAGCTCGCCATCGGCCACCATCTGCAGGATGGCAGCGGGGCTGGCCGGGAACTGCTTGCCGCCGCGCCACAGCTGCGGGTGCAGCCGGTCCAGGTAGGCCCACAGCGGCGGGGCCAGGCGCGCCATGGCTTCGGGGGTGAACGGGCGGCCGAGCGGGCTGCGGTCGCTGGCCAGTTCCGTCAGCGCCTGTTTCAGGAAGGTGCTGCCGATGAACTGCGGCGGGCGTGGGTAGCTGAAGCGGCCCGGGTGGCGCGTGGCCCAGTCCAGCAGGCCGGCCAGGCTGGCCGGCGCCGGGCGTGGCGCACGCGCGGTGTCCACGTACAAGGTCAGCTGCGCCATACCCCAGGGCGCTTCCAGGCCTTCCACCGGCTCGGCAAAGTCGATGCGGGTGGTGGGTTTGCCCACCACGTCCACCAGCGCGAAGTTCGGCAGCTGTTCGGCCCAGGGGCCGAACAGCAGGCCCTCGCGTTTCATCGCGAGGAAGTTCTCGCCGTTGATCCACACCAGGTCGGCCGAACCCGGCTGGCGGCCGGCGGCCTTCTCGGCGCGCACGCGGCGCACGAACTCGGCCGTGTCCGCCAGTTTCACGTGCGTGAGCGTCACGCCGTGCGCCGCCTTCAGCTCGGTCGCGGCCCATTGCAGATAAGCGTTGATGCGCTCGCTGCCACCCCAGGCGTTGAAGACCACGGTCTGGCCACGGGCGGATTGCTCGGTGGCGGCCCAGGCGCTCTGGGCGCGCAACGAGGGGCTGGCGAGCAGCGCACCGGTGCTCAGCAGGAAGGGACGTCTTTGCATCAGGGGCTCAGCGGGTGAGGTGGAACGATAGCCGACGCACCAGCACCGCATCCACCGACCAGCGGCCCGGTCCCCACAGCAGCAGGCCCAACAGCAGGCTGCCCCAGAACTGGTGCAGCTGCAGCGCGGCCTCGGTGATCTCCGGCAGCGCGACCACGGCCACCGCGTTGACGATGAACAGCCCCAGCGCGGCGATGCGCCCGCCCAGGCCCAGCACCAGCAACACCGGCAGCACCAGCTCGCCGGCCGTGCCGGCTGCGGCGGCCAGCGCGGGCGAGAGCAACGGCACGGCGTATTCGTTCTCGAACAGCAGCAAGGTGGTTTCCCAGTCGCGCAGCTTGGTCAGCCCGGCCAGGAAAAAGACCTGGGCCAGGTACAGGCGCGCGGCCAGCTGCGCCAGCGGCTGCAGCTGCTCCAGCAGGCCGATGCCGCGGCGGGCCAGCGTGAGGGTGGTGTTCATGGGGTCTCCAGCGTAGGGGGCGACAAGGCCACATCGGCCAGCCACTGCAGCTGCAGCGCACGCTGCAGCCAGGTGTTGAAGTCAAGGTCGGCCGCAGCGTCCAGCGCGGCACCCAGCGACAGGCCCCGCAGCAGTGCCTGCATGAAAGGCGTCTCGGCGGCGTCCAGCCGTGCCACATCGCCGCGCCAGCCATGGCGCCAGACAAAGGCATCCTCACCGATGCCCGCGGCAAAAGCGGCGCGCACCGCGTCGAAACGGTCATCGCCGTCGCGGCGGTGGGCCTGCCAGATCTGCGCCACCGGATAAATGGACACGGTCAGCGCCGCGCCGGGTGCCAGCCGCAGCCACAGCGCCTCGGGCTCGTGTTCGCCCAGGCGGACCAGGCTGGCCGGGTCCAGTGCGGCATCGGCGGCCATCTCGGCGCGGTGCACGGCCAGGTCGACACGGGCGACATCGGCCAGGCAGGGTTCGTCCTGCAGCGCCGCGTCGGCGGCCAGGAAGGCCGGCAAGGCGCCGCCCCACTGCGCCAGGTCGCCGCGCAGCGGCGGGTGCTGCTGCCACAGCCGCCGGGCGATGGCGGCAAAGGCCTCGTCGCCCACCAGCTGCTGCACCGTGGGGCAGGCGGCGGCCAGCGCACGCTCGGCCGCGGCACCGGCGTTGGCACGGTAGGCCTGCAGGCCGGGGCCTGCGAGGCCGGATTCGTCACCTCGCCACAAGGCCTGCAGCAACTGCTGCTGACGTGCGCCCTCCGCGCTCATCGGGCGGCGGCCAGGCGGTCGGCGGTGGCGGCTTCCTGCAGCAGCACCTCGAGTGCGGGCAGGTCGGTGTCCCACTCCACCAGCGTGGGCACGGGGCCGAAGCAGCGGACAGCATGGGCATAGACCTGCCACACCGGCGGGTGCACGCGGCTGCCGTGGTCGTCGATCACCAGGCCCGGGGTTTCACAGTACCCGGCCAGGTGGATCTCGCCGATCTGCGCCTGCGGGCCCAGCGCGTCGATCCAGGCACAAGGCGCGGCCACCGGGTCCTGGCCTGCGTTCAGCGCGTTGACGACGAGGTTGTTCACGTCCAGCAGCAGCCAGCAGCCGCTGCGGCGCTGCAGTTCACGGAAGAAGTCGGGCTCTGGCATCTGTGCCACATCGGGCCAGCCCAGGTAGGCGGAGATGTTCTCCACGCCGATGGGGCGACGCAGGCGCTCCTGCACCTGCTGCACGTGGGCCACCAGGATGTCCAGCGCCTCGGGCGTGAAGGCGACGGGCAACAAATCGTTGGCATGGCGGTCGGGCCCGCGGCCGAAACAGGCGTGGTCGCTGACGCGCAGCGGCTCGGTGGCGTGCACCAGGTGCGCCAGGCGGTCCAGGTGCCACGGGTCCAGCCCGGCGGCCGAACCCAGAGACAAACCCACGCCGTGCAGGCTGAGCGGCCAATCCTGCCGCACGGTGTGCAGCACCTGCAGCGCCGCACCACCGTCGCCGAAGAAGTTCTCGGAATGCACCTCGACGAAGGGCAGCGCGGGCCGCTGCGCCATGAAGGCCTGGTAGTGCGGCTGGCGCAGGCCGATGCCGGTGACAGGCTCCTCCATGGCGACAGGACGCGACAGGACGCGGCAGGGTCGGCAGGCGCTTACTTCTTCATCTTGGCCTTGGCTTCGTCAGCCGTCATGCCCTTCATGTCCTTGCAGGTGCCCTTGGCGACGTACTTCCATTCGCCCGGGTCGTTGTCGACCTTGCTCTGGCCGGCGCACGAGTGGGTGCCCGCCAGGTTGGCGCAGTCGTTCTGGCCGGCCTTGGCGATGCCGTAGCACTTGTCCTTGGCCTGGGCAGCGGCCGGGGCGACGAGGCCCATGGCCAAGGCGGAGGCCAGGGCGGAAGAGATGACGAGGCGACGCTGGTTCATGGGAGAAACTCCTGAGGGTTGCAGTGGACATCGCCGCACGCGGGCGGCGATTGAAGCCTGTGTCGCGTCGGCGCGCCGAACCTTACATCAGTCGACGCGGCCGGCGCTGATCGCCAGATCCGGCCCCTCGGCCAGCGCAGCCATCAGCGCCACGCGGGTGCCGGCCACGACCGCGTCCAGCGCCAGGTCACCCCCCAGGTGCAGGAAGCCCCCACGCGGCACCGGCAACTGCATCAGCGCAAAGAAGACCTGGTTGCACACATAGCTGCCGGCGCTGTAAGACACCGTGGCGGCGTGGCCTGCGGCCTGCAGCGCCGCCACCATGCCCTTCACGGGCAGCGTCGTGAAGGCCGCCGGGGCCGCACCGGCCTGCACCGGCACGTCCACCGGCTGCGCACCGGCGTTGTCGGGGATGCGGGCATCGATCAGGTTGATGGCCACCCGCTCGGGGTGGAAGCCGCTGCGCGACGCCGCCAGGCCCAGGCACAGCACCAGCGCCGGTTGTGTGGCCTGCACCGCCGCCGCCAGCGCGGCTGGCGCGGTGGCAAACACACAGGGCAGCACCACGCCGTGCACGCGGTGGCCGGCGATCAGCTCGCCGTGCAGCGCCCAGGCCGCATCGCCGGAAGGGTTGGTGGCGTCGCCGCCGAAGGGCTCGAAGCCGGTGAGCAGGACGGTGCGCATCGGTTCAGACACGCTCCTGCCCGCTCACCACCACGGCGGTTTCCGACGGCGGCAGCAGGTCGCGCCGGGTCTTGCCGTCGACGAAACGCAGGAGCAGGCCGTAGGGGCCGTTGGGCAGGGCCAGGTTGGTCTGCGTCGCGCCGTTGGACAGGTCCACCGTGCGCAGCAGGCGGTTGGCCTGGTAGACCTCGAGCAGGAAGTGCCCGGTGCGTTCGGCGCTCTGGCCCGCGGCACAGACCCCGAAACCTTCGACACCGAAGCGCAGGTTGAAGGGGCTGGTCACGGCCTCGCCATCGCGCAGGTTCAGCAGGCTCACCAGTTCCCCCGGCGGTCGGGGCCGGGCCAGTTCGTCCTGGTACCAGGCGGCGCAGCTGCTGTCGAAGTTGCGCCGGTCGATGGGCAGCGGGCGCGCGGTGCGCGGGCCGGTCACCGTGACCTCGATCTCGGGGCTGAACACGAAGTACGGCCGGTGTTCATGGTCGGCAAACAACAGGCGCAGCTTGTGGCGGCCGGGCGGCAGGTCGAGCACGGTGCCGGTCTGGCCCTTGCCGAAGTGTTTGTGCGTGTCGCTGAACGGGATCTGCGCCTGGATGTTCACCGGCAGCGGCGTGTTGACCAGGATGTGGTGGTGGCCCGCGCCGTCCAGCGCCTTGCCGGCCGGCACCACGCCCATGCCACGCACCGCGAAGTCCACCTGGAAGGGGCTGCGCAGCTGGTGGCCACGCAGCAGGTTGGAGAACTCCACGCCCGTGGGCTCACGCACGTTCACGCGCGTGCGCTCGCGGGTGTAGCGCTGCCAGCACTCGCGCTCCAGTTCGTCGGTGGGCAGCGGGGCCGCAGCGGCCGGCAGCACGGTGCCGGCCAGCAGCAGCAGGAAAAACGTTCGGATCATGGCGGGAGGCTCGGGTTTACCCGGCCCGTAGCGTACACGCTGTGATCAGTCTTTCCGCCCGTAACCGCCACCCCCCGGTGTCTCGACGACGAAGACATCACCCGCCCCCATCTCCACCTGGCCGATGTGGCCCAGCAGTTCCACCCGGCCGTCGGCCCGCTCCACGCGGTTGATGCCGGGCGCGCCGGCCTCACCGCCGGCCATGCCGAAGGCCCCCGAGCTGCGGCCGTTGCTCAGGATGCTGGCCGTCATCGGCTGCAGGAAACGCACGCGACGCACGCCGCCATCGCCGCCACGCCAGCGCCCGGCACCGCCGCTGCCGGCGCGCAGGGCGTAGCTGTCCAGCCGCACCGGGAAGCGGAACTCCAGCACCTCGGGGTCGGTCAGGCGGGAGTTGGTCATGTGGGTCTGCACAACAGATGTGCCGTTGAAACCGTCGCCCGCGCCACTGCCGCCGCTGATGGTCTCGTAATACTGGTGCGTGGCGTCGCCGAAGGTGAAGTTGTTCATCGTGCACTGGCCCGCGGCCATCACGCCCAGGGCGCCGTAGAGCGCGTTGGTGATGCAGGTGCTGGTCTCCACGTTGCCGGCCACCACGGCGGCCGGTGCGTGCGGGTTCAGCATGCAGCCTTCGGGCACGACCACGTTCAGCGGCTTCAGGCAGCCGGCGTTCAGCGGGATGTCGTCGTCCACCAGCGTGCGGAAGACGTACAGCACTGCGGCCATCGTCACCGCCTTGGGCGCGTTGAAGTTGTTGGGCAGCTGCGCGCTGGTGCCGGTGAAATCAATGGTGGCCGTGCGTGCCGTGGCATCAACCGTGACCTTGACGACGATCTGCGCGCCGTTGTCCAGCGGCAGGGTGAACTGTCCATTGTTCAGCGCCGTGATGACCCGGCGCACCGACTCTTCGGCGTTGTCCTGCACATGCTGCATGTAGGCCGCGACGGTGCCGCGGCCGAACTGCGCCACCATCGCGCGCAGCTCTTCCACGCCCTTCTGGTTGGCAGCGATCTGCGCGCGCAGGTCGGCAATCGTCTGGTCCGGGTTGCGCGCGGGCCAGGGGCCGCTGGCCAGTTGATCCCGCAGCTCGGCCTCGCGCAGCGTGCCGCCGCGCACCAGCAGGAAGTTGTCGAACAGCACGCCCTCTTCTTCGATGGTTTTCGAGAACGGCGGCATCGAGCCCGGCGTGCTGCCGCCGATGTCGGCATGGTGGCCGCGGCTGGCGACGTAAAAACTCGGTGCCGTGTCGTTACCGTCCAGATAGACCGGTGTCACCACGGTCACGTCCGGCAAATGCGTGCCGCCGTGGTACGGGTCGTTCAGCACGTACACGTCACCCTGCACCATCACCGGGTTGCGCGCGATCACGGTCTTGATGCTCTCGCTCATGCTGCCCAGGTGCACCGGCATGTGCGGCGCGTTGGCGATCAGCTCGCCGGCGGCGCTGAAGAGCGCGCAGCTGAAATCCAGCCGCTCCTTGATGTTCACCGAGTACGCGGTGTTCTGCAGCCGCAGGCCCATCTGCTCGGCGATGTTCATGAACAGGTTGTTGAAGACCTCCAGCATCACCGGGTCGGCGTCGGTGCCGATGGCGTGGACTGCGGCGCGGGCCTGCACGCGCTGCAGCACGAGCGCACCACTGCGCAGGTGTTGCGCCTGCCAGCCGGGCTCGACCACGGTGGTGGCGTTGCGGTCGGCGATCACGGCCGGGCCGTCCACCACGGCGCCGGCCGGCAGCTGCTCGCGCACATGCAGCGCCGCGTCGTGCCAGGTGCCGCTGTGCATGCGCACCGTGGCATCCGGTGTGGCGCGCTGCGGTGGGGGCTCGTCGCCGACGGCAGCACCGCCGTGGTTCTCGCCAGCGGCGATGGCCTCCACCGAGACCGCCTCGATCACCAGGCCGCGGCCCGGCATGCCGAAGGCAAAGCGTTGCCGGTAGGCGGTCTCGAAGGCGGCGCGGGCTGTGACCTCGTCGGCCGCGTCCACGGTGAGCGCGGTGTCGGTGCCGGCGTAACGCAGGTGCAGGCGCTCGCGGCGCTGCACCGCCTCCGTCGCCACGCCCTGGGCCACCAGCTCGTCGGCCGCGGCCTGGCCCAACGCAGCCAGACGGGCACGGGCCTCGGCCAGGCCGGCCGTGCCCAAGGGCTGTTCGATGGCGGCTTCGCGCATCGCGATCTGGTCGGCCAGGCCCATGCCGTAGGCGCTCAGCACGCCGGCCAGCGGGTGCACAAACACCCGTGTCATGCCCAGCGCATCGGCCACGCCGCAGGCATGCTGGCCACCGGCACCGCCAAAACACTGCAGCGTGTACTGCGTGACGTCGTACCCGCGCGCCACCGAGATGCGCTTGATCGCGTTGGCCATGTTCTGGATCGCGATCTGCAGAA
>CAYTWU010000054.1:15518-15743 GCA_964442175.1 uncultured Rubrivivax sp.
CAGCGACTCCGGCGTGGCCGGGCGGCCGGTGGCCTGTGAGACGTCCAGCGCCAGCGCCTCGAACTTCGCGACCACGCCCTCACGGTCCAGCGGCTCGTCGGCGTTCGGTCCGAAGACCCGCGGGAACCACGCCGGCTGGATCTTGCCCAGCAGCACGTTGGCGTCCGTGGTGGCCAGCGGGCCTCCCCGGCGGTAGCTGGCCGGGCCGGGGTTGGCCCCGGCGCT
>CAYTWU010000055.1:0-15707 GCA_964442175.1 uncultured Rubrivivax sp.
CGCCGGCTGCACCTTCGCCGATACTCCCGGCCGATGCGCTGGACCGCCCACCTGCAACTGCACTACAGCCGCGACGGCGAGCGCACGCTGGCGCAGGACCGCCACGAAGGCCCGCTGCGGGTGCTCAAGCGCCTGTACCCCGAGGGCCCGGGCATCTGCCACCACGTGGTGGTGCACCCGCCGGGTGGCATCGTCGCGGGCGATGTGCTGAAGATCGATGCGCAGTTGGACGCTGGCACGCACGCCCTGGTCACCACGCCCGGTGCCGCGCGCTTCTACCGCAGCGATGGCGCCGAGGCGCTGCAGCAGGTGCAGTTGCAACTGGCCGGCGATGCGCGGCTGGAGTGGCTGCCGATGGAGACCATCGCCTACCGCGGCTGCCACGCACGGAACCGGCTGACGCTGGACCTGGCACCCGGGGCGCAATGCCTGGGCTGGGACCTGCTGGCCCTGGGCCTGCCGGCCGGGGGCGAGCTGTTCGAGCATGGCCAGGTGCAGCAGCACCTGGAGCTGCCCGGCTGCTGGCTGGAGCGCGGCACCGTGCGCGGTGACGACACGCTGCTGCTGGACTCCCCGCTGGGCTGGGCCGGCCACCGCGTGTTGGCCACGCTGTGGTTCGCCGCCGGCACAGCCTGGCCGACGGCCCAGCGCGACGCGCTGCTGGACGCCGCACGCGAGGCCATCACCGCCAGCGGGCTGACGGCGGGTGTGACGGCCGCCCACCCGCAGGTGCTGGTGCTGCGCGCCCTCACACCGCAGGTGGAGCCGGCGATGCAGCTGCTCAAAGCGGTGCGTGGCGCATGGCGGCAGGCCGCGTGGGGCCTGGCGGCCGAGCCGCCGCGCATCTGGCGCACCTGACAGCCTGAACGGCAGCGGCACGGCGCCCCGGCCGGGCAGGGTCGCCGGACTTGGCACGCATCCTGCTGCACACCTGCTTGTATACCAGTACGTGCACCAACGCAGAACATGGACCGCCTCCTCACCCTCGCCGACTGGCACGCCGCGTACCGCGACGGTGCAGAGCCGGCCGCGCTGCTGCACCCGCTGCGGGCCCGGCTGGCGGCGCGTGGCGCGCCGGTCTACCTGCACGTGGCCGACGAAGCCACGCTGCAGGCGCAGATCGGCCGCCTGCAGGCCCAGGCGGCGCTGCACCCCAGCCGGGCCGCGTTGCTGAAGGCCTGGCCGCTGTGGGGCGTGCCTTTTGTGATCAAGGACAACATCGACGTCGCCGGCGCCCCCACCACCGCCGCCTGCCCGGCCTGGCGGCACATCGCCGAACACCATGCCACCGTGGTGCAGCGCCTGCTGGCCGCCGGTGCGGTGTGGCTGGCCAAGAGCAACCTGGACCAGTTCGCCACCGGCCTGGTGGGCACCCGCTCGCCGTACGGGGCGCCGTCCAGCGCCTGGTCGGCCGATCATGTCAGCGGCGGTTCGTCGTCCGGCTCGGCCGTGGCCGTGGCCGTGGGCGACGTGCCCTTTGCGCTGGGCACCGACACCGCCGGCTCCGGCCGCATCCCGGCCGGCTTCAACCACATCGTCGGCCTCAAACCCACGCCGGGGCGCAGCCCCACCACCGGCGTGCTGCCGGCCTGCCGCACGCTGGACGTGGTGTCCGTCTTTGCGTTGACGGTGGACGATGCCGCCGCGGTGCTGGCCGTGATGGAGGGCCCGGATCCGGCCGACGCCTACAGCGGCACGCCGCCCGGGCCGGCGCGTTGGCAGCCGCGCCTGCGCATCGGGGTGCCCGCCGCGCTGCCGCCGGGCGTGGATGCCGACATGACCGCCTGTTTCGAGGCTGCGCAGGCCACGCTGCGCGCGCAGGGCCACACGCTGCAAACCTTCGACTTCGGCCCGCTGGCCGAGGTGGCGGCCCTGCTGTACCAGGGCCCCTGGGTGGCCGAGCGTCACCTGGTGGTGCAGGACCTGCTGGCACGTGACCCCGCCGCGCTGGACCCGGCCGTGCGGCAGGTGATCCAGGCCGCGGAGCGCTTCAGCGCCGACGATGCCTTCGCCGGCCAGTACCGCCTGCGGGCGCTGGCGCAACAGGCCGCCGCGCTCTGGCAGGGCCTGGACGTGTTGATGCTGCCGACCGCGCCGCACCACCCCACCCACGCCGAACTGGCCGCCGACCCGCTGGGCGCCAACAGCGCGCTGGGCGTGTTCACCAACTTCGTCAACCTGCTGGGCTGGTGCGCGCTGGCGGTGCCGGCCGCCGTCTCACCCACCGGCCTGCCGCTGGGCCTGACCTTCGTCGCCCCCGGCGGGCACGACGCGGCACTGGCCCATTTCGGCCGCCAGTGGCAGGCCCTCGCGGCGCAGCCCATGGGTGCCACCGGCCGCCCGTATGTCGAGACGGCCCCGCTGCAGCAGCCGGCCGCGCAGCCCACGCTGCCGATCGCGGCTGTCGGCGCCCACCTGTCGGGCCTGCCGCTGAACGGGCAGCTCACCGAACTCGGCGCCACGCTGCGCGAGGCCACGCACACCGCACCGCATTACCGGCTCTACGCCCTGCCCGGCACCACGCCGCCCAAACCCGGCCTGCAGCGTGTGCGCAGCGACGGCACGGCGATTGCACTGGAGGTCTGGGACGTGCCGATGCACCAGGTCGGCCGCTTCCTGGCCGGCATCCCGGCCCCGCTGGGGCTGGGCAATGTGGAGCTGGCCGATGGCCGCGTGGTGCACGGCTTCCTCTGCGAAGGCCACGCCCTGCTGGGCGCGGTCGACATCAGCCACCACGGCGGCTGGCGCGCCTACCTCTCGAAGTTGAAAGGGACCTGACCCATGGACCGTCGTCACTTCATCGCCAGCACCTCGGCCCTGGGGGCGCTGCCGCTCGCGGCTCAGGCACAGGCCCGGCCCAAGGACGTGCTGGTGGTCGCCAACGAGTTCGGCCCCAACTCGCTGGACATCCACACCGTGGGCGCCAACCGCGCGTCCTACGGCGTGAGCTGGCTGGTCTACGACCGCCTGATGACCTACGGCAAACGCACGCTGCCCGATGGCCGCGTGGCCTACGACCGCAACAAGCTCGAACCCGAGCTGGCCGAGAGCTGGCAGGTGGCGCCCGACGGCATGTCCGTCACCTTCAAGCTGCGCAAGAACGCGAAATTCCACGACGGCACGCCGGTGACGGCCAAGGACGTGAAGTGGAGCCTGGACCGCGCGGTGACGGTGGGCGGCTTCCCCACCTTCCAGATGGCGGCCGGCTCGCTGGAAAAGCCCGAGCAGTTCGAGGTGGTCGACGAGCACACGGTCCGGGTCAAGTTCATCCGCAAGGACAAGCTGACGATGAACGACCTCGCGGTGGTGGTGCCCTGCATCTTCAACAGCGAGCTGGTGAAAAAAAACGCCACGCCGCAAGACCCCTGGGGCCTGGCCTGGACGCGCAACAACACCGCCGGCGGCGGCGCCTACAAGGTGGAGGCCTTCCGGCCCGGGCAGGAAATCGTCTACACGCGCTTTGACGAGTGGAAGAGCGGCCCGCTGCCCGCGCTGCGCCGCATCGTGCAGCGCGACGTGCCCAACGCCGGCAACCGCCGCGCGCTGCTGCTCAAGGGCGACATCGACATCACCTACGACCTGCCACCCAAGGACTTTGCCGAGCTCTCCAAGGAAGGCGCCGCAATCAAGGTCAGCACGATGCCGATCGAAAACGCGATGTTCTACCTCGGCATGAACACCACCAAGCCGCCGTTCGACAACGTCAAGGTGCGGCAGGCCGTGGCCCATGTGCTGCCCTACGACAAGATCTTCGACAACGCGCTTTACGGCCGGGGTGCCAAACTGTTTGGCGGCAGCGGCCCGGTGAAGAGCATCAACTGGCCGCAGCCCACGGCCTACAAGACGGATGTGGCCAAGGCCAAGGCCCTGCTGGCCGAAGCGGGGCTCGCAAACGGCTTCGAGACCACGCTGAGCTTCGACCTCGGCGGCGCCACGATCGGCGAGCCGATGGCCGTACTGGTGCAGGAGGCGCTGGCCAGCATCGGCATCCAGGCGCAGATCAACAAGATCCCCGGCGCCACCTGGCGCGCCGCGCTGCTGAAGAAGGACATGCCGATGCTGATCAACCGCTTCGGCGGCTGGCTGGACTTCCCGGAGTACTTCTTCTTCTGGTGTTACCACGGCCAGAACGCCGTGTTCAACACGATGAGCTACCAGAACCCCAAGCTGGACAAGATCATCACCAACGCGCGTTTTGCCGAGAGCAAGCCGATCTACGACAGCTCGGTGCGCGAGATGGTGCAGCTGGCCTTCGACGAGGTGCCGCGCATCCCCATCGCCCAGCCCAGCATGGACGTGGCGATGCAGAAGAACGTCAACGGCTACATGTATTGGTTCCACCTGCAGCCGGACTACCGGCAGCTGTCCAAGGTCTGAGCCATGGACCCGCACGCTGCCTATGTCGATGCCGCAGCCGCCGTGCTGGGGTTGAAGATCGCCGCCGAGTACCGGCCCGGTGTGCTGCGCTTCTTCGGGCTCGCCGCCACGATGGCCGAGCAGGTGATGACGCTGCCGCTGGACGCGTCCGACGAACCGGGCACCGCCTTCGTGCCGGTGGAACCGAGGCGCGGGGAATGAGCGCCGTCCAGACGGCGGCAGCCGTTCGCAGCGGGTCAATGACGGCCCGCGCTGCGGTGCAGGCCAGCCTGGACCGCATCGCTGCCACCGAGCCGAAGGTCAACGCCTTCACCGCGGTGCTGGCCGAGCGGGCGCTCAAGCGCGCCGAGCAGATCGACCGCCACACGCAGCGCGCGCAGCTGCGCCTGGCGGGTGTGCCGTTTGCGGTGAAGAACCTGTTCGACGTGGCCGGCCTGCCCACGCTGGCGGGCTCGAAGATCGAAGCCAGCCGCGGCCCGGCGGCGCGTGATGCGCTGCTGGTGCGCCGGCTCGAAGCCGCCGGCGCGGTGCTGGTGGGCGCGCTCAACATGGACGAGTACGCCTACGGCTTCACCACCGAAAACACCCATGCCGGGCCCACGCGCAACCCGCACGACCTCACGCGCATCAGCGGCGGTTCGTCCGGGGGTTCGGCCGCCGCCATCGCCGCCGGCCAGGTGCCGCTGACGCTGGGCTCGGACACCAACGGCTCGATCCGCGTGCCGTCATCGCTGTGCGGCACCTTCGGCCTCAAGCCCACCTTCGGCCGGCTGCCGCGCACCGGCTCCTACCCCTTCGTGGCCAGCCTGGACCACCTGGGCCCGTTTGCGCGCAGCGTGGCCGACCTGGCGCTGGCCTACGACGTGATGCAGGGTGCCGACGCCACCGACCCCGCCAACGCCCAGCGCCCGGTGGAACCGGTGTCGCCGCAGCTGCAGCAAGGGCTGGCAGGCTTGCGCATCGGCGTGCTGGGCGGCTGGTTCCGCGAGATGGCCTTGCCCGAGGGCCTGGCCGCGGTGGACCAGGTGGCCGAGGCCCTGGGCACCACGCGGCTGATCGAGTGGCCGGACGTTGCGCGGGCACGCGCCGCGGCGTTTTTGATCACCTGCGCCGAAGGCAGCACCTTGCACCTGCCCGACCTGAAGGCCCGGCCGCAGGACTTCGACCCGATGACCCGCGAGCGTTTCCTGGCCAACGCACTGATCCCGGCCGCCTGGGTGGCGCAGGCGCAGCGCGTGCGGCATTGGTTCGCTCGCCGCGTGGCGCGCAGCTTCGAGACCGTGGACGTGGTGATCGCCCCGGCCACGCCCTGCGTGGCACCACCCATCGGCACCGAGTGGCTGCAGATCGCCGGCCAACGCCTGCCGGCGCGCGCCAGCATGGGCCTGCTCACGCAGCCTGTCTCATGCATCGGCCTGCCGGTCGTCACGGTGCCGCTGTGGGGGTTGAACGCCGACGCACCACACCTGCCGGTGGGTGTGCAGGTCATCGCCGCGCCCTGGCGCGAAGACCTGGCGCTGCGCGTGGCTGCGGCGCTGGAAGCTCAGGGCGTGTGCAGCGCACCGGTGGCCACCCTGTGATGGACATCAACCAACCCGACGTGCACGCCGAGCTGAGCGCGGCCTTTGCGCGCTACGAAGACGCGCTGGTGAACAACCGCGTGGATGTGCTGGACGAGTTGTTCTGGACCAGCCCGCACACCGTGCGCTACGGCGTGGGCGAGAACCTGGTCGGCATCGCCGCCATCCGCGAATTCCGCAACGCGCGGCCCGCCACCGGCCTGGCCCGCACGCTGATGAACACCGTGATCACCACCTACGGCAACCACTGCGGCACCACGATGACCGAGTTCCACCGCAAGGGCAGCAGCAAGACCGGCCGCCAGAGCCAGACCTGGTGCCGCATCGACGGCCGCTGGGTCGTCGTGGCCGCCCATGTGAGCCTGTTGTGAGCCTTCTTTGAACCCCACCCGACACCCCCAAGGAGAGAGCGCGATGAACGAGTCCCGTCTGATGTTGCCCCGCCGCCAGCTGCTGATCGGCTCGGCCCTCGCCGCCGTCACCGGCGCAGGGGCCTGGCGCAGTGCCTCGGCCCAAACGCCGCTGGTGATCGGCGTCATCTACGTCGGCCCCAAGGGCGACTTTGGCTACAACCAGGCGCAGGCCGCCGCTGCTGCCGCGCTGAAAAAGCTGCCCGGCCTGAAGGTGGTGGAAGAAGAAAACGTGGCCGAGACCGTGGCGGTGCAGAAGACCATGGAATCGATGATCCGGCAGGACGGCGCCACGCTGCTGTTCCCCACCTCCTTCGGCTACTTCGACCCGCACATGCTGAAGATGGCGGAGAAGTACCCCAAGGTGCGTTTTGCGCATTGCGGCGGCATGTGGACGGCGGGCAAACACCCCACCAACACCAGCAGCTACTTCGGCTACATCGACGAGTGCCAGTACCTGGCCGGTGTGGTGGCCGGTTTCACCAGCAAGAGCAAGAAGCTGGGCTTCATCGCGGCGAAGCCCATCCCGCAGGTGCTGCGCAACATCAACGCCTTCACGATGGGCGCGCGCTCGGTGGACCCGAGCATCACCACGCGCGTCATCTTCACCGGCGAATGGTCGATGCCGGTCAAGGAAGCCGAAGCCGCCAGCAGCCTGATTGACCAGGGCGTGGACGTGCTCACCTGCCACGTCGACAGCCCCAAGGTCATCATGGAGACCGCCGAAAAACGCGGCGTCTTCTGCACCGGCTACCACGCCAGCCAGGCCGCGCTGGCGCCCAAGGGTTACCTCACCGGCGCCGAGTGGGACTGGGCCACGCCCTACGCGGCGCAGGTCAAGGCGGCCCAGGCGGGCACGCCCATGCCCAACCTGCTGCGTGGTGGCCTGAAGGACGGCTACGTGAAGATGTCCGCCTACGGCCAGGCCGTCAGCGCCGCGGCCAAGAAGAAAGCCGACGAGGTCAAGGCCGCGATGCTCAAGGGCGGCTACAGCATCTTCAAGGGCCCGCTGAAGGACAACAAGGGCGGCACCGTGATCGCCGCCGGCAAGAGCCTGGACCAGTTCGACCCTTCGCTGGAAGGCATGAACTACCTGGTCGAAGGCGTCATTGGTTCGATCCCGGGCTGAACGCCCCGCCATGCAGCGCCTGCTCGACGCCGCCCTGCCCGTGATCGCCGCGCTGGTGATCACGGTGGTGCTGTTTTCGGTGGCGGTGGCGCTGGCGGGTTTCGACCCGCTGGCGGTTTGGGCGCTGATCTACGCCGGTGGCTTCGGCGACAGTTTTGCATGGCAGAACACGCTGCAGCGCGCCGCGCCGTTGATGTTGACCGGCCTGGCCGTGGCGCTGCCGGCGCAGGCCGGGCGCGTGATCATCGGCGCCGAAGGTGCGCTGGTGCTGGGCGGCCTGGCGGCGGCGGCGCTGGGCACCACGGTCAGCGGCGGCAGCGCCTGGGTGGCCTGGCCGCTGATGGCGCTGGCAGGCATGTTGGCCGGCGGGCTGTGGATCGCGCTGGCCGGCTGGCTGCGCGAAAAACGCGAGGTCAACGAGACCATCTCCAGCCTGCTGCTGGCCTTCATCGCCATCGCGCTCTTCAACCAGTGCGTGGAAACCGTGCTGCGCGACCCGGCGAGCCTGAACAAACCTTCCACGCTGCCGTTGCCCGACGCGCTGATGCTGCCGCCCGTGCCCGGGCTGCAGGTGCACTGGGGCCTGGGGGCCGGTGTGCTGCTGGCGTTGTTGGCGGCCGTGGTGATGCGCTTCACGCCGCTGGGCCTGGCGCTGAAGGTGGCCGGCGGCAACCCGCGCACCGCGCTGGGCGTGGGCCTGCCGGTGGCCACGCTGACGGTGGGCGCGTGTTTTGCCGGTGGCGCCGCGGCCGGCCTGGCCGGGGCCATCGAAGTGGCCGCGGTGCACGGCGCGGCCAACGGCTCGTTGATTGCCGGGTATGGCTACACCGGCATCCTGATCGCCTTTGCGGCGCGGTTCTCGCCCGCCGGTGTGATCCCGGTCGCTTTGCTGGTCGGTGGCATCGCCGCCAGCGGCAGCCTGCTGCAGCGCCGGCTGGGCCTGCCCGATGCGGCCGTCACGGTGCTGCTGGGTTTTGCCTTCGTGGCCTTGATCGGCTGCGAGACGCTGCGCGGGCGGTCGATCTTTGGGCGGAGGGCGAGCGCGTGATTGTTTGTACCGAGGACCGCACGAGGTCTTGTCACCACGAAGACACCAAGGCACCAGGAGCACAAAGGAACTCAATGTCTTCTGGGTGCCCTTGGTGTCTTGGTGTCTTGGTGGTGAACCCGGTGGCCTGCCATGGTTGACACCAGCACTCTCGGTTGGTGGGGCGTGCCGCTGGCCATCATCGGCGGCGCCATCCGCGTCGGCACGCCGCTGTTGTGGGTGAGCCTGGGCGAATCGGTGACGGAGAAGGCCGGCCGCATCAACCTGGGCCTGGAAGGCACGCTGCTGATGGGCGCGATGAGCGCCTACGCGGTGGCGCTGGCCAGTGGCAACCCCTGGTTGGGTGTGTTGGCCGCGGCCATCGTCGGCATGTTGATGGGCACGCTGCACGGCGCGCTGTGTTCGCTCACACGCGTCAACGACACGGCCATGGGCATCGCCTTGATGCTGGCCGGCTCGGGCCTGGCCTTCTGGCTGGGCAAACCGCTGATCCAGCCGGCCGCGCCCGACCTGCCGGCCATCGCGCTGGGCGCCTTCACGGATCAGCCTGCGGTGCAGGCCGCGCTCGCCATCAACCCGCTGTTTGCCATCGGCGTGGTGCTGGCCTTCGTGGTGCACTGGGCGCTGAAGAACACACGCTTCGGCCTGCGCCTGCGCGTGGTGGGCGACAGCGAAAACGCCGCCCGGGCGTTCGGCCTGATCCCCACCGTCTACCGCGTGGTGGCCACGGCCTTTGGCGGGGCCTGCGCCGGGGTGGGCGGGGCGTCGTTGTCACTGGTCTACCCCGGGGCCTGGAGCGAGGCCTTGTCCAGCGGCCAGGGCGTGATGGCCGTGGCGCTGGTGATCTTTGCGCGCTGGGACCCGCGGCGCTGCATCTGGGCCGGCCTGCTGTTCGGCGGCGCCAGCGCCATCAGCCCGGCGCTGCAGGCGCTGGGCTACAGCCAGGGCTACTACCTCTTTGGCGCCCTGCCCTATGTGCTGACGCTGGCGCTGCTGATCGGCCTGGGCAAACCCGGCCCCAGCCATGGCGCGCCCGGTGAACTGTCGTTGAACCGCTGAGCACCATGAAGACGATCAACGCCAACCCCTACCCCTGGCCCTTCGACGGCGCCTGGCGCGCCGCCGACACCGCGCTGCTGGTCATCGACATGCAGACCGACTTCTGCGGCCACGGTGGCTACGTGGACCGCATGGGCTACGACCTTTCGCTGACCCGCGCGCCCATCGCCCCGATCCGCGCGCTGCTGGACGCCGCCCGCGCCCAGGGCGTGACCGTGGTCCACACCCGCGAAGGCCACCGCCCGGACCTCAGCGACCTGCCGGCCAACAAACGCTGGCGCTCGCAGCGCATCGGCGCCGAGGGCGTGGGCATCGGCGACATGGGCCCCTGCGGCCGCATCCTGGTGCGGGGCGAGCCGGGCTGGCAGATCATCGACGAACTGGCCCCGATCACCGGCGAGGTGGTGCTGGACAAACCCGGCAAGGGCAGCTTCTGCGCCACCGACCTGGAACTGATCCTGCGCACCCGCGGCATCCGTTACCTGGTGCTCACCGGCATCACCACCGACGTGTGTGTGCACACCACGATGCGCGAGGCCAACGACCGCGGCTTCGAATGCCTGATCGTCAGCGACGCCACCGCCGCCACCGACCGCGGCAACCACGAGGCCGCGCTGAAGATGGTGACGATGCAGGGTGGTGTGTTCGGTGCGGTGGCTTCGTCGGCAGACGTGCTGGGTGCGTGGGGAGATTCGGCATGAGTGGCGTGTGCAGATCCTTTCACCACAAAGTCACCAAGACACCAAGCACACAAAGGAATTCAAGCCCTTTGTGCCCTTTATGTCTTTGTGGTGAAACAGCCTGGGCACACCCATCATGCTGATCCCCCCCCAACCCGACCCCGAAGGCGCAGCCCGCGTCGAGATGCTGGGCTTCAGCAAACGTTTCGGCGCGCTGCAGGCGCTGGACGATGTGTCGCTCGCGGTCGAGGCCGGCAGCTTCCACGCGCTGCTGGGCGAAAACGGCGCCGGCAAGTCGACGCTGGTGAAGTCGCTGATCGGCTTCTACCGCGCCGACACCGGCAGCGTGCTGGTCGATGGCCGCGAGCGCGAGATAGCGAGCCCGCGCGATGCCGCGGCACTCGGCATCGGCATGATCTTCCAGCACTTCACCGTGGTGCCCGGCATGACGGTGGCCGAGAACCTGGCGCTGGCCGGGCGCGACCTGGCGCCGGTGATCGCGTGGAAAGCCGAACGTGAGCGCCTGGCCGCCTTCATGCAGACGGCGCCCTTCCCGCTGGACTTGGATGCACGCGTCGCCGGCCTGGCGGCGGGCGAAAAACAGAAGCTCGAGATCCTGAAGGCGCTGTACACGCGCCGGCGTTTCCTGGTGCTGGACGAACCCACCTCGGTGCTGACGCCGCAGGAGGCCGACGAGGTGCTGGGCCAGATGAAGGCGCTGTGCCGCGCACAGCAGCTCACGGTGCTGATCATCACGCACAAGTTCCGCGAGGTCTTCGGCTTCTGCGACGAGGTGACGGTGCTGCGCAAGGGCCGCCGCACCGGTGCCGCCAGGACCGCCGACACGCACCGCGACCAGCTGGCCGGCTGGATGATGGGCGTGGAGCCCAGCGAGACCATCGCCGCCACCGCGGCACCGGCCGCAGCGGCCATCCCCGGCACACCCCGCCTGGCCATCAACGGGTTGCAAGTGGCTGGCCACGAAGGCCTGCTGGCCATCGACGGGCTGAATTTGCAGGTGCAGCCGGGCGAGATCGTCGGCGTGGCCGGCGTCTCGGGCAACGGCCAGCGCGAGCTGGTGGCCGCACTCACCGGCGCGCTGCCGATGGCCGGGGGCACGGTCAGCGTCGACGGCCAGCCCTATGTGCCCACGCGCCGCAGCATGACGGCGCTGCAGGTGCGCAGCCTGCCGGAAGAACCGCTGCACAACGCCTGCGTGGGCCACCTGAGCGTGGGCGAGAACCTGGCGCTGCGCAACTTCGACCGCGCACCGCTCAGACGCGGCTGGTTCCTCTCGGCCGCGGCGCTGAAGGCGCAGGCACTGGCCGGCATAGCGGCCTTCAAGGTCAAGACCCCGGGGCCGGCCACCGCCATCCAGAACCTCTCCGGCGGCAACGTGCAGCGGGCCGTGCTGGCACGCGAACTGGGCGCGGTGAACGACGCGCCGCCGCGGCTGCTGATCGTCGCCAACCCCTGTTTCGGGCTGGACTTCCAGGCCACGGCCGAGATCCACGCCCGGCTGCGTGCGGCGCGCGATGCCGGCACCGGCGTGCTGCTGGTCAGCGAAGACCTGGACGAGCTGCTGGCCCTGGCCTCGCGGCTGGTGGTGCTCTCACACGGCCATGTGGCGCTGGAATGCCCGACGGCCAACGCCGACATCGCGGCCATCGGGCGGGCCATGGCAGGTGACCTGAAGGAAGCTGCATGAAAGTTGTCAACGCCAGGCCGTACGACTACCACTTCGACCCGGCGCACACCGCCGTGGTGATGATCGACATGCAGCGCGACTTCCTGGAGCCCGGCGGCTTCGGCGCGCTGCTGGGCAACGACGTGGCACCACTCGCGCGCATCGTGCCGGCCTGTGTGCGGCTGCTGGCGCTGGCCCGCGCACAGGGCATGAAGGTCATCCACACCCAGGAAGCACACGACCCGCTGCTGGCCGATTGCCCACCGGCCAAGAAAGCCCGCGGGAACCTGGCCTGCGGCATCGGCGATGCCGGCCCGCTGGGGCGGGTGCTGGTGGCCGGCGAACCGGGTGCGGGTTTTGTGCCCGCGCTGCAGCCGCAACTGGGCGACATCGTGCTGCGCAAACCCGGCAAGGGCGCCTTCCACGCCACCGGCCTGGACGCGATGCTGCGTGGCCTCTCCATCACGCACCTGCTGTTCGGCGGCGTGACCACCGAGGTCTGTGTGCAGACCACGATGCGCGAGGCCAACGACCGCGGCTACGAGGGCCTGCTGCTCACCGATTGCAGCGCCAGCTACTTCCCGGCCTTCCACGCCGCGACGGTGGAGATGGTGGTGGCCCAAGGTGGCATCGTCGGCTGGGCCGCCACGCTGGCCGATCTGGAAGCGGCATGCTCCGCGTAGTCGCCACACGGTTGCTGGCCGCGCTGCCCAACCTGGTGGGGGTGGTGGTCATCACCTTCATCCTGACGCGCGCGCTGCCGGGCGACCCGGCGGCCTACTTCGCCGGTGGCGCCGCCACGCAGGAGGCGGTGGCCCAGGTGCGTGCACAGCTGGGCCTGGACCGGCCGTTGATCGAGCAGTTCTTCAGCTACGTGGCCGGGCTGGCGCGCGGTGACCTGGGCCTGTCGCTCACCACCGGGCAGCCGGTGCTGCAGGAGCTGCTGCAGCGGCTGCCGGCGTCGATGGAGCTGGTGCTGCTGTCGCTGCTGCTGGCCTGCGCCATCGCCATCCCGCTGGGCGTGCTGGCCGCCACCCGGCCCGGTTCGTGGATCGACCAGCTGTGCCGGGTGATCACCACCGCCGGGGTGTCGCTGCCGACGTTTTTCACCGGGCTGCTGCTGTCCTACGTTTTCTACTTTTTGCTCGGCTGGGCGCCGTCGCCGCTGGGCCGGCTGGACCCGATGTTTTCGCCCCCGCCGCAGGTGACCGGGCTGTACCTGATAGACGCGCTGCTGGCCGGCGACCTGGCCCTGTGGTGGGCCAGCGCCACGCAGCTGATCCTGCCGGTGCTGACGATGGCGATCTTCGTGCTCGCGCCGATCGCGCGAATGACGCGGGCGTCGATGCTGTCGGTGCTGTCGGCCGACTTCGTGCGCACCGCGCGCGCCAGCGGCCTGTCGGCGCCGACGGTGCTGCTTCGCTACGCGCTGCGCAACGCGCTGCTGCCGGTGGTCACCACACTAGGCATGGTGTTCGGCTTCATGCTGGGCTCCAGCGTCATCGTCGAGAAGGTCTTCGGCTGGCCCGGCGTGGGCAGCTACGCGATTGATGCGCTGACCGCCAGCGACTACGCGCCGGTGCAAGGCTTCGTGCTCGCCATGGGCATTCTGTTCGTGCTGCTGAACCTGCTGGTGGACCTGCTGTACGGGCTGATCGACCCGCGGGTGAGTGTGGAGGCATGAGCGCCGCCCGGCCGGTCCGAAGGCGCTCGCTCCCCCTTGGGGGGACGGCGCACAGCGCCAAGGGGGCCCCATGAACGAAACGCTCAAGCACATCCGCCACGTGCTGGCCGAGAACCCGGTGACGCTGGGCGCCACGGCACTGTTCGGGCTGTTCGTGTTCTTGGCGCTGTTCGGCCCGTCCTTGGTGCCGCACGACCCGCTGGCCAGCAACGCGGCGGTGGCGCTGCAGCCACCTTCGGGCGAGCACTGGTTCGGCACCGATTCACTGGGCCGCGACATCTTCTCGCGCACCATCGTCGCCACGCGGCTGGACCTGGGCATCGCGGTGGCCGCGGTCGCGGTGTCCTTTGTGCTGGGCATGCCACTGGGCCTGGCGGCAGGGTTCTTTGGCGGTTGGTGGGACCGCATCGTCACACGCGTGTCCGACACCATCATGGCCTTTCCGCTGTTTGTGCTGGCGATGGGCATCGTCGCCGCGCTGGGCAACACGGTGGGCAACATCGTGCTGGCCACGGCCCTCATCAACCTGCCGTTCTACGTGCGCGTGGCGCGGGCCGAGGCCAACGTGCGGCGTGGCGCGGGTTACATCGAAGCCGCGCGCCTGGCGGGCAACGGCAACCTGCGGCTGATCGCGGTGCACCTGTTCCCCAACGCGCTGCCGCCGGCCATGGTGCAGGTGAGCCTGAACCTGGGCTGGGCCATCCTGAACGCCGCCGGCCTGAGCTTCATCGGCCTGGGCGTGCGGCCGCCCGAACCCGAGTGGGGCATCCTGGTCGCCGAAGGCGCGCAGTACATCGTCTCCGGCGAGTGGTGGGTGAGTTTTTTCCCCGGCATGGCGCTGATGTTGGCGGTGTTCACCTTCAACCTGCTGGGCGACGCGCTGCGGGACATCTTCGATCCTCGGAGGCGGACGTGATGCGCTGTTGGCTCGCCACAAGATCACCACAAAGACACAAAGAGCACAAAGGAATTCAAGGTCTTCTCGGTGCCCTTTGTGTCTTTGTGTCTTGGTGGTGAAAAAACCTCCCGCACGCCACCGCCATGACCGCTCAACCCCCTCTCCTCGAAGTCCGCGACTTCAGCCTCGAGTTCCGCACCCGCAGCGGCACCGTGCGCGCGCTGGAGGCGATCAACCTCACATTGCGCAAGGGCGAGATGCTGGGCCTGGTGGGCGAAAGTGGCTCCGGCAAATCGGTGCTGGCCTACGCGATGCTGGGCATCAGCGACCGCGCGGCGCGCATCACCGGCGGCACCGTGATGTACGGGGGCATGGATTTGCTGCAGGCCGATGAAGCCACGCTCGCCGACCTGCGCGGGCGCGAGATCTCGATGATCTTCCAGAGCCCGCGCACCGCGCTGAACCCCATCCGCCCGGTGGGCCAGCAGATCGAGGACGTGCTGCGCCGCCACGCAGCCGCACGTGGACCCGACCTGGGCCAGAGCCTGAAACAACGGGCCGTGCAGGCGTTGCGCGAGGTGGCCATCTCCGACCCTGAGCGGCGCGTGAAGGCCTACCCCTTCGAGATGTCCGGCGGCATGTGCCAGCGCGTGATGATCGCGCTGGCGCTGGCCTGCCGGCCCGGCCTGCTGATCGCCGACGAACCCACCACCGGGCTGGACGTCACCACGCAGGCGGCCGTGATGGACCTGATCGCCGGCCTGGCCCAAGAGCGCCAGATGGCCACCATTTTCATCACGCACGACCTGGCACTGGCGGCCGAACATTGCGACCGCATCGTCGTGATGCACGCCGGCCATGCGGTGGAAGCGGCGCCCACGGCAGCGCTGTTCGCCGCGCCGCGCCATCCCTACACAGCGCGGTTGATGACGAGCACGCCGCACGCCGGCAGCACCGTGGCCAGCCTGCAGCCGGTGCCCGGCAACCTGCCGGACCTGCGGCGCAGTGATCTGCCGGGGTGTCGTTTTGCCGAACGTTGCGAACGTGCCGCGGACCGTTGCCGCGCCGAACGCCCGGTGCTGGACCCGGCGCACAGCCACGCCGTCGCCTGCTGGTTCCCGCTTCAGGAGTTGGCCCATGCCTGAACCGCTGCTG
>CAYTWU010000056.1:0-10601 GCA_964442175.1 uncultured Rubrivivax sp.
GGTGCTGCTGCACTTCTACCGCCTGGGTTATTCGCCCTTCACGTTGGCCTTCCTGTTCCTGCTCTACGAGGCCATGGGCGTGGTGGCCAACCTGCTGGGTGGCTGGCTGGCCACGCGCTACGGCATCCAGCGCATGCTGGTGGTAGGCCTGGCCACGCAGATCACGGGTTTCCTGCTGCTCTCGGCCCTGTCGCCCGCGTGGACGGTGGCGCTGTCGGTGGCCTGGGTGGTGGCTGCACAAGGGGTCTGCGGCGTCGCCAAGGACCTGACCAAGACCGCCAGCAAATCGGCCATCAAGCTCACCGCGGGCACCGCCTCCGGCCAGCTCTTCAAGTGGGTGGCGTTTTTCACCGGCAGCAAAAACGCGATGAAGGGCGTGGGCTTTTTCCTCGGCGGTGTGCTGCTGCAGACGCTGGGCTTCCCGGCCGCGCTGTGGGTGATGGCGGCGCTGCTGGCGGGGGTGCTGGTGGGCGTGGCCGGCTTCGTGCCGCCGCTGATGGGCAAGGCCAAGGCGTCGGCCACCGCGCGCGAGCTGTTCGCCAAGAACCGGGGCATCAACCTGCTGGCCGCGGCGCGCGTGGCGCTGTTCGGCGCACGCGATGTCTGGTTCGTCGTCGGCGTGCCGGTGTTCCTGTACGCCTCGGGCTGGAGCTTCACGATGGTGAGCGGCTTCGTGGCGCTGTGGACCATCGGCTACGGCGTGGTGCAGGCGCTGGCACCGGCCCTGGTGCGCCGCAGCGACGACGGCCTCAGCGCCGAGGTGCCGGCCGCCCGCAGCTGGTCGGCCCTGCTGGCGGTGGTGCCGATGGCGCTGGCGGTGCTGGTGGCGCTGCAGGTGCCGCACCTGACCTGGGTGGTGGTGGCCGGTCTCGGCCTGTTCGGCGTGGCGTTTGCCGTCAACTCCTCGGTGCACTCCTACCTGGTGCTGGCCTATGCCGGCTCGGAAAAGGCCGCCGAGGACGTGGGCTTCTACTACGCCGCCAACGCGGCGGGCCGCTTCTTCGGCACGTTGATGTCGGGCCTGCTGTACCAGTGGGGCGGCCTGCTGTATGCCCTGGCCGGGTCGGCCGCGATGTTGACGCTGTGCTGGTTCATCACCCTCGCCCTGCCCACGGCCACACCCCGCCCGGCGGCCACCGGAACCTGAAGCGAGGAGCACCCCGATGGACGAACCCACTGCCGTGGCCGCGTTGGCCGCGCTGGCCCAGGGCATGCGGCTGCGTGTGTTCCGTGCCCTGGTGGGCGCCGGGCCCCAGGGCCTGACACCCGGTGCGCTGGCGGCCACGCTGGGCGTGCCCGGCTCGACGCTGTCGTTCCACCTGAAGGAGCTGACGCACGCCGGCCTGGTGTCGCCCGAGCGCGAGGGCCGACACCTGATCTACCGGCCTTCGCTGCTGCAGATGAACGACCTGATGGCCTACCTGACCGCGCATTGCTGCCAGGCGACGGACGGTGCCACCTGCGGCGCGGGCCAGGCCACGGGCTGCAGCACCTGCTGAGGTGCGGGCCCGGGTTGTTTCAGTGCCCACCACTTGAGAGGGATGTGCTCTCCCAGGGTCCAGGGGTGATCCTTGCGGCGCTTGTCGCGCGCCCGGATGAACCACGCCGCGCCGGTCGGCAGCGCGCTGCTGGTGGACGGCTTCGACGCCCCCACGACGCCCGTCACCAGCGTCTTCACGTCGGTGGACGAGTTGCAGTTCAACCAGTTCACACCCACCGTGCCGGGCGAGGTGCGCGGCGTGTACCACCACCCCTACACCAACCCGCTGGGCAGCCAGCCCTGATCCAGCCCAGATTCAGCGTTTCAGCGGCGCGGCCAGGCGCCGCTCAAAGTCGGCCGGTGCCACGTACTGCAGCAGTTCACGGCCCTTGTCGTCCAGCACGATGGCCAGGCCCTGCGCCGGGTACAGCCAATGCCGCTGATGCTCGGCGCCGGCCACACGCGCCGCTGGCTCGCCAAAGCGGGCGCTGAGCACGCCGGCATCCAGCTGCGCGGCCGGGATGAAGCCCAGGCCCACCAGCGCGGCCGGGCCCAGGTCCTGCCAGGCCTGGGCGTTGAGCTTGTGGCGCCAGCCGCCTGAAGGCGTGGGCTCGCGCGGCAGGGTTTCGCGCCAGGCCTGCAGCGGCCCGGTGGCCGGCTCGAAGGACAGCACCAGCCGGCCCTGCACACCGCCCGCGTCCAGACGCTCCACATAGGCCTCCAGCGACACGGCACCGCTGGCATCCACCAGCACCGCGGCGGTGATGTCCTCGGCCCAGCGCACACGCGCCTCGCCCAGCGTGCTGCCCGGCAGCCGCAGGCCGAACACCGCGCTCTGCCCCGGCGCGGGCAACACCACCTGCCAGGGCGTGCCTTGGGCCGGTGTTGCCACAGCGCCGGGCGGGGTGGTGAACAGGTGCCACAGCGTGGGCAGCAGGCTGAACACCAGGCCCGCCAGGGTCAGGGCCAGGGCCAGCAGCAGGGGGCGTTTCATGGGCGGGGTGCGGGACTCAAGGGCCAGGGTCCCGAACTGTCGCATGGCCAGCCCGGCAGGCGGTTTCGCCCCCTTGTTCCGGCGATCGACGCCCAGCGCCCTGCCCTGAAATACCGGCACCGGCCCGCCGCCGTCCGTGGCGGGCAGTTTTGCCATGGGGATGACCGGTTTGCGCCACCTGATCTGCTCTGTTGTCGGCCTGGCCGGGCTGGGCTGCCCGGCCGGGGCCGGCGCGGCCGACACCGCACCGGTGGACGCCGGCACGCTGCTGCAGCAGCAACGGGCCGTGGTGCTGCCGGGCACACCCTCGCCCACCGTGCCGGTGCCGGGTGCACCGACGCGCCTGGACGAACAGGCGGACGACGGCCTGCGCATCCGCGTGCTCGACTTTCGCCTGGAAGGCGATCCGCAGGTCTTCAACGCCCAGGACCTGCTGGCCCTGCTGGCCCCGGCCCGCGGCCAGACCCTGGGCCTGGCCGAATTGCGGGCCGTGGTCGGCCGCATCACGGCGCAGTACCTGGCCCGCGGCCACTTCCTCGCCCGGGCCATGCTGCCGCCGCAGGACGTGACCGACGGCCACATCGTGGTGCGCGTGCTCGAAGGCCGGCTGGACCCGCTGGACGGCCTGCAGCTGCGCACCGCCGCCGGCGGCAGCCGGCTGGAGCCGGCGCTGGCCCGGCGCATCGTCGGCCGCGGCCTGGTGCCCGGCCAGTCCCTGCGCCTGCCCGATCTGGAAACCGGCCTGCACCTGCTGAACGACCTGCCCGGCGTGGTGGCCAGCGCCCACCTGGAGGCCGGCAGCAGCCCCGACACCACACGCGTGGTGGTGGACCTGGCCGACGGCCCGCGCTGGCAGAGCACGGTGAGCGCCGACAACCACGGCTCGCGCTACACCGACAGCGAACGCCTGGGCCTGCAGGCGCAGCTGGACAACCCCAGCGGCCAGGGCGACCAGCTGGGGCTGCAGCTCACCGCCAGCCCGCGGGGCGACTACCGCTACGCGCGCCTGTCGTACAGCGTGCTGGCCGCTGCCCACGGCCTGCGGCTGAGCGGCCAGCTGAGCGACCTGCAGTACCGCGTCGGGGCCGACCTGTCGGCGCTGGACGCGCGCGGTGGCGCCAGCGTGCTGGGCGCGGCCGCGCGCTGGCCGCTCCGCCGGTCGCGCCAGCTCAACGTTTACGCCAGCGCCGCACTGGACCTCAAGCGCCTGCACAACGCTGCGCAGGGCAGCCGCACCAGCGACAAGCAAATCGACCTGCTGACGCTGGCGCTGAGCGCCGACCGCAGCGACAGTGCCGGGGCCGGCGGCTTCAGCTGGGCCGAGCTGTCCTGGAGCGCGGGCACGCTGGACCTGTCGGCCAATGCCGCCAGCCTGGCGCAGGACCAGGCCGGCCCGCGCACACAGGGGTCGTTCACGCGCGCCCACCTCGCGGCCAGCCGCGTGCAGCGCCTGGGCCCCAGGTGGAGCCTGAGCGGCCAGCTGCAGGCGCAATGGGCGCCCCACAACCTGGACAGCTCGGAGAAGTTCCTGCTCGGCGGTGCGCAGGGTGTGCGCGCCTACCCGGGCGGCGAGGCGGCAGGCGACAGCGGCGTGCGCGCCAGCGCCGAACTGCGCTGGCTGGCCGGCACGCACCCGGTGGCCGGCACGCTGCAGCTCAGCGCCTTCGTCGATGCCGGCCGCATCCGCCAATGGGCGCGGCCTGCAGGCTTGCAGCTGAACACACCCAACGGCTACAGCCTGTCCGGTGCCGGCCTGGGCGCCACGCTGACGCTGCCCGGTGGTGTGCAGCTGCGCGCCGAAGCCGCCACGCCGCTGGCCCGCAACCCCGGGCGCAACCCCGGCACCGGCCTGGATGCCGATGGCCGCGCCCGCCACAGCCGCATCTGGCTCAGCGCCCAGGCGCGTTTCTGAACCCCGTCTCACCATGCACCGCCGCCACGCCCCCCGCCCCTCCCGCCGTACCTGGCGCCGCACGCCGGCCTGGGCGCTGACCGCCGTCGCCCTGGCCGCTGGTGCGCAGACGGCCCCGCCACCCGGCACGCTGCCACAAGGCGCACAGGTGCAGGCCGGCAGCGCCACGCTGCAGCAGACGGGCGCGTTGCTGACGATCCAGCAGACCAGCGACAAGCTGGTGACGAACTGGCAGCGCTTCGACATCGGCGCCGATGCCACCGTGCGCTTCCTGCAGCCGGGCCGTGACAGCGTGGCCCTGAACCGGGTGCTGTCGCAGGAGCCCAGTGCCCTGTTCGGGCAGCTCCAGGCCAACGGCCAGGTCTTCCTGCTCAACCCCTCGGGCGTGCTGTTCGGCGCCACGGCGCGGGTGGATGTGGGCGGGCTGGTGGCCTCGTCGCTGGCGCTGGCCGATGCCGATTTCCTGGCGGGCCGGCATCGCTTCCACGGCACGGCTGCGTCGGGCGCAGTGCACAACGCCGGCCGCATCCAGGCGGCCGAGGGCGGCTACGTGGCCTTCCTGGCACCGCGGGTGGCCAACAGCGGACAGATCGCGGCGCCGCAGGGTGATGTGGTGCTGGCCGCCGGCGAAGGCGCGAGCCTGGACTTTGCCGGCGACCGCCTGTTGAACTTCACGCTCGACCAGGGCACCGCCTCGGCGCTGGTGGACCAGCAGGGCCTGGTGCAGGCCGAGGGCGGCCGTGTGCTGCTGAGCGCCCGTGCGGCCGACGCGGCGCTGCGCGCCGTGGTGAACCAGGGCGGCGTGGTGGACGCCGGCAGCCTGGTGGCACGCGGTGGCCGCATCGTGCTGGAGGCGGATGAGATCACGCTCGCCCCCGGCAGCCAGACCCTGGCGCGTGGCGCCACCGGCGGCGGCCAGGTGCTGGCGGGCGGCGGCTGGGGCGGCAGCGGCGGCTGGCGGCAGGCGCAGGCGGTGACGCTGGCGCCGGGCGCACGGGTGGATGCCAGCGCCACCACGTCGGGCGCGGGCGGCGAGGTCGTGCTGTGGAGCGAGGTCGGCGCGGCCGGCAGCCACACGGTGGTGGGCGGGCAGATCCTGGCGCGGGGCGCCGCGGGTCCGGGCGGCCGCATCGAGACCTCCGGCCACCGGCTGGATGTCAGCGGCACGGCGGATGCCGGCCCGGGCGGCCTCTGGCTGCTGGACCCGGTGGACATCACCATCACCACCACGGGCAACAACGTGCCACCCGGCGGCGGCACCTACGGCACGGCCGGCAACGTGCAGGCCAGCTCCATCGTCACCGCGCTGAACAACGGCAACAGCGTGGTGCTGGACACCAGCGGCGCCGGTGCCAGCCAGGGCGACATCACCGTGGCAACCGACATCGTCACCGGCGCGATGGCGGCCGACGCCACGCTGACGCTGAAGGCCAACCGAAACATCATCGTCAACGCGGGTGCGGACATCGACGCCACCAGCAGCAGCAGCAACACCCGCAAGCTGAACCTCGTGTTGTGGGCCGACCAGGACGGCAGCGGCGGCGGCGCCATCCAGCTGGGTGCCACCGGCGCCACGCAGACCCTGATCAGGACCAACGGCGGCGGCCTGTGGATGGGCGGCGGCAGCGGCAGCAGCAGCTGGACCCCGTTTGCCGGCGCCGCCGCGCTGACGGTGGGCAACGGCTCGGCCATCGGCACCGATGCCAGCGGCACGGGCTGGGGGCTGAGCCTGACGGCCACCAGCATCCACACGGCCGGCGGCCACGTGCAAGGCCACGGCCGGTCCCAAAAGAACAGCAGCGCCACCGACACGGCGCGTGGCGTCAACCTGCAGGGCGCCGAGATCATCACCGGCGCCGGCAACATCACGATGCGTGGCGAGGTTGCCAACACCAGCGGCACGACCATCGCCGACGCCTTCGGCACCATGTTGCACGCCGACACGCTGCTGCAGACCACCAGCGGCGCGGTGTCACTCACGGGTGTCATCGAGTCATCGGCGCGCTTCAACCGCGGCGTCGCGCTTTGGCTGGGCTCGACGCTGGGTGCCACGGCCGCCACAGGCGACGTGCACGTGTTCACCGACAGCGGCGCCATCTCCTTGCTCGGCATCGGTGCCGACGCAGCGGGTTCTGGCGTCCGTCACGGGCTGGACATCCGCAACGAGTTCGCCGGCGACGACACGCTGGTCCGCAGCGTCAGCGGCAACATCCTGCTGGAGGGCCAGGCCAACTACCTGGACAGCACGACCACCGGGACCTCGGGCCTGCACCTGCACAACGACACCACCAGCAGCCAGCTGCACGTGGTCTCGCAAACCGGTGACATCACGCTGCGGGGCAGCAACAGCCAGGAGGCCGGCTCGCGCGAAAACGCGCTGCGCTTCCAGCCGGCCGCCGTGGCCGGGCAACTGCGCATCGGCGGCGACGGCAGCAACCCCTTCAGCGGCGACCTGCTGATCGAGGCGAACTCGGTCATGCAATTCAACGAGGCGGCCGGGGCGGGGGCCATCAGCCTGCAAGGCACGGGCAGCTTCACGCTGCGGCCCATCGGCAGCAGCTTCACCCAGCTGCGGTCCGGCGACACCAACCCACTGCAGTTCGACAACACCTGGAACTTCGGCAGCGGCTGGAGCAGCTTCACGCTGGGCAAGGCGGGCAACACGGCGGCCTTGACGCTGGCGAACGCACTCACCGTGGCCGGTTCAGCACAGATCCTCGGCGGCCAGCTCGCGCTGAACGCGGCGCTCACCACCGCGGGCGACCTGCTGCTGCAGTCCACCGGCGACATCACGCAGGCGGCCGGCGTGGCCGTGACCACGCAGGGTGGCAGCGCCATCTACCGCGCCGACAGCGACGGCAGCGGCGCGGGCATGGTCTACCTGAAGGACGGCGCTTCCCTCACCACGGCCGGGGGCCACATCTGGATGGGCGGCGGCGCGGGCACGGTCAGCTGGAATGGCCTGACCGTGGGCGACGGGTTGGCCACCGGCGGCACCGTGATCCCCAAGGCCGAGCTGCTGGCGACCGTGGGCGACGACTTCAAGAACGGCATCACGCTCTACAACGCCAGCCTGAACAGCGGCGGCGGCGACATCGCGCTGCACGGCCGCTCGGGCAGCGGCAGCGACGTCTACGGCTACATGGGCGTGTACCTGGGCTACGGCGCCAGCCTGCGCTCGGGCGCGGGCGACATCACCGTGCAAGGCCAGGCCAGCGGCGGCACCAGCAGCACCAGCACCGGCTGGCACTACGGCGTGCTGATGCTGCCCACCGGCAACAACGGCAGCAGCCAGGGCACGACGACCATCGAGTCCGGCAGCGGGGCGGTGCAGATCACCGGCACCGCCCAGCACGACCAGGCCGCCAACCACAGCGCCGGGCTGGCGCTGTTCACGCAGGGCGCAGCCGCCACGGCACAGGTGCTCAGCACCACTGGCAGCATCACGCTGGACGGCCGGAACCTGAACGCCAGCAACCCGTCCTACGGTGGCATCCTGGCCACCGGCTCGGGCCGACAACAGGTGGTGTCGCAGTCGGGAGACATTTCGCTCAGCGGCAGCTCGGCCAACACGGCCGTGGTCGGTCTGAACCTGGCCGCCGGCACCCGCATCGGCAGCGATGGCGTCACACCCTACAGCGGCGACATCACGCTCACCACCGATGGCCTGACGCTCGCGGCCACGGCCTATCTGCAGTCCAGCGGCAGCCTCACGCTGACGCCGGCCAGCGCCACCACCACCGTGGGCCTGGGCGGCGCCAGCGGCGTGCTCAGCGTGCCGGCCACGGCCTTCAGCAGCAGCTTCGTTGACGGCTTCAGCCAGATCAGCATCGGCCGTGCCGACGGCAACGGCGCCATGAGCGTGGGCAGCCTGGGCACCGACGATGCGCTGACACTGCGCAATGGCAGCGGCGGCATCAGCCTGGCCGGCACGCTGGTGGCCGGCGCCGCGCTGAACCTGGAAACGGACGCCGGCCTCAGCGGCAGCGGCAACGTGCAGCTGGGCAGCGGCCAGACGCTGACGGTCACACAGACCGGCGACAGCGTGTACGCCGGCGTGATCAGCGGCAGCGGCAGCCTCTCCAAATACGGCAGCGGCACGCTGGAGCTGGCCGCGGCCAACACCTTCAGCGGCGGCAGCACGGTCAACGCGGGACGGCTGTTTGGCGGCGCCGGCAGCGAAGAACGCACGGCCTTCGGCAGCGGCCCCATCACCGTGGCCAGCGGCGCCACGCTCTGGCTGGACCGTGCCATCATCGACAACACCCTGGTGCTGGCCGGCGGCGTGCTGCTGGGCAGCAACGGCTTTGGCGAGGTGGTGCGCGGCGACGTGACGCTGACAGCCGATTCTTCGGTGGACTCGTCGTTCAACATCACCTGGGCGGGCAACATCACCGGCAGCGGCCGGCTGACCCTGGCCAACACCTGGCGCGACGAAGGCGAGCTGCGCATCACCGGCAACGCCACCCACACCGGCGGCACCGTGCTGGACCGCGGCGTGCTGCAGATCGGCACGGGCGGCACCAGCGGCAGCGTGTCGGGTGCCATCAGCACCAGCGCCACCAGCAGCGTGGTGTTCAGCCGCAGCGACGCCATCACCCACAGCGGTGCCATCACCGGCGCCGGCACGCTGCAGCAGCAGGGCAGTGGCACGCTGACCCTGGGCGACCACGCGGCCCACACCGGGGCCACGGTGATCGGTAGCGGCAGCCTGGTCTGGGCCAGCGACACGCCGGTGTTCGGCACCAGCGGATTCAGCGGTGCCGGGCGCCTGGTGGTGCAGCCCGTGGGCAGCAGCTTCAGCGCCCCGCTGGACCTGGGCAGCCTGCCCACGCTGGCAGCCGAACTGGGCGGGCTGCTGGTGGGCTCGGCCAGCAACACGGCCGCGATGACGCTGGCCAGCGCGGTGGCGATCACCGGCGACATCACGCTCCTGGGCGGCCCGATCACGCTGGCCAGCGGGGCATCGCTGGCCACGAGCGACGGTGACATCACGCTGAGCAGCTCGCGCTTCGTGAACCAGGCCGGTGCCTTGGCCCTGAGCGCCGGCGGCAGCGGCCGCCACTGGCAGGTGTGGAGCCACAACCCCGACCCCTTCGATGCCGGCACCGGCGATGTGCGTGGAGGTCTGCTCGCCGACTACAAGCAGTACGGTGCCACCTACGGCAGCAGCGCTGTGCTGGGCACGGGCAAGGGCCTGCTGTACACGCTGGCGCCCACGCTGACGGCCACGCTCGGCGGCGTCAGCAAGGTCTACGACGGCAGCCCCACCGCCACGGTGGACGGCTCACACTTTGCAGCCAGCGGCGCGGTGGACGGCGACAACATCGTGCTGAGCACGCCCAGCAGCGCCACCTTCACCGGGGCGGGTGGCCAGAACGCGGGCAACGGCAAGGCCGTGTCGGCCACCGGCGTGGCGCTGGTGGGCGCCAGCCGGGGCAGCGCAACCGTCTACGGCTACAGCCTGGCCAGCGGCACGGCCACCGGCAGCGATGGGGAGATCAGCCCAGCGGCCCTGACCCTGAGCGGCAGCCGGGTCTACGACGGCAGCACCGCGATGGCCGGCAGCACCCTGTTGGCCACGGGTGTCAATGGCGAGACCTTCGACCTCACGGGCAGCGGCGCCAGCGGCAACCTGGCCATGAAGGGCGTGCAGACCGCGCAGCCGCTGGCCAGCGTGGCCGGCCTGGCGCTGGGCAGCAGCAGCAACGGCGGGCTGGCCGGCAACTACCAGGCCTTGTCCGTGACGGGTTCGTCGGTGAGCGTGACCGCACGGCCCGTGATCGTCACCAGCATCACCGCCGCCGACAAGGTCTACGACGGAGGCCTGGGCGCAACCATCATCGGCGGCGCGTTCAGCGGGCGTGTGAACGGCGACGATCTCACGCTCAGCAGCACCGGCAGCTTCGCCGACAAACAGGTCGGCACCGGCAAGACGGTGACGCTGGTGAACACGTTCGGCGGCGCCGACCTCGGCAACTACAGCATCACCGACCAGACCAGCACCACCGCCAGCATCACGGCCAAGACCATCACACTCAGCGGCATCACGGCGGCCGACAAGGTTTACGACGGCAGCGCCACGGCCAGCGTCAGCGGCGGCAGCTTCAGCGGGCTGGTGAACGGCGACGACCTCACATTCAGCAGCAGCGGCAGCTTCGCCGACAAACACGCCGGCAACGGCAAGACCGTGACCCTGCTGAACACGTTTGGCG
>CAYTWU010000056.1:10701-15598 GCA_964442175.1 uncultured Rubrivivax sp.
GCTCAGCAGCACCGGCAGCTTTGCCGACAAACACGCCGGCAACGGCAAGACCGTGGCCCTGGTGAACACGTTCGGTGGCGCTGATCTCGGCAACTACAGCGTCACCGGCCAAGCCAGCACCACCGCCAGCATCACGGCCAAGGTCATCACGCTCAGCGGCATCACGGCAGCCGACAAAGTCTATGACGGCAGCACCACGGCCAGCGTCAATGGCGGCACGTTCAGCGGGCAGGTGACCGGCGACGACCTCACATTCAGCAGCACCGGCAGCTTCGCCAACAAACACGTCGGCACCGGCAAGACCGTGACCCTGGTAAACACACTTGGCGGCGCGGACCTCGGCAACTACAGCATCACCGACCAGACCAGCGCCACTGCCAGCATCACGCCCAAGGCGCTGACGCTCAGCGGCATCACCGCGGCCAACAAAGTCTACGACGGTGGCCTGGGTGCGAACATCATCGGTGGCATCTTCGGCGGGCTGGTGAACGGCGACCAAGTCACGCTCAGCAGCGCAGGCAACTTCGCCGACAAACACGTCGGCGTCGGCAAGACGGTGACCCTGGTGAACACGTTCGGCGGCGCCGACCGCGGCAACTACAGCATCACCGACCAGACCACCACCACCGCCAGCATCACGGCCAAGACCATCACACTCAGCGGCATCTCTGCGGCCGACAAGGTTTACGACGGTGGCACTGTTGCCGTTGTCAGCGGCGGCAGCTTCAGCGGGGTGGTGAACGGAGACGAGGTCACGTTCCGCAGCATCGGCCACTTTGCCGACAAGAACGCCGGGGTCGCCAAGACCGTATCGCTGGAGAACACCTTGGGCGGCGCAGACCTGGGCAATTACAGCGTCAGCATGCAGACCCAGGCCGTGGCCAGCATCACGCCGCGGCCGCTGACGCTGGTGGTGACCGCTCAGGACAAGGTCTACGACGGCCAGACCACGGCACAGGTGCAGTTGCACGACGACCGCGTCGCCGGCGACACGCTGCTGCTGGCGGCCGATGCGCGGTTCGCCGACCGCCATGTCGGCGCCGGCAAAGCCGTGTCGGTGCAGTTGGCACCCCTGGGCGGTGGCGACGCAGCCAACTACCGCGTGGTGGGTGGCGACACGCTCGGCAGCACCGCCAGCATCACGCAGCGCGCCTCGGTCACCTGGATCGGCGCGCCGGGCGGCGACTGGATGGACGCCAGCCAGTGGGCCGACGGCGCCCTGCCCGACTTCGCCAACGTGGCGCAGGTGCTGCTGCCCGACGGCGCCACGCCACGGCTGGCCAGCGGCACGGTGCAGCTGGCCGGCCTGCTGGGCCCAGGCGCGACGCTGGCGCTGGCCGGCGGTGCACTGGCCACCGGCCCGGCCACGCTGGGCGGCCTGCAGCAGACCGGCGGCAGCTGGCGCGCAGCGGGCGATGTCTCGCTGGGCAGCCCGCAGGCCATGCTGTTGTTGGGTGATCTGCAGGTGGCAGGCGCGTTGACGCTGGCCGCCACCGGCGGCACGGTGGCCATGGCGGGTGATGCCGCGCTGCAGGTCACGGGCGCGGTGCAGCTGCAGGCGGCCAGTGCCACGCTGGTGGCCGATGGCGCTTTGCAGCTGGGCACGCTGGCCCTCAGCGGTGACCTGCATGTGCGCAGCACGGGCGCGCTGGACCTGGGCCAGGGCCGCGTGGGCGGCGCGCTGGACGCGGCCAGCCACGGTGGCGATGTCACACAGGCCGGCGCGCTGGTGGTGGTGGCCGGCACGGCCATCGATGCCGGCAGCGGCGCCGTGCGCCTGCCAGAGGCTGGCAACCGCTTCACCGGGCCGGTGCACATCGTCGGCGCGGGCGGGGTGCAGGTGCGTGGCACCACACCCGACGGCCTGTCGGCGGTGGGCGATGCGGCCACGGCTGCGTTGTCGGCCGGGCCCGCTGCGCCTGCCGCAGCCACTCTGCCGCCGATCACGGTGCTGAACGCCATTGCGCCAGGCGATGTGGGGGCGGTGGAGCGCCTGCCCCTGAGCCTGCAGGCCCCCACCGCGGCCGGCCCGGCGCTGGACTTCGAGTTGCTCTGGACGGGCGGCGAACTTCAGCTGCGCCCGCGCAATGCCGCCGCCGCAGCCATGGCCGAGTCTCGCCGGGCCGAACTGGTTGCGCTGGCACTGCGCATGGCACAAGCCCGCTGGGGCTTGTCGCCGGCGCGCATCACCGCCGTCTACCTGCTGCCCTGAGGCCAGCGCCGGGTCCAGCCCAGGCCGTCACGTGTGGCTGCGCGCGGCCGGTACTCGGCGCCGACCCAACCGTCCCAGCCCAGCGTGTCGATCAGCGTGAACAGGTGGCCGAAGTCCAACTCGCCCGCCTCGGGTTCGTGGCGGTCGGGCACGCTGGCCACCTGCAGGTGGCCCACCCGGGTGGGGTGGGCCGGGTCCAGGTAACGCCGCAGCTTGGCGCTGAGGTCGCCCTCGACGATCTGCACGTGGTAAAGGTCCATCTGCACCGCCAGGTTGGGCGCGCCCACGGTGGCCACGATCTCGTGTGCGTGGTCCTGCCGGTTCAGGAAGTAACCCGGCACATCGCGGCCGTTCAGCGGCTCGATCAGCAGCGTGATGCCCAGCGGCGCGGCCTGTTCGGCGGCCCAGGCCAGGTTCTCGGTGAAGGTGGGCTGCAGCGCAGCGCGCTCCAGGCCGGCCGGGATCAACCCGGCCATCACGTGGATGCGCGGGCAGGCCAAGGCTTGCGCGTACGGCAGGGCCTGCTCCAGGAAAGCGCGGCGGAAGTCCGCCTGCCGGCCGGGCAATGCGGCCAGGCCACGTTCATCGCGTTCGCCCGGCGGGGCGTTGATCAGCACTTGCTGCAGGCCGGCGTCGGCCAGTGCCTGCGCCAGCACCGGCGCAGGCGTGGCATACGGGAACTGGCATTCGACGCCGGCGAAGCCATCGGCCGCCGCGGCCTCGAAGCGGGCCGGGAAGGCCCACTCGGTGTACATCAGGCTCAGGTTGGCCGCAAAGCGGGGCATGGTGCAGCCCTCAGAGGCTGGGTGCCTGGCGCGGGCTCTCGCGGCGCGCGCGGCAGGCCTCGTCGTACAACGCCAGGTAGGCCCGGGCGGGGCCGGCCCAGCCCAGGTCCTGTGCCATGCCGGCAAGTTGCATGGCCTGCCAGCGCGGCGCATCGGCAAAGGCCTGCAGCGCGCGCTCCAGCGCCGCCTGCAGCGCAAACGGCGTGGCCTCGCCGAAGGCGAAGCCGGTCTCGCCATCGGCCACGGTGTCGGCCAGGCCGCCCACGCGCCGCACCACGGGCACGGTGCCGTAACGCAGGCCGTAGAGCTGGGTCAGGCCGCAGGGCTCGAAGCGCGAGGGCACGAGGATCATGTCCGCTCCGGCGATCAACCGGTGGGCCCGGCTCTCGTCGTAGCCCACGTGCAGCGCCACGGCGCCTGGGTGCGCATGCGCGGCAATCGCAAACGCCGATTCCAGCGACGGGTCGCCCGTGCCCTGCACCACCAGCTGCGCGCCGTGGCGCAGCAGCTCGGGCAACACGGCCAGCACCAGATCGAGCCCCTTCTGCGATGAGAGCCGGCTCACCACTGTCAGCACCGGGGCTTCGGGCCGTGGTGCCAGGCCGGCCTCGGCCTGCAGTGCCGCCTTGCACACGGCCTTGCCGGCCAGCGCATCGGCGCGGTAGCGGCTGCCCAGCGCGCTGTCGGTGGCCGGGTCCCAGACCTGGTCGTCGATGCCGTTGAGGATGCCGCTGACGGCGCCGTTGCGGCCACGGATCACCCCGTCCAGGCCGGCGCCGAACTCGGGCGTGGCGATCTCGCGTGCATAGCTGGGGCTGACGGTGCTGATGCGGTCGGCGAACTTCAGCCCGGCTTTCATGAAGCAGACCTGGCCGTGGAACTCCAGCGCCTCAGGCTGCATGAAACGCGCCGGCAGGCCGAGCAAGCGCGCGTCGTCATGCGGAAACACGCCCTGGTAGGCCAGGTTGTGCACCGTGAACACCGAGGCCGTGGGCGTGGGCGGGTGCGCCGCCAGGTAGGCGCAGGCCATGGCCGCATGCCAATCGTGCGCGTGCAGCAGCCCGGGCGCCCACTTCGCGTCCAGTTCGCCGCTGGCCAGGTGCGCCGCCACCCAGCCCAGGAAGGCGTAGCGCTGCAGGTTGTCGGGCCACTCGCTGCCATCGGGCGCCTGGTAGGGGCCACCGTCGCGCCGGTAGTGGAACGGTGCATCGATCACGTAAACCGGCAGGTCGGTCTTGGGCATGCGGCCCAGCAGCAGGGTGCTGCGTGCCGCGCCGAAAGCCGGCCCCAGCGTGGCCACGGTCTTGGCGTGTTTCACGCCATCCAGCACCGCCGGGTGGCCGGGCAGCAGCAGCCGCACATCGGCCCCCTGCGCGGCCAGGGCCGGCGGCAAGGCGGCCACCACATCGGCCAGGCCGCCGGTCTTCACCAGCGGAAAGACCTCCGCTGCCAGATGCAGAACCCTCATTCCAGCCCGGCGTTGTCGCCCGCGCCGGCCCGCGCCAGCATCTCGCGCGTGACCAGCGTGATGCCGGATTCAGTGCGGTAAAACCGCGCAGCGTCCACCACCGGGTCTTCACCGATCACCATGCCGTCGGGGATCTGGCAACCGCGGTCGATCACCACACGGTTCAGGCGCGCGCCGCGGCCCACCTGCACACCCGGCAGCAGCACGGCCCACTCGGTCTTGGCGTAACTGTGCACGCGCACGTTGGAGAACAGCACCGAGCGGAACACCGAGCCCGACACGATGCAGCCGCCCGACACCAGCGATTCGATGGCCATGCCGCGCCGGTCGTCGGCGTTGTGCACGAACTTCGCCGGCGGCAGCTGCGGCTGGTAGGTCCAGATCGGCCAGCGTGTGTCGTACAGGTTGAGCAGCGGGTCGGTCGCGGTGAGA
>CAYTWU010000057.1:0-609 GCA_964442175.1 uncultured Rubrivivax sp.
GCAGCAGGTGCCGGTGCTGCGCGCCCATGGCCTGGCCGGCGCGCTGGGGGAGCCAGGCGCGATGGACATCGACGTGCAGGCCTTGCACCAGGGCTGTCTGCGCAGCGCCCGCCGGCACGGCGCCACGCTGCTGTGCGACGCCGACCTGGCCAGCGCGCAACGTGAGGGCCCGCACTGGCAACTGCGGCTGGCCGATGGGCGGCGTGTGCAGGCGCGCCAGCTGGTCAACGCCGCCGGCGCCTGGGCCGATGCGGTGGCCGGGCGCTGCGGCAGTGCGCCGGTCGGCCTGCAGCCCTGCCGGCGCAGCGCCTTCACCTTCGATGCCCCGGCCGACACGGCGTTTCGCGATTGGCCGGTGACGGCCGGCATCGACGACCGCTGGTACTTCAAGCCCGATGCCGGCCAGCTGCTGGGCAGCCCGGCCAATGCCGACCCGGTGCCGGCGCACGACGTGCAGGCGGAGGAACTGGACATCGCCACCGGCATCGCCGCCATCGAAGAACACAGCACGCTGCAGATCCGCCGGCCGCGCCGCAGCTGGGCCGGGCTGCGCAGCTTCGTGCCCGACGGTGAGCTGGTGATCGGCTTCGACGCCACCGGCCTGTTCTG
>CAYTWU010000057.1:619-15589 GCA_964442175.1 uncultured Rubrivivax sp.
GGCCGGCGCGGCGATGCTGGCGGCATCGTTGCTGCGCGCCGAGCCCCTGCCCGACGCGCTGCGCGCCGAGGGCGTGGTGCCTGCGCTCATGGCGCCAATGCGGCTGCGTTGAGCGGCGCTTCCGCTTCGGCCAGCAGCCGCGCCAGCAAGACCGGCACCTCGAACACCGCGCGGTTGTGCTGCGCCGCCACTGCTGCGCGGTAGGCCGGCAGCTGGTCCAGCAGGTCCTGCACCGCCGGCCGGATGGCGCGGAAGCTGGGCGCCACCGTGCCCAGGCCGAGCTCGCGCACCCACTCGGTGTTGTAGCGCTCCTGCGGCATCGTGAAGGCGTTGCGCACCGTCACCACCGGCAGGCCCAGGTGCACGGCCTCGCTCAGGCTGCCGGGGCCGGGTTTGCCGATGAACCAGTCGGCCAGCCGCATCCAATGCGGCACGTCGGGCGTGAAACCCAGCACCACCCGTGGTGCGCTCCCCGGCAGCGCGCGGAGCTGCGCGGCCAGTGTTTCGTTGCGGCCACACAGCAGGATCAAGGGCAGGTCGTGCAACTGGCGCGCCAGCGTCAGCATCACCTTGGAGCCCTGGCCACCGAACATCACCAGGCCCACCGGTGCGTCGGCCGGCAAGCCCAGCGCGCGACGCGCCGCGGCGCGGTCCAGCGGCGGGCCGTCGTAGAAGTCCGGCCGCAGGATCATGCCGGACACTCGGTGCAGGCGCGATGCATCGCAGCCCGCGTCGCGCGCCTGCTGCCAGGCCCGGTGCGTGCCGCACACGATGTGCTGCTGCGGCAGCTCGGGCTCGATCCAGAACGCCGGCGGGTGGTCCGCCAGGTCCGTCATCACGGTGACGAAGGGCACGCCCGGCAGGCTGGCCGCCAGGCTCTCGCCCAGCGCACGGTTGAAGTTGGGCACCAGCGAGACCACCAGGTCCGGCTCGGTGCGCAGCCAGTGCTGCTGCAGCGTGCGCACCAGCCCCGGATGCGCCAGCCGGATCATGGCCTGCAACAGCTTGAGCTCCTGCGCCAGGCCCAGCGTCCAGCCGCGCGCCAGGCGCTGGTTGTAGTAGTCCTCCGGACGGTGGCCGGTCAGGCGCTGGAAGCTGCCCTGCGGGTCCAGCACCTCCATCAGCTGCACCAGGTCCACCTGCCAACCGGGCTGCTGCACCGCCAGCACCTGGGCCAGCGCCGTGGCCGCCGCACGGTGGCCGCCACCGGCGTCGAAGAAGACCAGGGAGACGCGGCGGGTGCTGCAGGGGATCGGCATGGCCCGCGATGGTGGGCGTGGTGCATGACAAGTCGGTGAACCTGTGGGCTTGGCACGGCTGGCGCCATGACCACAGGTCAGGGCCCACGCCTTTGCGGCGGTTGCGGTCGGTCGCCGGACCAATCCGGGTGGCGGCTGTCAGCCACGTGCGGTCGGTCGTTAGACGGTGAAGCGGCGGTTCGGATCAGCCCCGCGGGTTGAGCCGCGTGGCCATGCGATCCACTGCCGCGGTCAGCGCAGGCAAGTCCTGTTCGACTACCAGCCAGACCGCCCCGAGGTCAACACCCAGGTACCCATGCACGATCACATTGCGAAACCCGGAGAGTTCGCGCCAGGGAATCTGGGGTTCGGTGCCTTTGATGTCGCCCGACAACCGCTGGCTCGATTCGGCCAAGGTCTGCAGATTGCGGATGACGGCGTCTTGCACCAGCCGCGACGTGTCGAATCGGGCGCGTTCGGCGTTCGTGTACTCGCCAATCCGGTCCAGGCAGTCGCGCATGTGCGCCAACAGCACGCGGTCGGCCTCGGCGCTTGGTTTCACAGCGGTATGGCGCTCGCCACCACGCGCTCGCGCAGCGCGGGGTGCAGGCTCGCTTCGGTGACGATATCTACACGGCGGCCCAGCAACTGCTGTGCATCCAGCAACAAGCCGCCCAATGCAAGGCCGCTGGTCCCTGGTGACAAGGTCACCAGGAGATCAACGTCACTGTTGTCGCTGCTGTCGCCACGGCTCATCGAGCCGAAGACCCGGACACCCGTGACGCCGCGTCGGCGCGCGAGTGCCAGCAGTTCGGCTCGGTGGGTCTCAATCAGCGGATGCATACCGAACAGTGTAGCCAGCCAGCGCCGGTTGACACCCACTGACTGACCCGGGTGACTCCTTTAAGTCGAGCGGCCCGTGGATGGCCCAGGTTCCATGAAGCCGGCCACCTGAAGTTCCGCAAGGCGTCGACACGCTAACCCGTGATCCGTCTAGACGGGCTGAGCTTCGTGGACGTCGATAGATCAGTACCCCCGCGCCTAGGTATCGCTCGGGTGCCCCGGCCGCCCCGCACACTCCGCAAAGATCCGCGCCGTGCAGCCCGCGCAAACATCGCCATCCAGCCGCGCCACGATGCTACCCAGCGCCGCAGGTTTGCTGTCGAAGACATGGTCGGCGCCCAGGCGGTCCAGGAAGCCGCTGCGGCGCCACAGGTCCACCACCGGCTCGCGCGGGCGGTGGAAGTACAGGTCGCCGCCCATCGCCAGGCGGCGGATGCGTTCGGCCTCCCACACGTCGGCGCCGGCCAGGTCGATGGTGGTCATGCTCTTGGCCATCACCAGCAGGTGGCGCTGCGGGTGGGGCCCTTCGCGCAGCCGGTGCAGGTGGTCGGCCACGTGCGCCACGGCGCCGAAGTAGACCGAGCCTTCCATGCGCAGCAGCTTGAGCTGCGGGCATTCGGGCAACGCATCCGGCGGTGCGTCGTCGATGACGACGAAGGGCCGGTAGCCGCGGTGGCCCGGCGGCAGGTTGAAGCCCATGCTGCGCAAGGCCGGCTTGGCGCTGCGCACCAGGTAGGTGACCAGCGACGCCGTGACACCACCGATGATGGCCACCTCCATCGACAGCAGCAGCGTCGCAGCGCAGGTGCCGGCGGCGATGGCGGCCTCGGCGCGGTCCAGCCGGATCACGCGCTGCCAGTGCGAACGGTCGAACAGGCTCCAGGCCACCAGCAGCAGCAGCGCCGCGATGGCCGCCAGCGGGATCCAGGCCAGCAGCGACGCCCCCAGCAGCAGCAAGGCCGCCACGATGAGTGCCGAGGCCACCGCCGCCAGCGGCGTGCGGGCACCGGCCTGCTCGTTGACCACGCTGCGGTTGAGCGAACCGCTGGCCACGAAACACGAAAAGAAGCTGCCGACGATGTTGGACGCGCCCTGCGCCAGGCACTCGCGGTTGGGGTCGAAACGGTCGCCGTGGCGCACCGCCAGCGCCTTGCCGATGGCCATGGTCTGCCCCAGCGAGACGATGGCCAGCGCCACCGTGATGCCCACCAGCCGCTGCAGCGTGGCCAGGTCCATCGGCGGCGGGCTCAGGCCGGGCAGGCCGGCACCGATGGCGCCCACCTGGGCCGTGGGCCAGCCCGCCAGTTGCAGGCCGGCCGCGCCCAGGCCGCCGGCCAGCAGGCCGATCAGCAGGTGCTGCCCGCTGCGGAACCAGCGCCGCGAGAGCAGCGCGGCGGCGAGCGTGAACGCACCCACCGCGGCCTCGGCCCAGCCGACTGCCAGGTCCTGCGCCGCGTGCCCGGCGATCAGCAGGGCCGCGCCGCTGGTGAAGCCCAGCAGCACCGAGGGCGAGACGAAGTTGGCCAGCGCGCCCAGCCGCAGCACGCCCAGGCCCGCCTGCAGCAGCCCCAGGCCCAGCGTGGCCGCCAGCGCCAGCTGCAGGTAACCCGGCGAGCCGGCAGCGGCCAGCGGCGCCAGCATCGCGGCCAGGGCCAGTGCCGTGGCGTTGGACGGCCCCGAGACCATCAGCCGGCTGGACCCGCCCAGCGCGGCCACGATGCAGGGCACGATGCTGGTGTACAGGCCCCAGGCCGGCGGCAGGCCGGCCAGCGCGGCAAACGCAATGCCCTGCGGCAGCACGATCAGTGCGCCCACCAGGCCGGCCAGTGCATCGGCACGCAGCGTGCGGCGGTCCACCGCCGCCACCCACGGGCCCAGCCAGCGGGTGGCGTGGGCGGTCCAGGCGGGGGGCATTGGCATGGCCACAAGCCTATCAGCCCGCCGCGGGGTCACTACACTGTGACGGATGAGTGACCACCGGCCCCTGCTGATCGGCATCTCCGCGCGCATCTACTACCCGCGCGGCCCGGTGCTGGACCTGGGCGGCGTCTGGACCAAGACGCTGCACTACCTGGAGCAATCGGTGGCGCACTGGCTGATGTCGCCGCGGGTGCTGGCGGTGATGATCCCGGCCGTCGAAAGCGACAGCCTGGTCAAGCGCGCCGACCTCAGCCTGCGCGGTTATGCCGAGGCGCTGGACGGCCTGGTGCTGCAGGGCGGCAACGACCTGGCACCGCAAACCTATGGCGAGACCCCGCTGAAGCCCGAGTGGCAGGGCGACCGCGTGCGCGACCGCTACGAGATGGACCTGGTAGACCGCTTCATCCACGCCGGCAAGCCGGTGCTGGGCGTCTGCCGCGGCTGCCAGCTGCTGAACGTGGCCTTCGGCGGCACGCTGTACCAGGACATCCCCACCCAGCGCCCCGACAACGTGGGCCACCTGGACCTGGCGCATTACGAGCGCCAGTTCCACGCCGTGCAGTTCGTGCCCGGCACGCGGCTGGCGGGCCTGTACGCGGGGCGCGAGACGGCCAGCGTCAACAGCATCCACCACCAGGCCGTGAAGGACCTGGGCCGCGACCTGGTGGTCGAGGCGCTGGCGCCCGACGGCCTGGTGGAGGCCATCCGCTGGCGCGGGCCGAGCTACGTGTTCGGCATGCAGTGGCACCCCGAGTTCATGGCGCTGGACCAGCTGCACGCCGAGCAGCTGGACGGCCACCCCATCCTCAACGATTTTCTGGAGGCGGCGCGCCAGGTGCGCGACCGCAAGCTGGCATGAAACGACCGCTGTTGTGGCTGCTGGCCCTGCTGGGCACGGTGGCCTCGGCCCAGACGCTGAAGATCGCCAGCGCCTTCGACCCGCAGACACAAGACCCGCACGCGCTGGCGCTGCTGTACCACTCGCGCATCGCCTACCAGGTGCACGAATCGCTGGTGGGGCGCGATGCGCAGTTCAAGCTGGAGCCGGCGCTGGCGCTGTCGTGGTCGCAGCCCGAGCCGCGGCGCTGGCGCTTCCAGCTGCGGCCCGACGTGAAATTCCACGACGGCAACACGATGACGGCCGACGACGTGGTCTTCTCGCTGCAGCGCGCGCTGGGCAAGACCTCGCAGCGCGCCTTCCAGCTCAAGGGCGTGGCCGAGGTGCGCGCCGCCGGCCCGCTGGCGGTGGACTTTTTGCTCGAGGCACCCGACGCGGTGCTGCCCGAAAAGCTGCAGTACATCTCCATCATGAGCCGGGCCTGGAGCGTCAAACACGGCGCGCAGGTGGCGCAGGACTTCAACGCCAAGCAGGAGACGCACACCGTGCGTCTTGCCAACGGCACCGGGCCATACAAGCTGGCGAGCTACGAATCCGACCTGCGCACCGTGCTGCAGCGCCACGAGGGCTGGTGGGGCCGCAACGACCCGCGCAACGGCAACATCGCCGAGGTGCAGTTCATCGTCATCAAGAGCGACGCCACGCGCCTGGCGGCGCTGGCCTCGGGCGAGGTCGACCTGGTGCTGGACCCGCCCTTCCAGGACATCGCCCGCCTGCAGCGCGAGAGCAAGCTCAAGGTGACGGGCGTGGCCGAACTGGGCCAGCAGTACTTCACCTTCGACCAGGCGCGGCCGGAGCTGGAGTTCAGCGACGTGAAGGGCCGCAACCCCTTCAAGGACCGGCGCGTGCGCCAGGCCGTGGCGCATGCACTGAACATCCCGCTGATCATCGACAAGGTGCTGCGCGGCCAGGCCGAGCCGACGGGGCTGTTCCTCTCACCGCTGGTGGACGGCGTGGACGCCAGCGCCAACCAGCCGCTGGCCTACGACCCGGCACGCGCCAAGGCCCTGCTGGCCGAAGCCGGCTACCCCAACGGCTTCAGCGTGACGCTGGACTGCGTGAACGTCACCTGGCGGCAGAACGTCTGCCAGGCCGCCGTGCCCATGCTCGGCCAGGTGGGCATCCGCACGGCGCTGCGCGCCAGCGCACCGAGCCAGTTCTTCCCCAAGCTCACGCAGGCCACGGCGAGTTTCATCGAGTACGGCTGGACGGCCTCGCCCGACCCCTGGAACTCGTTGAACGGCCTGTTCCGCACCTACGACAAGGACGGCCTGGGCAGCTTCAACGCCGGGCGTTACAGCAACCCGGCGCTGGACAAACTCATCGACGCGATCCGCGTCGAGCCGGACCTGGCCAAACGCCGTGGCCTGGTGCGCGAGGTGTTGCAGCAGGTGGCGGCCGACCTGCCCTATGTGCCGCTGTACCGCCGCAAGCTGAACTGGGCCATGGCGCAGAACGTGGACCTGGTGCAGTGGCCGAACGACATGACCGAACTGCGCTGGGCGAAGAAGCGCTGATTCACAAAACGGCGTAACGCCCGGGCCGATGGTTGATGGCGATGAACAGGTTCATCACCACCGCCGCCAGCACCGACCAGGTCACACGCTCAGGCGGCACCACGGTCAGCGCCAGCAGCACGATGCTGCAATCGATGCCCATCTGCACCGCGCCGGCGCGCCAGCCGCGGCTTTGCTGCAGGTAGAGCGAGACGATGGTGGCCCCGCCCAGGCTGGCGCGGTGCCGCGCCAGGAACAGGCAGCCCGAGCCGAGCAGCAGCCCGCCCAGCACCGCCGCATAACCCGGGTGCAGGCGCTCGATGGCAAACAGGCGCGGTGAGAACTCGGTGAGCGCCGACAGCAGCGTGATCGCGATGAAGGTCTTGAGCGTGAACTCGCGCCCCATGCGCCGCCACGCGAACCCGTAGAACGGCAGGTTGATCAGAAAAAACAGCTGCCCCAGGCCGAGGCCGGTGGCGTAGTGCAGCACAAAGGCCGCACCCGCCGTGCCGCCCGTGAGCAGGCCCACCTGCGCAAACAGGATCAGCGCCAGGCTGACGAACAGCGTGCCGGTGAAGAGCGCCTGCGCGTCCTCGAACAGCGTGTGGGTGCGGATCTCGTCGGGCACGGCGTTCATGAGCCGCGCCGCGTGCATGTTCCGTGCCCGCCGGTCCATCGGTACACCGCTTTGTCGATGCCTGCGGCCACACATTTGACAACACTTGCCGCGGCAGATCGGCCGCGTCGCACGGCGCACGCGGTCGAAGAATACTTGGAGGAATGCGCCATGCGCACGAGCCGTCTCTGCGTGGGCATCGCCAGGGTGGCAGCCCCTGCTGCGCTGACATTGACCCTGGGTTGCACCATCGTACAGCCGCTTCCTGGCCGCCAGGACGACCGCCGGTTCCCGCTGCACGCCGGCAGCCCCGGCACGTCCGCCTACGCGCCCTGTGTCCCGACGGATCCCGCAGACACCCGCTGCGCGCCACTGGCCGTCGACATCGACAGCTTCCACGGCGGCATCGGCCGGGCGATGTGGGAGGCCGACCAATGGCGCCGCGAGCTGGTGGCGCTGTCGGTCGAGCGCACCAACCTCAACGCCATGTACAACGCATTGCTGTGGCCGCTCGGCTCGTTTTTCCTGGCCAAAAAAGTCCGCGAGCCCGGCTGGCGCACCATCGACGCTGCGGCCTTCGCCACAGCCTCCTACGGCCTGCTCAACTCGGGCATCCCGGACCGCGACAAGGTCTACGCGCGTGTGGCCACGCGGATGGCCTGCTCGATGGCCGAGGCCGAAGCGGAGGTCTACCAGCTGGGCCTGGTGCGGGAGGCTGGTGACCCCGGGCTGGTGGCGCTCACCGCGGCACTGGGGGACGCCATTGCCGCCCATGAACAGGCACGGACCCGCGTGCTGCTGTCGCTGCAGCGCAAGCCATCCCCGCCCCCCGCCCGGGCGGGCCGCACGGACGTCGAAAAGACACGACTGTTGGCGCTGGGTCGGGGCGGTGGGGCGGCTGCGCCCCCGCCCGGGCCGACCCAGGCCTTCACCGACAGCACCGCCGCGCTGCTGAAGAAGGCCAAGGACGAATGGGCAGCAGCCGACCGGCTGGCGAGCGCGCTGGGTGACGCGGGTGAGCGCCTGAAACAGCGGCGCATGACACTCAACGGCGCCCTGGAGCAGGGTCTGGCCGGCCGTGCCGCCGAGCCCCGCAACCCCTTCGACACCGCGCGGGACATTACCCAGGCGTTCGAGCAGGGCATCGCGGCGGAGCGCCGATTCATCAGCCGGGCGACCGGCCAGAGCGGCAGCACGCCGGCGCCGGCGTGGCTGCCGACACCGGCCCAGCTGGCTGGCGTGACCGAGGCGTCGGCACGCGAGGTGCGCGGCTTCTGGCTGGCGCAACACCAGCAGCTGGAGCGGCAGGTGGCGCTGACGGCACACTGGCGCGAGGTTCACGAAGCGCGTGTGCGCAGCGCCCGCAGCCATGCCACCGACCTGGGCTGCACCGAAGGCGACCTCGGCAGCTTCACCAACGAGCTGCTGCGCCGCGCCACCGAGACCGCTGGCCCTCCGACTGCGGCCAGCAGCGCACCGCAGCCTCGGGTCACACCGCTGCAGGGGACGCCATGAACCGGCCCGCCGCCTCGGCCTTCCAGATCGCCAGCCGCTGCCTGGCCGGGCGCACCGCCGGCCACGGCACCCGCGCGCCCGACTGGTGGTGCCTGGACGCCGTGCAGGCCATCGCGATGCCGCTGCACGCCCGCCCCGGGACTCCGCTGCAGGTGGTGCTGCGCGACGGCATGCCCGTGCACACGGTGCCGAAGACACTGCAACTGCAAGGGTTGGCCGCGGCACTGCCGCTGGTGGCGGTGCGGGCGGAGGCCACGCGCGCGCAGCGCGCTGAACCACCACGCCTGACGGTGCAGCGTTCCCGCGAGATCGGCACCGCCACGGCCCTGGTGCGCGACCGGCTGAACCCGGAGCGACACTACCTGCTGACCTGCGCCCACGTGGTCGCCCCGGACGGGGGCGCACGCTTCCGCGACGTGGTCCAAATCGACCAGGCCCCGCTCGCCACGCTGACGGGCCATCTCTGCGAGTGGCTGCCGCTGCAGCCGGACGGCCGGTCGGCCACGCGGCTGGACGCCGCCCTGGTAGAGATCGACAGTGGCGCGCTGCAATCGCTGCGCGCGCACGATCCGGCCTGGCTGCCGGCGGGTCTGAGCGACAGCTTCGGGCCGGAGATGCCGGTTGCACTGCAGCGCCCAGGCGGACCGCTGGACGGGCGGCTGCTGGTGCAGTGGTCCGGCGAAGTCGTCACCGGGTCGAATGGCACCACCCGCTACTTCCTGGAAGACGGTCTGGGTTATGCCTCTGACAGCCCGACCCTGGCGGGGGACAGCGGTGGCGCCCTGTGGGGTCCGGGCGATCACCTGCTGGGCATGCACATTGGTGCGCTGGACCCGGCCGGCGCCTTGGGAGCCAACGCCCTGATGACCCGGGTGAAACCGGCGCTGGACTGGTTCTGCGTCAAACCATTCACGCGCCAGGACCCGGCCACGCTGGCAGCGCAGGACTGGCCCGCGGTACCGGCGCCGGATGCAGCCACCATCGCCCCGGTGGCACTGCCGTCCGACCACGGCGCGCATGCGCAGGCATTGACGATCCTGGCGCAGACACTGTGGGGCGAAGCCCGCGGTGACGGCGAAGCCGGGATGGCGGCGGTGGCCGCAGTGGTGATCAACCGCTGGCGCACGCGCTACCGCGGTTGCACCACGGTCGCCGAGGTCTGCCTCGATCCCGCGCAGTTCAGCTGCTGGAACCGCAACGACCCCAACCGGCCGGCACTGGAGCGGGTGGCAGCGCAACCCGACGCAGCGTTCCAGGCCGCCGGGAAGATCGCGGCCCTGGCGCTGGGCGGCCAACTGCCCGATCCCACCGTGGGCGCGCGGCATTACGTGGCCACCTGGCTGCGCGACCGACCGTACTGGCTGAACGACAAGCGGCCCTGCGCGGTGATCGGGCGGCACGAGTTCTACAACGACATCCGATAGGGGGCGGCATGGACAACATCCTGATCGAGGTGGCGATTGGCTTGGTGCTCATCTACGCCTGCCTGTCGTTGCTGCTGATGAAGGTGCAGGAGATCTGGCACGGCACTTTGCTGCGGGGTCGGGTGCAGAACCTGCACCGGCTGGTGCACGAAGCGGTCGGTCAGGATGCCGACCTGCAGCAGAAGCTGTACGCCAATCCGCTGCTGTTTGCGCTGTCCGATGGCGACAAGGCCCAGCCCGGCCAGTTGTGGAAGCTCAAGGTGACCCGAGGCCCGTCGGCGATCCCGCCGGACCTGTTCGCCCGCGCGTTGCTGATGGAATTGAACCCGAAGGGCCGCCATGCCAGCGAGGACCATGCCTCTCCCGAGCGCTTCCTCGACTGGATCGACCAGGCCGTGGGCGTCGACAGTCAGCGCGCCAAGCTGATCCGCGGGCTGCGGGGCCTGGCGGTCGGCCACGAACGCAACTGGGTGGGATTCGAAGCTGCCATCGCCCGCTGGTTTGCCGACATCGGCGACCGGTCCGAGGGCTGGTACAAGCGACGCGCTGGCCAGGTCGGCCTGACGATCGCGTTGCTGATGTGCCTGCTGCTGAACGTCGACATGGTGCACATCAGCAACACGCTGGGGGCCGACCCGGCTTTGCGTCAAGGGCTCGGCCGCCTGGCAGACCGTGTGCTGGAAGACCGCGGGGAAGCCGCATCGGCACCTGCGGGAGGCGCCGTCACCGTCGTGGTCGACCCGGAAACCCGCACCGTGGCGCGCCTCTTCGACGCCGTCGCGGCGCTGCGCGAGGCCTTCCGACGCGACAAGGCGGTCGCCGGCTTCGGCCACTACGTGTCGGACGCCGAGTCCTTGTGCAAGGAGGTGAAGGACGCCACTGGGGTGCCCAAGACCGACCCAGACAAGACCTGGGAAGAAGGCAAGTACCTGTCCAACGCCGACACATGGCAGACCGTGCTGCCAGCCCTGCTGCCCTTCATCGAACAGACCGTCCAGAAGACGCAGCTGGACGCGGGCGCCAACACCGCGCGCCAGCTGCGGGCGGCCTACAACTGCATGAGCCACGTGTCGGCCTGGGTGCGGGCCGCACAGACGGCCAGTGCGGTCGCCGACACCCGGCGCCTGATGCAGGACGCTGCCAAGGCACTCGAGGACAGCAAGTCAGGCCTGCTGACACTGATCCGCGAAAGCGAGACCCGCGGCGGCCTGCGCCTGCTGTTCAAGGCCGATCCGGTGGCCTACAACCGCTGCGGGCGACAGGGTCTGAACACCATCGACCAGTTCGATGCCTGCGTGCGCAGCGAATTGCAAATCATGGACCGCCTGCCGCTGGGGCACTCCAGCAGCAACCGCCGGCGTCAGTTCTGCACCGTGGTCGAGGCACCAGCCGTCAAAAGCCTGCCCGAACGCGGCGGATGGGTCACGACCTGGTGCGGCGTCAGCGTCGCCGAGCCCTTGCCCGCCTTGGGTGCCAGCGCGATGGCGCTGCAGTTCGACCCCTGGAGCCTGTTGCCTTGGCTGACCGGGGTCCTGCTGTCCACGGTCTTCGTCTCACTGGGGGCACCTTTCTGGTTCGACCTGCTCAGCAAGCTGGTGCGCGTGCGCAACGCTGGCGCCGTGCGCGAGTCCCAGCTCAACGCGCTCCGAGGCACGGGCACCCAGCCGCTGCCCCAAGCCGCCGCGCCGGTCCCCGCACCGCCGGGCCCGCGGCCGACCGGCGGTCCGGGCGACCCGGCACCCCTGCCAGCGGTGGAAGGTGCGGGCAACACCTTTGAGGACCAGCTCCTGCCGCGCGAGATCATCGCGCTGCAGATTGCCTTGAACGTGCAGCCGGCGAGCGGCAAGCTCGACGAGGCCACCCGTGCGGCGATCCGCCGTGAATGCCGCGACCGTGGTCTGGGCGACACCGACCGCCTGAGCCTGGCCACCTACACCCGGCTCGTGGGCCGTCCGCCGGTGCAGGCCCGTGATGTGATCGGCACCGTGCTCGGCAGCCGTCCGCGCCTGCGCAGCCCCTGGCCGTTGGCGGCGACGTTGGGGCAGAACCTCAACCACAAGCTGGGTTTCCCGCAGCGCATCCCGCTGGCCGAGGGCAGCTTCAGCGACGACCTGCGCGCGCTCGCGGTCCTGTTCCGGTTCAAGGCCGACAGCACGCAGCCTTTGCGGCAGCGTGCAGTGGTGACCGCCGCCACGCAGAACCCGGCGCAACTCGACGAGATCGATGAAGCGCTGGTTCAGCGCATGCTGGCGCCGGCCACGGCCGTGTTCCCGCGTGATCCGGTGTCGCCGTGGATGGATTGGGCCCTCGGCGAACTGGGCCAGGTGGAACTGGGCGGCAGCAGCCTGGCCACCAGCAATCCGCGGATCTGTGCCTACCTGGACGCCCATGGGCGGGCCCTGGGCCAGCTCGGCGACACCACACCGTGGTGCGGGATGTTCGTGGCCTGGGTGCTGGAGCAGCACCACCGGTTCGACCAGCCGACCCAGGCGCTGGCGCTCCCGACGCAACCGGAAGGTGCCAAGAACTGGCGCGGCTGGTCACGCAGCGGGCCGCTGCCGGCCATACCACCCGCCACACCGCCCGTGCCGCCGTCAGCCGGCGATGTCGTGGTCGTGAACGTGCCCGGGGGCGGGCACCATGTCGGCTTCGTGCTGGAGGTTGCCGCGTCACAAAACGAGTTCTGGATGCTCGGCGGCAACCAGACCCGGGGCACGCGGGTCAGTGTGTCCCGCTGGACCTTTGCCGATCTGGCCTAACGGCACCACTGCATTTCACACGGCACGCCGTCGTGGTTGCCGTCCATCTTCGCGCCCGGGCAGTGGGCCAGGAAGTACTTGGCCTCGGCGCAGGACGTCATCTGGGAGCAGTAGGTGCGGCCGTCGCAGCGGTAGCTGCTTGCCTGCGCGGATTGGACGGGCGCCGGGGCCACGGCGGCGGGTTTGGGCGCGGGTGGAGTGGCAGGGCCTGCCGGCGGTGCCGACGACGCCCCGCCGCCGCAAGGCCCCTTGGTCCGGCGGAACTCGCTGGGCATCACCGCGCCCGGTGTGGCGTGCAGGCCGCGCTTGAGGGCCTGGGCCATGCGCTCCTGCGCCACCAGCGGGCCCTGGTTCCACTTGCTGCGCGCGCTCCAGGCGTGGCCCTCGGCCACCATGCGCTGGTTGATGTTCATCTCGTCCACCGTCAGCACGGCCAGCGTGCGGCCGTAGGTGTCGGGGCCCTGGGTGTCGATGCGCACGGTCTTGTCGCGCACGTAGTCCTGCAGGAAGTCGCGCGCCTCGGGGCCGCCGGCCTGGCAGATCTCGGGCGCGTCGATGTCCTTCAAGCGGATCTCCAGCGGCTTGCCGCCCCCGGCCGGCTGGAACACGAAGCTGTCGCCATCGAACAGCTTGGTGACCTGGCCCTGCAACGGTGCGGCCAGCGCCAGGACGGGGGCCAGCAGGGCCGCGGCAAGCAGGTGTTTCATCGGCAAGGCTCCAGGGTTCAGGCGCCTATGCTGCCACGGCGGCGGCGCGCGGGCGCTGTGGCACCTGGGACGGCGGGCGGATCGGTGAGCGCTTGTTCGGCCTCGGCCAGCAGGCGCTGCAGCCGGTCGTTCAGCTTCTCGGTGCTCAGCTGCTCGCGCAGGCGCTCCACCATCAGCGGCAGGCAGAACGGGCTGGCACTGCGCAGCGGCACCAGGTCCAGCACGCTGCCGGCCAGGCGCTGCAGCACGGCCTGCAGCCGGCCCAACTCCAGCTCTTGCGCCAGCACCTCCTGCTCGGCCTGGCCCAGCAGCCGGTTGCCGGCGTCGTACTGGCGGAAAACCTCCCAGAACAGGCTGCTGGAGGCCTGCAGCTGCTTCATGCTCTTGGGCGCGCCCGGGTAGCCGCTGAAGACCAGCCCGGCCACGCGCGCGATCTCGCGAAAACGCCGCTGCGCCAGCGCGCCGCTGTTCAGGCTGGCCAGCACATCGGCCATCAGGTCCTGCGTGTGGAACAGCGTGCCGTCGAGCAGCGCCGCCAGGTCGGGCGGCTGCGCGGCCACGATCTCCAGCCCGTAGTCGTTGACGCTGAGCGAGAAGGTGTTGGGCTGCGTGCGCGCCAGCCGCCAGGCCAGCAGCTGCGCCAGGCCGATGTGCACGTTGCGCCCGCCGAAGGGGTACAAAAACAGGTGCTGGCCTTCGCGCGTGCTCAGCGTCTCGGCCAGCAGCCGGCCGCGCTGCGGCAGCTTGGAGAGCCGCGCCTGGGCGGCGAGCATGGGCTTCGCCACGCGCATCTCCGGCTCGCTGAAGTCACCGCGTGCCGCATCGTCCAGCAGCGCCTGCACGGCCTCGGCCATCTCGCTGGACAGCGGCATCTTGCTGCCACCCCAGCTGGGCACGATGCCCTTGGGCTTGCTGGCCCGCTTCACCAGCGCCGCCATGTCCACGGTGCGCACGTACTCCAGCACCCGGCCGGCGAAGACGAAGTGGTCGCCCTTGCTCAGGCGGCCGATGAAGCTCTCTTCGATGGTGCCCAAGGTGCCACCACTGAGCCATTGCACCTTCATCACCGCATCGCCCACGATGGTGCCCACCTGCAGCCGGTGGCGGCGCGCGATGCCGCGGTCGGGCACGCGCCAGAGGCCGTCCACCTGCTGCACGCGGTGGTACTCGGGGTAGGCGTACAGGCTGTCGCCGCCGCGCTCCACGAAGGCCAGGCACCAGTCGAACTCGGCGCGGGTGAGCGTGTGGTAGGCCGGCGCACGGCGCACCTCCCCAAACAGCGCATCGGCCTCGAAGCCGCCGCCCAGCGCCACCGTCACCAGGTGTTGCACCAGCACGTCCAGCGGCTTGTGCGGCGTCACGCGCGATTCCACCTGCCCGGCCAACGCCGCGCGCCGCGCCGCGGCGGCCTCCACCAGCTCCAGCGTGTTCGTCGGCACCAGCGTGATGCGGCTGGCGCGGCCCGGTGCGTGGCCGCTGCGGCCGGCGCGCTGCAGCAGCCGCGCCACACCCTTGGCGCTGCCGATCTGCAGCACGCGCTCGACCGGCAGGAAG
>CAYTWU010000058.1:0-15479 GCA_964442175.1 uncultured Rubrivivax sp.
GTGATCGACAGGCCCGAGGTGTTGCTGGCCACGATGGCGGCCGGGTTCAGCGCCGGGGCGATCTTGGTGTACAGGTCCAGCTTCCAGTCCATGCGCTCGGCGATGGCCTCGATCACCAGGTCGCAGCCGGCCAGCAGGTGCAGGTGCTCTTCGTAGTTGGCGGTCTGGATCAGCGCCGCATCGCCCACCACGCCCAGCGGCGCAGGTTTGAGCTTCTTCAGGTTCTCCACCGCGCGCAGCGCGATGCCGCTCTTCGGGCCTTCCTTGGCCGGAAGATCAAAGAGGACAACGGGGACCTTGCAGTTGACGAGCTGGGCCGCGATCTGCGCGCCCATCACGCCGGCGCCGAGCACGGCGACCTTGCGGACATTGAATCGGTTCATCAGGGTTCCTTATTCCACGCGGATCCAGGTCTGCGTGCGGCCCAGCATGGGCATGCCCACGTAGCCGCGCACTTCGAGTTTCTTGCCGCCATCGGTGGGCTGCAGCCGCACCTTGTAGACCTTGCCTTCGGCCGCATCGAGGATGCTGCCGCCGTCCCAGAGGTTGTCGCTGTCAGCCTTCTTGACGCCGCGGATGACCTCCAGCCCAAGCATGGGCTTGCCCTTGCGGTCGTCTTCGCACTTGTCGCAGACACCGTCTTGTTTGGCGTCGGCGGCGAGCAGCTTCTCGATCTTGCCGCTGAGCACGCCGCCACTCTCGGTGATGCGGATCTGGGCCTTCTCGGTCTTGGTCTTGTCGTCGATGGTCTTCCACACGCCCACCGGCGTGGCCTGGGCGAACACGGTGCCGGTGAAGGCCAGCAGGCTGGCGGCGATCAAGGTCTTCATGTGCTTGTCTCCGGATGTTGTGGATGGGGTCAGAACAGGGCTTCGTCCATCGCCATCAACGGCGCCACGCCGGCGCGGGCGGTGCGGATCAGGCTGGCGGTTTCCGGCAGCAGCTTGGCGAAGTAGAAGCGCGCCGTCAGCAGCTTGGCGGTGTAGAACGGGTCGCCGCCATTCTGCTTCTCGAGCGCGATCTTGGCCATGCGGGCCCAGAAGTAGGCGTACACCAGGTGGCCGGCCACACGCAGGTAATCCACCGCGGCACCGCCCACCTCGTCGGCGTTGCCCATGGCCTTCATGCCGAGTTCCATCGTGAGCTTGCTGAGCTTGTCGCCCAGGTCGGCCAGCGGGTTGATGAACTCCTGCATCGCCTCGTTGGTGCCTTCTTCTTCGACGAATTCCTGCACCAGGCGTCCGAACTTCTTGAGCTTCTTGCCGTTGTCGCCTAGCACCTTGCGGCCCAGCAGGTCCAGCGATTGCACGGTGTTCGTGCCTTCGTAGATCATGTTGATGCGCGCGTCGCGCACCAGTTGCTCCATGCCCCACTCGTGGATGTAGCCGTGGCCGCCGAAGACCTGCATGCAGTGGCTGGTGGCGATCCAGCCGTTGTCGGTCATGAAGGCCTTGATGATGGGCGTCAGCAGCGCGACCAGGTCGGCGGCCTCCTGGCGCGCGTCTTCGTCGTCGGACGAGAGTTCTTCGTCGATCTTCAGCGCGGTGAACATCGCCAGCGCGCGGCCGCCTTCGGCATAGGCACGCGCGGTCAGCAGCATCTTGCGCACGTCGGGGTGCACGATGATGGTGTCGGCCGGCTGCTCGGGCTGTTTGGGGCCGGAGAGGCTGCGCATCTGGCGCCGGTCCTTGGCGTAGGCCACGGCGTTCTGGTAGGCCACTTCCGTCAGGCCCAGGCTCTGGTTGCCCACGCCCAGGCGCGCGGCGTTCATCATCACGAACATCGCGGCCAGGCCCTTGTGCGGCTGGCCCACCAGGCTGCCGACGGCGCCGTCCAGCACCATCTGGCAGGTGGCGTTGCCGTGGATGCCCATCTTGTGTTCGAGCGCGCTGCAGAAGATGCCGTTGCGCTCGCCGACGCTGCCGTCGGGCTTCACGTTGTACTTGGGCACGACGAACAGCGAGATGCCCTTGCTGCCGGCCGGTGCGTCCGGCAGGCGGGCCAGCACCAGGTGGATGATGTTGGCGGCCAAGTCGTGTTCACCGGCGGAGATGAAGATCTTCTGGCCGGTGAGCTTGTAGCTGCCATCCGGCTGCGGGTCGGCTTTTGTGCGCAGCAGGCCCAGGTCGGTGCCGCAGTGCGGTTCGGTCAGGCACATGGTGCCGGTCCATTCGCCGCTGGTCAGCTTGGGCAGGTAGGTGGCCTGTTGTTCGGGCGTGCCGTGGGCGTGCAGGCACTCGTAGGCGCCATGGCTCAGGCCGGGGTACATGGTCCAGGCCTGGTTGGCCGAGTTCAGCATCTCGTACAGGCACTGGTTGACGACGATGGGCAGGCCCTGGCCGCCGTAGGCCGGGTCGCAGCTCAGGCTGGCCCAGCCGCCTTCCACGTAGGCGGCGTAGGCTTCCTTGAAGCCCTTGGGCGCGGTCACTTCGTGCGTGGCCTTGTCCAGCGTGCAGCCTTCGGCGTCGCCCGACAGGTTCAGCGGCGCCACCACCTCGGCGGCGAACTTGCCGGCCTGCTCCAGCACGGCGTCCAGCGTGTCGGCATCGACGTCCTGGTGCCTGGGCAGGCTGCTCAGCAGCGCCGGGGCCTGGAGCAGCTCGTGCAGCACGAACTGCATGTCGCGCAGCGGCGGGTGGTAGGTGGGCATGGCACTACTCCTGAAGAGACAAAGGGGGAGACAAGGGGGTCTGGTAATCGGCAATCACCCGGGCGAAGCCGCGGCGGGCGCGGTCCAGCACGCCGGGGTTGCGCAGGAAGCGGGCGTCGTGGTGCAGGGCCAGGATCAGGCCGTGCAGCTCGAACAACATCTGCTGCGGGTCGGTGTCGGCCTGCAGGTGGCCCTCGTCGACGGCAATGGCGATGGCGCGGGCCAGTGCCGCGTGCCAGGCGTTCACCATCGACGCCAGCGCGTCGCGCACCGGGCCGGGCCGGTCGTCGAACTCGACCGCGCCACTGATGTAGATGCAGCCGGAATCGAGCTCGACCGACACGCGCCGGATCCAGCGCTCGAACAGCGTGGTCAGGCGCGGCAGGCCACGCGGCTCGTCGATGGCGGGGAAGAACACTTCCTCTTCGAACCGGGTGTGGTACTCCCGGATCACCGAGATCTGCAGCTCCTCGCGCGAGCCGAAGTGGGCGAACACCCCCGACTTGCTCATGCCCGTGACCTCGGCCAGCGCACCGATGGACAGGCCTTCCAGCCCCATGTGCGAGGCCATGCCCAGCGCGGCGTCCAGGATGGCGGCGCGGGTCTGCTGGCCTTTTTGCAGCGAGCGGGAGGAGGGGGGCGTGGACACAGGCTTAAAAAACGAACGTTCGTTCTATTTTGCAGAGTGTCGCGGCCATGGTGGCCCTAAGGACCGGCATTTTTTAGGGTTCAGTCCCTAGATGACGGCCAAATGACAAACCTTGCCGATCAACGCCGCCCATTGAACCCGGCACGTGGATTGCATTACCCTACGCCGTGATGGACGTGCTGCAGCTCGACGTGTCCGGCCGCCCCCAGGCCTGGATCAGCACCCGTGAAGCCGCGGTGCTGTACGCCTGCGACAGCGTCGCCTGGACCTTGGGTGACGCTTTCCGCGTGATGCGCGGCGGCCTGCAGCGCAGCACCGGCCTGCAGTCCCGCATCGAGCTGCACCCCATCATCGCCGTGCGCGGCGCCGTGCCCAGCCGGGCGTGGCGGCAGATGCCGGCCCTGTCCAACCCCAAGCTCTTCGTGCGCGACCGCAATGTGTGCGCTTACTGCGGAGGTCGCTTCCATTTTGAGGACCTGACGCGCGAACACATCGTGCCCGTGTCCCGGGGTGGGCAGGACACCTGGATGAACTGCATCACCGCCTGCAAGGCCTGCAACGGCCACAAGGGCAACCGGCTGCCGGAAGAGGCCAACATGGGCCTGCTCTACCTGCCGTACGTGCCCAGCCTGCACGAAGACATGATCCTGCGGGGCCGGCGCATCGTGTCGGACCAGATGGAGTTCCTGCTGGCGTCGGTGCCACGCTCGAGCCGGCTGCACGGCTGAACACTTCTTTACCGTTGGGCGGTGAACCGGCGGGCGGAGAATGCGTTCCATGCCTTTCCGGAGGAACCCCATGAAGAAGTTGATCCTTGCCCTGTCGGTGCTGGCCCTGGCCGCCTGCTCGACCACCAGCCCCGATGTCATCAGCCGCAACGAGGCGCAGCGCCTGTCCACCGTGACCGACGCCACCGTGCTGTCGGTGCGCAGCGTCACCGTCGACGGCACGCAATCGGGTGTCGGCTCGGCCGCCGGTGCCGTGATCGGTGGCGTGGCGGGCTCGTCGCGCGGCAACAGCCGCGAGTCCATCGCACTCGGTGTGCTGGGCGCCGTGGTGGGGGGTGTGATCGGCAACACCGTCGAGCGCGCCACCACCAAGGAAGACGCCCTGGAAATCCTGGTGCAGCTCAAGAACGGCGAACGCCGCTCGGTGGTGCAGGCCAAGGGCGATGAAAACCTGCAGGCCGGCGACGCCGTGATCCTGGTGACCACCGGCGGCAAGGTGCGTGTCACCAAGGCGCCGGCGGTGCAGCAGCCGCGCAGCTGAAGCGGCGAAGGCTGAGTTCTTCAAAGGCGTCCCATGTTCGAGAAAGTCGTCCCGGTCAACCGAGATCGCCACGCCAAGACGCGGGTGCGTGAAATCCAGGGATTTGGTTTTGCCGCCAGGTTCCACATTGCCTATGTGACGATGCACGAGTTCTCGCGCGCTGCGGCCGTCTACCCCATCGTGTACGTGGAAGACCAGGACAGCTTTCGCCCGGTGGCCCTGCTGGGCCTGGATGCCGGCGAGAACCTGTTCGTCGCCCCGGAGGGCGGCAAATGGGAGGCCTCCTACGTGCCGGCCGTCATCCGCCGCTACCCGTTTGCGCTGGCCGCCACCGGCGGAGAAGGCCAGTACACGGTCTGCCTGGACGAAGGCAGCGAACTGATCAGCACCACCGATGGCAGCCCGCTGTTCGACGACAGGGGCGAGCCGACCCAGGTGATTGAAAACGTCAAGCGCTACCTGGCGGAATTGCAGCAGATGGACCAGCTCACGCAGCAGTTCACGCAGTTCCTGAAAGAGAACAACATGCTCACGCCGTTGAACATGCGTGTGCGTGACCACGACAAGGTCAAGAACATCGCCGGTTGTTATGTCGTCAACGAAGAACGGCTGAACAACTTGAGCGACGAAAAATTTCTGGAACTGCGCAGCAGGCGTTTCCTGCCCGCGATTTATGCGCAATTGATGTCGTTGGCCCAGATCGAGCGGCTGATGACGCTCAAGGACAAGCGCCGAGCCCCTGCGCAGGCGTCCCAGGCCTGACCGGGCGGCTGCGGGGCGGCTCAGGCGCCCGCTGCGTCCCGGACCCGCGCCTCCACAAACGCCTGGAGCCGGGTCATCCTGAAGCTGAAGCGCTGCTCCAGCGCCGCTGCGCCCTCGAAGCGCTCCGGCAAGGCCTCGTCCGGCAGCCCCATCACCCGCAGGATGCGTGCGACGCCCGGGTGCAGGGGCCGCAGCAGCACCGCCAGACCTCGCGCCAGCCCGGCCGGCAGGTGCGTGGCCTTGTACGGCCGACCGGCCAGACGGGCGTAGAGCGCAGCCACCTCGGCATTGCTGGCATGGTCAGGCCCGCCGATGTCGAGGCGCTGAAACGGCAGCGGGTCGTCCAGCAGCGCATGCACTGCGATGCGGGCCAGGTCGTCGCCGGCCACAAAGTTGCGTGGCTTGGCAGCCGGGCCGAAGAACACCGCGCGGCCCTGCTTCAGGAAAGGCTCGCCGTTGAAGCGGTGCACATGGTGCTCCATGAAGGCGGTGGGCCGCAGGATGGCGTGGGGCAGGCCGCTGGCCGCCACCGCCTGTTCGATGGCGTGTTTGGTGCGGGCGAAGTCCAGCAGGCTCTCGGGCCCGGCCAACAGCGCCGAGACATAAACGAAGCGCCGCACGCCAGCCGACTGCGCAGCAGCAATCAGCGTGCGGTGGCCAACGTCGTCCACCGCCTCCGAGCGCCACCGGCCACGCCCCAGCAGGCCATGGGCGCAGGCCAGCACCGCCTGCACGCCGACGCAGGCGCGCTGCAGGGAGGCCGCATCGATCAGGTCGCCGGCCACCACCTCGGCGCCCAGCGCCGCCAGGTCGGCCGCCTGCGCCGGGTGGCGGCACAGCGCACGCACCCGCACGCCGGCGGCCAGCAGACGCCGCACGGCAGGGCGCCCCAGCGCGCCGGTGGCGCCGACGACAAGCACAAGCGGCACCGCGTCCATGGACGCTGATTCTGATCACATCGCAGGCCGCCGCCAAGCCCGCGGCGCCGACCCTCAGGCGCTGAGCAGCTTGCCGGTGCGCACCAGGGTGCGGCCGGCGATCTTGGCCAGCCGGGTGCCGGGCGCGGCCCAGCGCGTGTTGATGCGGGCGTAGAGCACACCGGCCGACTGGGCCCGGACCGCCAGCAGCTCGCCGGTGTCGATGTCGACGATGTCGGCCACGGTCTGGCCCACCGCGATGTGTTCCCCGGGCTGCGCCCGGAACACCACCACGCCCGCACGCGGCGCCGTGATGGGCTCCGACGCGGCGAGCGGCGTGGGTTCGCAACGTGCCACCGGCAACGGACCCGGCTCGCCGGCGACGATGCCGCGCCGGCGCAGGAAGTGGATCAAGGCCGTGGCATCGGCTTCGGCCAGTGCATGGTCGGTGTCGGCTTCGCCGCGCAGCTCCACCGTGGTGCTGAAACAGGGCAGCGGCAGCGGGTGCCCGGGAAAGTGCTTCTGCAGCGCCGGCCCGGGCCGGCTGCAGGCTTCGTCAAAGGGTGAATCACCCGATTCTTCGGCCAGCAGCACGGCTTGCGCGCCCAGCAGCGCACCCAGCTCCTGCGCCAGATCGGCCTGCAGCGTGTGGGCGTAGAGGTGCAGCACGGCTTCGCCGTCGCAGTGCAGGTCCAGCACCACGTCGGCGTCGATGGCCAGGTGCAGCAGCTGGCGCTTCAGGTCCTGCACCGGCGTCTGCACCGACAGGGCCGCTGCGGCCTCGCGCAGCGCGGCGCGGGCCAGGCGCATGTTGGCCTGCGGGTCATCGCCCAGGCGGCCGGTGAGCGCCGTGGCTGCGGCGGCGGCCAGATCGGCATAGCCACGGTTGAAGTTAAGCCCGTCGTGCAGGTCAAAACGGCCCTGGCCCCGCGACAGCACCTGCTGCGCCAGGCCGATGGGGTTGGCATAGGGCACCAGCCGCACCTCGCCGACCAGCTGGCCGGCGGCCTCCAGCGCCGTGAGCTGCCGGCGCAGCGCCTGCGCCACCAGCAGTGCCGGCACCTCGTCGGCATGCAGCGCGGCCTGGATCGTGGCCACCGGGCCGCCGGGGCGGCCGAAACGCAGCACGGTCAGCGTGTGCTGCAGGCCGGGTGTGGCGGCCATCAGGGTCAGGGTCTGGGGTGTCATGTACGGGTTGTACCAGCGGCGCTTGGCGCCCGGGCTGGCATCATCAGCGGCATCTCAGCAGGAATCTCCAAGACATGTGTGCCAGCAAGGTGCCCCAGGGCCGGGAACGGGGGTGGATCATCCCCATCGGCGGGGCCGAGGAAAAAGAGAACTCGCCGCAGATCCTGCGCCGCTTCGTTCAACTGGCGGGTGGCAACGACGCCGACATCGTCGTCATCCCCACGGCCAGCCAGATGCGCGACACGGGCATGCGCTACGAGCGCATCTTTGGCGAACTGGGTGCCGGCCGTGTGAGTGCGCTGGATTTCGACACCCGGCGCGATTGCGACGAAACCAGCCGCATCGCCCGGCTGCAACAGGCCACGGGCATCTTCTTCACCGGCGGCAACCAGCTGCGGCTGTCCACGCTGCTGGGCGGCACGCCGGTGGCCAAGGCCATCCGCGCCGCCAACGCGTCCGGTGTGCCGGTGGCCGGCACCAGCGCGGGTGCGGCCTTCATCAGCGAACACATGATCGCCTTCGGCGACGAAGGCAGCACGCCCATCGCCGGCTCGGTGCGGCTGGCCGCGGGCCTGGGGCTGACCAACCGCTTCATCATCGACCAGCATTTCCGCCAGCGGGATCGCCTGGGCCGCCTGCTCACCGCGCTGGCCTACAACCCCTTTGCAGTGGGCATCGGGCTCGATGAAGACACCGCCGCCTTCATCGCGCCCGACAACACGGTGCACGTGGAGGGCTCGGGCGCGATCACCGTGGTCGACGCCGCCGAGGTGCAGTTCTCGTCGATGGACAGCGTCAACGAAGGCCGGCCCGTGTGCCTGCTGGGGGTGAAGCTGCACATCCTCACGCAGGGTGCCACCTTCAACCTGCACACGCGGCAGGCCGATGCCGGCAGCCTGATCCGGCCCAAGGCCTGAAACCTGCTTCGTTCATTCCTCCCGACCCCGGAGCCTGCTGCATGCGCATCCTCGAACGCAACGTCTACGTCGGCCCCTCGCTGTACGCGCACTTCCCGGTCATCAAGCTGCTGCTGGACCTGGGGCCGCTGGAGGCCTGGCCCACCGGCCGGCTGGGCGATGGCTTTGTCGATGGCCTGGTGGCCGCGCTGCCCACGCTGCAGGAGCACGGTTGTTCCTACCGCACACCCGGCGGCTTCATCCGCCGCATGCGCGAGGGTGACGGCACCTGGCTGGGCCACGTCTTCGAGCACGTGGCCATCGAGCTGCAGAACATCGCGGGTGAAGACGTCACCTTCGGCAAGACCCGCAGCGTGGACGGCCAGCCCGGCGTCTACACCGTGGTCTACGAATACGCGCAGCGCGACGAGGGCATCGAGGCCGGCGAGCTGGCGATCCGGCTGCTGTGTTCCCTGCTGCCTCCCGAGCTGCAGCCCGACGGTGTGGTGCCCGCCGACTGGTCCTGGCCCGAGGCGCGGCTGGACTTCATCCGTTACGCGCAGCGGCGCGCGCTGGGCCCCTCCACCGCCAGCCTGGTCAAGGCTGCCGAGGAACGCGACATCCCCTGGCTGCGGCTGAACGAACAAAGCCTGATCCAGCTGGGCCACGGCAAATTCCAGCAGCGCATCCAGGCCACGGTCACCGGCCGCACCAGTTACATCGCGGTGGAGCTGGCGCAGGACAAGGAAGAGACCAACAAGATCCTGGCCAACCAGGGCCTGCCGGTGCCCCGGCAGGAGCTGGTGCGCAGCGCCGACCGCGCCGTGCGCGCGGCCGAGCGGCTGGGTTACCCGGTGGTGACCAAGCCCTACAACGGCAACCACGGGCGCGGCATCAGCATCGGGCTGAAAACCGCCGACGAGGTGCGCGCCGGTTTTGCCGCCGCGGCCGAACACAGCAGCAGCGTGATCGTCGAGACCTACCTGAGCGGTGCCGACCACCGGCTGCTGGTGGTCAACGGCGAGTTGATCGCCGCCACGCGGCGCACGCCGGGGCGCGTGATCGGCGACGGCCAGCATTCGGTGCGTGCACTCGTGGACATCGTCAACCAGGACCCGCGCCGTGGCGTGGGCCATGAGAAGGTGATGACCCGCATCGAGCTCGACGCGCAGGCCGACATGATGCTGGCGCGCCAGGCCCTGACGCCCGACTCGGTGCCCGCCGAAGGCCAGGTGGTGGAGCTGCGCAGCACGGCCAACCTCTCCACCGGCGGCACCGCCACCGACGTGACCGACGTGATCCACCCCGACAACCGCGAGATGGCGGTGCGCGCCGTCACCGCCATCGGGCTGGACGTGGGCGGCGTGGACTTCTTGTGCCCCGACATCACCGAGAGCTACAAGACCGTTGGCGGCGGCATCTGTGAGGTCAACGCCGCGCCCGGCTTCCGCATGCACGTGGCCCCCAGCGAAGGCACACCGCGCGACGCGGCCGGCCCAGTGATCGACATGCTGTTCCCGGCCGGTGTGGCCAGCCGCGTGCCGATTGCCGCGATCACCGGCACCAACGGCAAGACCACCACCAGCCGCATGCTGGCGCACATCACCAAGATGGCGGGTTACACGCCGGGCCTGACCACCACCGACGGCGTCTACATCGACGGCCAACGCACCGTGGAAGGCGACATGACCGGCCCGGTGGCCACGCGCATGGTGCTGGCCGACCCGGCCATCGACATGGCGGTGCTGGAGATCGCGCGTGGCGGCCTGCTGCGCGCCGGCATGGGCGTGCCTTTCGTCAACGTCGGCGCGGTGCTCAACGTGCAGGCCGACCACCTGGGCATGAAAGGCATCGACACGCTGGAGCAGCTGGCCGAGGTGAAGCGCATCATCGTCGAGGTGGCGCGCGACTGCGCGGTGCTGAACGCCGACGACGAACACGTGATCCGCATGTCGGCCCACACCGAGGCCAGGCACCTGTGTTACGTGACGCTGAACCCGCAGCACGCCGTGGTGCGCGAGCACATCCGCGCCGGTGGCCGCGCCTGCGCGCTGGAGGCGGGCGTGAACGGCCAGATGATCACGCTCTACGACAAGGGCCGCCACATCCCGCTGATGTGGACGCACCTGATCCCGGCCACGCTGGAGGGCCGGGCGATGCACAACGTGCAGAACGCGATGTTCGCCGCCGCACTCGCCTTCAGCCTGGACATCAAGCTCGACGCCATCCGGCAAGGCCTGCGCACTTTTGATTCCACCTTCTTCCAGGCCCCGGGCCGCATGAACGTGTACGACGAACACCCGTTCAAGGTGATCTTCGACTACGCGCACAACGCGCACGCCGTGGGCGTGATGGCCGACCTCGCGCAGCGGCTGGACGTGCGTGGCCGCCGCATCGTGGTGGTGGCCGGCCCGGGCGACCGTCGCGACGAGGACATCGTCGCCATCGCCGAGGCCGTGGCCGGGCGCTTTGACCACTACATCTGCCGGCGCGACGACGGCCTGCGCGGGCGTGCGCCCGACGAGGTGCCGCAGATGATCGCCGCCGTGCTGCGCCAGCGCGGTGTGCCGGACAGCGCGATCACGATCATTCCCGACGAACAGGAAGCCATAGCCGCCGCCTTGCGCATGGGCCAGCCAGGCGACCTGCTGCTGGTGTTTGCCGATGCGCTGACACGCTCGTGGAAGCAGGTGACCAAGTTCAAGCCCGATGGTGAGGCCGTCAGTGCCACACCGGCCCGCACGCCCGCGCCGGCGGAAGACGACAGCCCGGCCCTGGCCCTGGGCGCTGACCTGGAGGCCGCCGGCTTCGTGCGCGACGAGCGCGGCCTGCGGTTCGTGGGTGAAGCCGCTGACTGAGAACCCGCCACCCGAGCCGAACCACGGCTTCGAGGATTCGCGCCGGCTCACCGGCGGCAACCGCTGGTTCCCCGGCCCGGCCGTGGTGCTGACGCCGCTGGGCCGGGCCGCGACCGATGCCGCCGCCCACGCACGCTGGGCCGCGCGTGTGGAGACGCTGGCCGCGGCCCTGGGCTGGCCCGCGCCGACGCCGGTGGTGCACCGCCACGCCAGCGGCACGCTGCTGGTGTTTGCCGCACCGGCAGGCCTGCTGTTCACCGCGACCGAGCTGAACGAGTGGGCCTGGGAGCGCAGCGCGGCCGAGGCGGGTGAAAGCAGCTTCGACATCGCCCAGCCATTCAGTGACCACGAGGCCGCGGCCACGCTGCGCGCACGCGCCGCCACCGAATGGCGACCGGACGTGCAGGCGCTGCTGGATGAAGCGCTCACGCGTGGCCTGCCCGCGCTGCTGGACGATGATCAGCTCTCGCTGGGCGCAGGTACCGGCAACCAGACCTGGCCGCTGGCCGCGCTGCCCAACCCGGCCGATGTGCCCTGGGCACGCCTGCACGACGTGCCCACGGCCCTGGTCACCGGCAGCAACGGCAAGACCACCACGGTGCGGCTGCTGGCTGCCATCGCGGCGCAGGCGGGCTTCACGGCGGGCTATTCCTGCACTGAAGGCCTGTTCGTCGGCGGCCAGGCGGTGGACCATGGCGACTGGGCCGGCCCGGCCGGTGCCCGCGCCGTGCTGCGCCAGCCGGCCGTCACCGCCGCGGTGCTGGAAACCGCGCGCGGCGGCCTGCTGCGGCGTGGCCTGGCGGTGGCGCGTGCCGACGTGGCCGTGGTCACCCACATCAGCCCCGACCACCTGGGCGAATACGGCGTGCACAGCGCGGCCGACCTGGCCGAGGTGAAGCTCATCGTCGCCCACGCCGTCGCTGACCACGGCACGCTGGTGCTGAACGCCGACGATGCGGTGCTGATGACCGCCGCCGCACGGGGGCCGTCGGCACAGCGCGCCACGCAAGCGCTCTTTGCGCACGACCACAACCACCCGGCGCTGCAGGCCTTGCGCGCCCGAGGTGGCAGCACCTGCGCCGTGCACGGCGGCCAGCTGCTGCTGGTGCACGGCGGCCAGACCCACGAGCTGGGCGCCGTGGTGCAACTGCCGATCACGCTGGGCGGCGCGGCCCGCCACAACATCGACAACGCGGCTGCGGCGGCCCTGGCCGCGGCCTGCCTGGGCTGGCCGGTGCCGGCCATCGCGCAGACGCTGATGCACTTCGGCCGATCACCCAGCGACAACCCCGGCCGGCTGGAGCGCTGGGCCCACCGGGGCGCCACCGTGCTGCTGGACTACGCGCACAACCCCGAGGGCCTGGCGCAGCTGCTGACGGTGGCGCGTGCCCTGGGCGGCCAACGCCTGGGCCTGCTGCTGGGCCAGGCCGGCAATCGCGACGACGCGGCCATCGTCGATCTGGCCCGCACCGCAGCGGGTTTTTCGCCCGAACGCGTGGTGGTGAAGGAGTTGCCGGCCATGCTGAGGGGCCGCGCGCCGGGCGAGGTGCCGGCGTTGATCGTGCAGGCGCTGCTGCAGGCCGGCCTGCCGCCCGAACGCTGCCAGCGCATCGACGACGAAACCGGCGCGGCGCAAGCCCTGCTGGCCTGGGCGCAGCCGGGTGATGTGCTGGTGCTGCCGGTGCACACCGCCACGGTGCGCGAGGCGCTGGTGGCGGCGCTCAGGGCTTCCGCAGCCTGAGCAGCAGGCCGGCGATGGGCTGCTGCTGCTCGTGGCGCAGCACGGTGGTCTGCACAGCCTCTACCGCGAAACCAGCCGCGTGGGCCAGCCGGCGCAGCGCCGCTTCACCATGCCGGTAGCGCAGCTGCGCACCCAGCTGCACGGCCTCGGGCTCGTTGGCCTGCTCGACGCTGAACACCAGCTCGCCCCCCGGCAGCAGCACGCGGGACAGGCCGGCGAACACCGGCGCCAGATCGCCGATGTAGATGAAGACATCGGCCGCCAGCGCGAGGTCAAAACGCTCGGGTGTCTGTTGCAGCCACTGCACCGCCTCGGCTTCGTGCAACGCCTGGTACAGCCCCCGCGCCCGCGCCTGCGCCAGCATGCGCGGCGAGAGGTCCACGCCGGTCAACCGCTGCACGCGCCCCTGCAGCGGCGGCGCGCACAGGCCGGTGCCGCAGCCCAGGTCCAGCGCGTGGGCGTAGACACGGGCGGTCGGCAACAGGCCCACCACGCCCTCGTGCGCGCTGTAGCCCAGGCCCTGCACCAGGTGCGCGTCGAAGCCGTCGGCATAACCGTCGAACAGCGCCTGCACATAAGCCGCTGGCGCCTGGCCCTCGGCGGGCTCGCCGGTGACCGCCGCCAGGAACCAGCGGTTCAGCGTCGGCTCGCCGCCATGCGCCAGCGCCTGCTCGAAGCAGTGCCGCGCCTCGGCCAGCCGGCCGGCTTCGCGCAGCAGGCTGCCGCGTTGTGTCCACGCGGCCGCGTGGGCCGGGTCCAGCGCCAGGGCGCGCTCGAAAGCGGCCAGGGCCCCGTCGGCACGGTCCAGCCGGCCCAGCAGCAGGCCGCGGCGGTGCTGCAACTCGGCGTCGGCCGGGCGCTGCTGCAGCAGGCGCTCCAACACGGGCAGCGCATCGGCGGGCTGGTCCAGCGCCGTCAGCGCGCGCGCCAGCAGGGCCAGCGCTTCGGGGTGATCGGGTTCGGCGGCCAGCAGCGGCGCCAGGTCACCGGGCACCGGGCCTGGATGGCCCAGGGCCAGCCGCGTGGCCGCCAGGTTGATGGCCACCGACGCCCGCCCCGGCACCAGCGCCTGCGCACGTTCGAAGCTCTGCTCGGCCTCGGCCAGCCGGCCGGCCTCGTGCTGCTGCACGCCGGCCAGGAAAGCGGCGCGGGCCTGTTCAAAGCGGTCATCCATGACCGCGATGATGCCCGCCCGGGTGATCAGGCCACGCGCTGCAGCCGCTGCGGCGCGGCCAGCACGCCGCCGAACAGGTCCTTGGGATCGGCCAAGCTGGGCACCAGGTCGATGGTGCGGCGCAGGTCGGTGTGTTCCTGCAGAAGCTGGTGCAGCAGGCGCAGCGCGGAAAAGTCCTCCAGCGCAAAACCCACGGAATCAAACACCGTCACCTCGTTGGCATGCCCGCGGCCGGTGGCGCGGCCACGCACCACGTCGGCGAACTCGGTCACGGCAAAGTCCGCCGGCAACTGCTGGATCTCGCCTTCGATGCGCGACTGCGGCGCGAACTCCACCACCACGCGTGTGCCGGGCCGGGTGAGGATCTCCACGTGCAGCTCGGTCTTGCCCGGGCAATCGCCGCCCACGGCGTTCAGGTGCATGCCGGGCTGCACCATGGCCGGCGTCAGAATCACCGCGTTGCGCTTGTCGGCGGTGACGGTGGTGACGATGTCGGCGCCGTGCACCGCCTCAGCGGTGGAGCGTGCCACGTGCAGCTGAAGATCGCTCAGCTCGGGCAGCGCGCGCAGGTTGTGCACCAGCTTGGCGGTGGCAGCGGGGTCGGTGTCGAACAGGCGCAGCGCGCGCACGCCCAGCAGCCGGTGGAAAGCAATCGCCTGGAACTCGCTCTGCGCGCCATTGCCGATGATCGCCATCGTGCTGCCACCCGGCCGCGCCAGCCAGCGTGCGGCCAGCGCCGACATCGCCGCGGTGCGCAGCGCGGTGGTGATGGTCAGCTCCGACAGCAGCAGTGGGTAACCCGTGGGCACATCGGCCAGCACGCCAAAAGCGGTGACGGTCAGCAGCCCGGCCGCGGTGTTCTGCGGGTGGCCGTTGACGTACTTGAAGGTGTAGTGCTGGCCGTCGCTGGTGGGCATCAGCTCGATCACGCCGACGTCGGAATGGCTGGCCACGCGTGCGCTCTTCTCGAAGGCGTCCCAACGCCGGTAGTCGGCTTCGATCTCGCCGGCCAGGCGTTCGATGAAGGCGCCGATGCCGACGCGCTGCAGCAGGCGCTGGATGTCGCTGATGCCGATGAAGGGGACCATGGAGAGACTCCGTTGTGCGGTGTTCTCCATTCTTCCGGCCGGTCTGCGCAGCCGGAAGGCGGCGAACTGGCCAGATCGCATCAGACAGCTGGCACTTTGCCAGCCGCCATTGCCACAAAGCTCAATGCAATGCAGAGAGGAACTGCTGCAGCTCCGGCGTCTGCGGCGCGCCAAACAGCTGTTCCGGCGGGCCCACCTCGTGGATGCGGCCGGCGTGCATGAACACCACGCGATCACTCACCTTGCGCGCGAAGTTCATCTCGTGCGTGACCATCAGCAGCGTCATG
>CAYTWU010000059.1:0-15473 GCA_964442175.1 uncultured Rubrivivax sp.
GCTCGGCGTCGCGTTCGCCGGTGACCTCGGGCAGCAGGGCCACGAACTCGTCGCCGCCCAGGCGGCCCACGGCCTCCAGTGCGCGGTGCGAACGTGCGCCGGCGGAATCGAGCGTGCCTTCGAGCACCTGGTCGGTGTGGCGCACGCAGCCGCGCAGACGCTGCGCCACCTGGCGCAGCAACTCGTCGCCCGAGCCATGGCCCAGGGTGTCGTTGATGACCTTGAACCGGTCCAGGTCGATCAGCAGCAGCGCAAACTGGTGCTGCAGCCGGCGCGCCTGCTCCAGCGCCCGTTCGGCGCGCCAGATCAGCTGGTGGCGGTTGGGCAGGCCGGTGAGGTTGTCGAAGTTCGCCAGGTGGCGGATGCGGTCTTCGGCCGCCACGCGCTCGGTCACGTCCTGCACGATGCCGCTGTAGCCGATGCACTGGCCGTGTTCGTTGAACTCCGGCTCGGCCTCGAGGTGGATCACGCGCTGGTGGCTGTCGTACTGCTCGATCGTGATGTCCAGCGCCAGCACCGAGCTGGAATGCAGCTGCTCGCGCAGCAGCCGCATGAAGGGCGCGCGGTCGTCCGCCTGCACCATGCGCAGCAGCCGACGCACGCTGACACGGTCCATGGGCGGCAGGCCGAAGACCCGCAGGCCCTCGGGCTGCATGGCCAGGCCATGTTCGTGGCGCCGCCAGTCGAAGCTGCCCATGCGGGCCAGGTCTTGTGCGCGGGCCAGGCGCGCCTTGCTGCGCTCCAGCTCGATCAGCGTGCGCGAGCTGCGCAGCAGGAAGTTCAGGCGCTCCGCCAGCAGGCTCCACTGCGTGGCCTTGACGAAAAAGTCGGTGGCGCCGGCCTGGAAGGCCCGCGCGATGGAGGCGTCGTCGTCCAGCCCGGTCAGCATCAGCACCGGCACCTGCTGGAAACCGTGCAGGGCGCGCAGCCGTCGGCAGGTGTCAAAACCGTCGAGGCCGGGCATCTGAGCATCGAGCACGACGACGTCGGGCGTCCAGTCGGCCACCAGCTCCAGCGCACGCTCGCCGCTGGAGGCCTCGGTGATCAGCAGCCCCCGTTCACGCAGCGCCAGCGAGGTCAGCAGCAGGTTGACCTCGTCGTCGTCGACCAGCAGCACCCGCGGCTGGGTCGGGAACTTCTCGTCGACGAAGGGCGGAGGCGACATGCAGCGATGCAAAGCGGTCAGGAGGCAAGCATAGCCCGAACAGCCGCCAGAACACGCTCGCCTTCGTCGAGCAGGCTCTCCAAAGGCGCCTGCAGCACGGCCGTGTCGCCCAGGCGGGCACCGCGCTCCACCACGGCACACGCCTGCGCAAAGACCAGCGCCCCGACACTGGCCGACGAAGACTTCAGCGTGTGCGCCACATCACCGGCGCCTTTGAGGTCGGCCTGTGCCTGGGCCGCACGCAGGCTGGCCAGGTGGCGCACGAGCGAGGCGTCGAAGGTGCGCAGCAACTGGCCCATGAATCCACGGCTGCCATCAGGGTCGAGCTGGCGCAGGCGGTTGATGGCCTCGGCGTCCAGCACGGCGGGCGGGCGGCCGGAACCAGCGTCAGCGGCGTCGGGCGCCTGGCGTCTGCGGTGGAGCTTGAATCGGTTCATGGGTCTTCCAAGTGTGGCATCGCCTGCGCCCAGAGGCCTGGGCCAGCACCCATCGGCGGTTCATGACGGGGTTTCGGCCTGCCCGGGGCTGGACTTGAGCCGCCCGGCCGGACCCGGTTCGTACAATGTCACCATGCAGCGATGGAGTTGGCCGACGTTGGGGCCGGTTCGGACCGGCGCCATGGGGGCCTTGACCTTGGCGCTGGGCGGCTGCACGGGCGAGCCCGGTGCCTGGTGGTTTGGCAGCCTGGCCCTGCTGCTGGCCGCTGGCGGCGGGGCGGCTGTGGGCTGGTTGCTGGCCCGCCAGCGCGACCGCCGCGCCCTGCACGACACCCGGCAACAGGCGCGCCTGCTGCAAGGCCTGCTGGCCGAGCTGGCCGGCGGCCCGCTGTGGCGCAGCGATGCCCAGGGCCGGCAACAGCCCGGCGGCCAGCCGCTGAGCGCGCTGTTTGATGCCGGCGCGCGGGCGGAACAGCTGACCGCACAGCTGTGTTCGCCGGCGCCCCTGGCATCCACCGTCGTCACCCAGGCGGCGGGCAAGGGCCTGGTGGAACTGCTGGCCGTCCCTTGTTTTGACGACGAAGGCCGATTCGACGGCCACGTTGGCGTGGCCCGCGCCGTGGCCCACGACGACGTGGCCCATGCGGCGCTGGCCGCGTGGGCCGAGGCGCAGACGGCCCCGTTGCTGGTGCTGGCACGCTGGGGCGATGACACCCGCTGGCGTGTGCTGCAGGCCAACGCCGCAGCGCGCCAGCGCTTTGGCGAAGACCCGTTGCTGGAGACCGCCGGCATCGCCGCCGCCCTGCCCACCGGGCTGCGCGCCGGGTTTGCATCGGGCGCCAGCGCCGCCGAGGCCGAAGGCTGGCTGCTGCGCCGCCAGGCGGTGGGCGAACAGGCCTTGTGCCTGCTGTGGCAGGTGGCCGGTGCCGCCGACGATGAACAGGCCTCGCTGACCTACACCGTGTCGCACGATCTGCGGGCCCCGATCCGGGTCGTCGAAGGGTTCACCCGCATCGTCAAGGAAGACTATGGCCAGGTGCTGGACCGTGTGGCCAACGACCACCTCGACCGCGTGCTGGGTGCGGCTGCGCGCATGAACCAGATGATCGACGCGATGCTGACGCTGGCGCGCCTGAGCACCCAGCCGCTGGCACGCCAGCCCGTGAACCTGACGCAGCTGGCCGGCTACGTGGTGGACGACCTGAAGCGCGCCAGCCCCGAGCGCGAGGCCCAGGTCCAGATCGAGCCCGGGCTGCAGACCGAAGGCGACCCCACCCTGCTGCGCCTGGTGCTCGAAAACCTGCTGGGCAACGCCTGGAAGTACAGCGCCCGGCGCGCGCAGACCCGCATCGAGTTCGGGCGCGAGACGGTGGAGGGCCGCCAGGTCTACGTGGTGCGCGACAACGGCGCCGGCTTCGACATGCGCTCGGCGGAACGCCTGTTCGGGCTGTTCCAGCGCCTGCACAGCGCCAACGACTTTGCCGGCACCGGCGTCGGCCTGGCTTCGGTGCGCCGCATCGTGCAGCGGCATGGCGGCGAGATCTGGGCCGATGGCGAACCCGGCCGCGGCGCAGCCTTCTACTTCACGCTGCGGGCGTAGGGCCGGCCAGGTCTTCCACGGCTTCCACCAGCCGGGCCGCCTGGGCGGCCGGGCTCAGGCCTTTGTCGCTGGCCAGGCGGGTCAGGCGCTCGGCGGCCTGCGACCGGGTCAATGAAAAGCGCTGCATCAGGATGCCCAGGGCCAGCGGGACCAGGTCTTCCGCCGGGGCGGCCGGCTGCACTGCCGGGCCCGCCAGGGGCAGCACCGGCGACACGACCACCGGCACCACCGGCGGCAGCGCCGCACCACCGCGCAGGCGGGCGAACACCTGGTCCACCGTGGGCACGATCTGCCCCACGTCCAGCGGCTTGACCAGGTAGGCCATGGCGCCCAGCGCCTCGACCTTGGCCCGGGTGTCGGCGTCGGCGAAGGCCGACAGGAACATGAAGGGCACATGCGCCACATCGCGCAGGTACTCGGCCACGTCGAAGCCCGTCTTGCCCTCCATGCGGATGTCCAGCAGCGCCAGCTCCGGGCGCTGCTGGCGGGCCAGCAGGATGGCGTCGTCGCCGTTGTCGGCGTCGATCACCTCGTAGCCGGCCTGGGCCAGCCCGTGGGTCACCGTGGCCAGGACCAGCCGGTCATCGTCCACCACCAGGATCCTGCCCTTGGCCATCATCTTGCCTGTTCCCCGCCGTGCTCCCGAGGAATTGTCGCCGACTCCGCGCGCCGCACGCTGGGGTGCCGCAACTCCACGCGCGTGAGCACGTCGTCGCCGGCCTGCACCAGCGTCAGCGTCGCGCTGCGGCGCGGCAGCAGCGCTTTCACCAGGCCCAGGCCGGACACCCCGCCCGGGAACCGCGCCAGGTCAAAACCCGGCGGCAGCTGGCCGGCGTGGCGCAGAACCAGCACCGCGGCCTCGCCCTCGGCCGTCACGCGGCAGGCCACGGCCTCGCCATGCCCATGTTTGACGGCGTTGGTGCACAGCTCGTTGACCACCAGTGCAATCGGAATGGATTCGGCTTCGGGCAGCACAAAACCGCCGGCCTCGGCGCCGGCTTCGAACTGGATCGTGCGGCCGAAGGTGCGCTGCACCGACTGCGCAATCGCCTCGGCAACCGCCGCCAGGTGCAGCGGGCCATGGGTGCCCACCTGCAGGCCGTACACCTGGGCGATGGCCTGCACCTGCGACACCGCCTCGCCCAGGGCGGCGGCCACCTCGGGGTGGCGCTGGGCGTACTGCTGCAGCAGGCCGGCCACGCCCTGCAGGTTGTTCTTGATGCGGTGGTGCACTTCCTTGACCAGCACCTCGCGCTGCGCGATGGCGGCCTGCAGCCGGGCCTGGTCGGCCGCGCGCTGCTCGGTCACGTCGCTGGCCACCAGCAGCCGCTGGGCCGGGCCGGCGCCGGCTGCGGGCATGGTCACGGTGCGCGTGTCCCACAGCCGTTGCGGCCCATCGGCCTGGGCCTGCTGCATCAGCTCCTGGCGCTGCGGGGCATCGGCCAGCGCGGCGGCCAGGCCGGCCGGCGGGGCGGCCAGGAAATCGGTGGCGGTCTGGTTGGCCTGCAGCACCTCGCCGGTGGCGCCATCCAGCAGCGCGATGGCCAGCGGCGCGGTTTCGATCACCCGCTGCAGCGAGGCCTGGGCGCGCGCGATGCTCACCTCGGCCTGGCGGCGGCGTTCGATGTCCAGCAGCGCAAAGGTCAGCTGCGGGCCGGTGGATTCACGCGCCGTCAGCACGGCGTTGCCCACCACCCAGAACTCGCGCCCGTCGCGCCCGCGCAGCCGGCACTCGAAGGTCTCGGACTGGCCTTCCGCCAGCCGCTGCACGTAGTCGGTGCGGCGCAGCGGGTGGTCGGCCTCGGGCGTGGCGACGATGTGGATGGGCTCACCGACAAAATCGGCCAGCTCACCGCCGAACATGCGGCGCGCCGAGCGGTTCATCCACTCGATGCCGCCATCGGACACGGTGACGATGCCCACCAGCACCGAATCGAGGATGGCACGCGTGCGCTCGGCCTGGCGCAACAGCGATTCACGCGCCCGGTGGCGCTCGTCGACGTCGACGAAGCTGCAGACCAGGCCTTCATCCGGCTGTTCGGTGGCCACGGGGCGCGCCGCCACCTGCACCCAGCGCAGGCTGCCGTCGCGCCGGCGCAGGCGGCGCTCGCCGGCAAAACGGCCGTCGCGTTGCAGGCCGGCGTTGACGGCGGCCTCGAAGTCCACACAGTCGCGTGCACTGGCGTACAGCTCGGCGGCGTCCAGCGCGGTGAGTTCAGGCACCGACCAGCCGGTGAGTGCCGCCATCGCCTGGTTGGCGCGCTCGATGCGCGCGCCACGCTGCCACACGATGCCCACCTCGGACAGGCTGAACATCAGCTCGCGCTCGCGCAGCAAGGTCTCCAGCTGCGCCTGCTGCGCCTTCAGCCGGGTGATGTCGCTCAGCACCGCCACCGCCTCGGGCAAGGAGGCCGAAGGCGCCGGCCGCAGCGACAAGGCGTACCAGCGCGGCCCGTCGCGGTCGCCGTCGAAGGGCAGCTCGGTGTCGTAGTCCTGGCCGGCGGCCATGGCCGCGGCGGCTTCGCGGGCGGCCGGCAGGCTGGGGCTGGAGAGTGCAAACAAGGCTTCCAGCGGCGCGCCGGCCCCGGCGCCCACCGGCAGGCCCAGCATGCGCTCGAAGCGCTGGTTGCTGCGCACCAGCACACCCCCGCGCAGGTAGGCGATGCCGGCGGTGGAGCCTTCCAGGATGGTGCCCAGCTCGCGCAGCAGCTGTTCGTTGCGGCGCTGGGCACGCTCGCGGTCGGTGACGTCCAACGTGACCACCGAGGTGGCCCGCCGGCCACCGCCCAGCGCTCCCGGCTCCACGCGCGTGAGCAGCCAGCGCTGGCCGAGTTCGGGGTGCTGCACCGCGTAGCGCACCTCGGCCCGCTGCCCGCTGCGCAGCGCGGCCTGCAGGCGTTCGTACTCGGGCAGTGAATCGGGCTCGACGATGTCGCGTGCGATGCCTTGCAGCGCCGAGCCTGCCCCACCGCCCGCCGCCGCACCGCCGCGCACGGCGCCAGCCGAGCGCAGCCAGCCGCGGGTGCTGTCGTAGGTGGCGACGAAGATGCCGGCGGTGTCCATCAAGGCGCCGATTTCCAGCTGCGCCAGGTCACGCTCTTCTTCCGCGCTGCGGTCTTCGACCACGGCCATGTAGCGCCGCTGGCCCTGTTCGGTCGCAAAGGCCGACACGCGGGACGACAAGCGGCGGCGTCCATCGGGCGTGGCCACCAGGGCCTGGCACTCCCGTGGCGGCGAGCCGGGCTGCAGGCCGGGCCAGGGTGCATCGCCGTCCCAGGCCAGCAGGGCCTGCAAGTCGCCATCGGCTTCGGTCAGCAACACGGGCACCTGACCCACCAGGGCTTCGAACGCGCGGTTGGAGCGCACGATCAGGCCGGCGGCATCGAAGACCAGCATGCCGGCGGGGCTGAGGTCGAACCACTGCGCCAGCTCGGTCAGCGAGCGTTCGGCCTGGGCGCGCGCCGCGTGTTCGGCGGTGGTGTCCTGCAGCACGCCCACCACCAGGCCTTGTTCACCCAGCGGCATCAAGGTCTTGCGGAACCAGCGCTCCTGGCCCTGGGCATCGATCAGCCGGCGGTCGGCCAGGGGCATCGGGCCCTCGGCCATCGCCGCGGGCCAGCCCTCGCGCACCGCGTGTTCGGCGGCCTGGTCGTCCAGCGGCAGCAGGCTCAGCGGGTCGCGGCCCTGCAGCTGGGCGCGGGTGTAGCCGCTGAACTGCAGGAAGGCCTCGTTGACGTCGACGATGCGCCACTGCGTGTCCTGCAGCAGCGCCGGGTAGGGCGCGGCCCAGAGCAGGCGCAGCAGCGCCGTGGCGCCGTCGGACAGCACCAGCGCATCGGGGGCGCCTTCCGCAGGCTTCAGTCCAGCTCCTGCGCCGATTTCAGCGCCCGCAGCAGCGCGGCATTCACCTCGGCCAGGCCCAGGAAGCTCTGGTCGGCCGCGTCGCGGATGTCGCTGCGCACGCCCTGCTCCAGCGCCTTCACCAGCTGCAGGTAGGGCTGGTAGGGGCCGGTGCCGGCCACCAGGGCCTGCTGCACCGGCTCGGGCACGGGCACGCTCTGGAACAATTCGGCAAAGGTTTGGCCGAGCATGCGGTCCAGCAGCGAAAACACGCCGCAGATGAACATCTCGCCGCGCTGGGCTTCATCGGCGGTGGGCCGCACCAGCTCTTCCATCAGCAGGCCGCGGCGCACGGCGGCGAACATCGCGGGTTTCATCGCCGGGTCGGGGCTGGCCTGCACCAGCAGCAGCGCGAGCCAGCGCTTGAGCTTCTGGTAGCCCAGCATCATCAACGCGTGCTGGAAGGACGAGATCTCCACCGCCAGCCCGAAAGCAGCCGAATTCAGGTAGCGGATGAGCCGGAAGGCCAGCTGCGGGTCGTTCTTGAGCACGGCCTCCAGCCGGTCCACGGGCTCCTGCCGGTCCACGCGCTTGATCAGCTCGCTCACCACGGCCAGGTCCGGCCCGGCGGCCTTGGCGGGGCCGGCGGCCAGGTCTTCGTCCAGCGGCCAGCCCAGCACCGCGACGGCACCACGCTCGAAGGCCGCGTCCAGCTCGGCACGGGTGCGCACGCCGACCTGGATGTGGGTGATGTTGCGCACCGTGCCCTCGGGCGCGGCGGCCTTGGCCCGGCGTTCCTCGCCCACGTCGATCAAGGAGTGGCGGAAACAAGGCAGCAGCTCGCGTGGCAGCTCGGTCACCGGCCGGCCCTTGACGATGAGCACGCTGCCCGCGGCATGCAGGGCCTGGATGGCGGGCGCCTGGGCCGCATCGGCCACCATGAAGGCCGGCAGCTCCAGCATCACGTGCGGCGATGGGTGGGCCCCCAGCATGGCACGCAGCCAGGGCTCGGAGGCGATGTTCAGCGACAAGGGCGTGGCCTTGGTCGGCGCGGTGCCGGCAGGCGTTGCGGAGCTGCCGGCAGCCCCACCCGCGCCCAACGGGCGCAAGGTGAGCGAAATGTCGTCGCCGCCGTCGGGCGAGGGCCAGACCGCCATCAGCGCCGCGAGCAGCGCTTCCGGCTCCGGGCGCGCGTCGCGTCTTTCAGGGAACACCGTCAGCCGCGTCGCCACCACCTGGCGTTCGCGGTTGATCATCGGGCTGTAGCCCAGAACGAGTTGGCCGAGGATGGCGTGGTCAGGCATGGGGGGCTCAGGCGCTGATGTAATCGAACAGCGACAGACGCTGGACCATCGAATAGGCCTTCAACGCCGCATCGTAGCCGGTTTGCTGGTTCTGGAAGTCGGACACGGCCTGGACCATGTCCAGGTCTTCGGCGGCGGAGCGCTCGGCCGAGGCCATCAGCGCCTGCTGCGAGAGCCGCACCTCCACCGCATCGCTGCGGTTCAGCGTCTCGCCCAGGCGCGAGCGGGCCGAGAGCAGGTGGTCGGACACGGCGTCCAGGTCCTTCACACCTTCGCGCACGGTCGCCGTGATGTCGTCGTTGCTGCGGCCGTCGGTGGCCAGCTCGGTGGCCAGGCGGTCCAGCACGTCGAACACCGAGAGGTTGCTCGCGCCGGTGTCGGGGTCGGTCGCCTGCAGCCAGGTGAAGCCGCCGTCCACCGTCAACGGCAGCGGCTGTGCGTTGGCGGTGACGGCATTGCCACCGTCGCCGCGGAATTGCACGCCACCCGGCGCATCGGTGAACGGCACCTGCGACGAACCCTGGCCGCCGAAGAGGTAGGCACCGGAGCCATCGCCGCGGTTGGCCACCGAGAGCAGTTGCTCACGCAGGCCGCGGATGGCCACGGCCAGGCCTTCCCGCTCCTGGTCGGAGTAGGACGCGTTGCCCGCCGAGATCATGTATTCACGCGCCTGCTGCAGCAGTTCGCCGGCGTCGCCGAGCGCACTTTCGGCCTGCAGCGTGCTGTTGCGGCTGGCGTCCACCGCGCGTTGGTCGGCCTCGGTGCGCATCTTGGCGACCATCGCACGCTCGGCGCGCGCCGCGGCGGCCGGGTCGTCGCTGGCGCGCGAGACGCGTTTGCCGCTGGTCATCTGCTCCTGCAGGTCCACCAGGTCGGCCTGGCGCTTCTGCAGCGTGTTCAGGCCGCGGTCAAAGCTGTTGAAGGTGGCAACGCGCATCGTCATGGGGTGCTCCCGGGTCAGGCGCCGGCGGCGGACAGCAGGGTGTCGAAGACCGATTGCGCGATCTGCAGCACCTTGGCCGCGGCCTGGTAACTTTGTTGGTACTGGATCAGCATCGCGGCCTCTTCGTCGAGGTTCACACCCACCTCGGCGCTGCGCGTCTGCTCCGCCTGGTCGGCCAGCGAGGCCGAGATCTGCGAGATGGCGTCCGCGCCCTGCACCCGCACGCCGATGTCGGCCATCGCCGAGGCGTAGGCGTCGGTGGCGGTGGCGCCACCGGTGACGCGGCCGTCCAGCTGCTGGACGCGGCCCACCAGGTTCTGGTCGCGCAGCGCCGCCAGCGCCAGCGCGTTGCCGTTGTTGGCCGTGGTGTTGGTGGTCATGGCCACGTTCAGCGTGTCGCCGTTGGCCGGCACGCCGGTGAGCATCAAGGCAAAGCCGTTGATCGCCGGATCGGGCGCACTGGGGATGGGCTTGCCGGCCTCCCAGCTGCCGGAGCCGCTGCCCACCAGCGCGTTGGTGGTGCGGTCGCGCAGCTCCCAGCTGTAGCTGCCGCTGTCGTCGGTGAAGCGGATGCTGGCGGTGTGCGCCGGGTTGACGCTGCTGTCGGTGATGGTGAGCGAGGCCACCAGCGCCGTGCCGGTGTTGGCCGCGCCCAAGGTGGCCGTCAGCGGCGAGGCAGCGGCGATGTCGCGCGGGTCGGTCAGGCGCGCGGCCATGTCCACCGCCGCGCGTGTCACCGGCTGCAGCAGGAACTTGTCGGACGACGGGGGTGGCGGGTTGCCGATGACGATGCGGAAGCCGTCCACCACGTCGCCGTCGTCCACGCTGCTGACCACGCCGTCGGACAGGCGTGTCAGCTGCCAGCCACCCGGGCGGCCAGGGTCGGCGCGCAGGTCGTACTCGCTGGCCTTCAGCTGCGACGGGTCGGCGATCTCCAGCGACACCCCGCCGATGTAGCGGCCGAGCGCGTCCTTCTGGTTGGTCGACATCGACTGCACCTGCGGTGCACCGATGCTGAACATGTCCAGCGCCGGCACCGAGCCCGCGGGCTGGTGCAGCGTCAGGCCCAGCTTCTGCTGCGCGTTGATGGCGCCGCCGACGGCCGCGGCGATCTGCCCCAGCAGCGTCTGCGCGGCCACCAGGTCCTTGTTCTGGAACTCCAGCAGGCCGGCGATGCGCCCGCCGCCCAGCGAGGCTTCGTCCAGCCGCAGCGGGATGCCGTTGTCCATCACCGCGATGGCGGCGCGAGACGGGTCGCTCACGCTGTTGACCACGCTCAGCGGCTGCGCGCTGTTGGACAGCACCAGGCGCTGGCCGCCGCCGGCAAACACACCCACCGTGCCGTCCTCGGCCATCACCGTGGTGATGGAGATCTCGGCCGACAGCTTGGACAGCAGCTGGTCGCGGGCGTCCAGCAGGTCGTTGGGCGGCTGGCCCAGGCCGCGCACGGCGGCGATCTGCTGGTTGACCTGGGCGATGTTCTTGGTCAGCTCGTTGACGGTGGCGACCGTGGACTTCAGGTCCTCGCGCAGCAGGTGCTGCATCTGGTCCAGCTGCGCGCCGGAATCGCTGAAGCGCGCCGCCAGCTCCTCGGCCCGCGCCAGCACCACCTGGCGCGTGCTGCTGTCGGCCGGCAGGCTGGCCAGGTCGCTGAAGGCGTTCAGGAACTGCTGGGTGGCGTAGCCCACGCCCTGCTCGCCGGTGGGCAGCACGGTCTCCAGCTTCTGCAGCTGCAGCAACCGGGCCTCGTCCTTGGCGGCCAGGCCCTTGACCGTCATGGCCTCGCGGCTCAGGAAGGCGTTGTGGGCACGGGTGATGGTCTCGACGTCCGAGCCCTTGCCGAAGTAACCGGCACCGCTGAACTGCCCCAGCGCGGTGGCCAGTTCCACGCGCTGGCGCGAGTAGCCCTGCACGCTGGCGTTGGCGATGTTGTGGCCCGTCACCTGCAAGGCGGCGTAGTTGGCCGCCATGGCACGCATGCCCAGCGACATCAGTGGCGTCGCGCCCATGCCTTACCCCTGTGTGCGCTGCAGGCGCAGCGTGGTGTTGATGACGCGGGTCAGCTTGTCGGCGTAGGCCGGGTCGGTGGCGTAGCCGGCTTTCTGCAGGCCCTGCGCAAACTCGCCGGCGGTGTCGGCCTTGGCCACCTGCTCGTAGCGCGGGCTGGTCTTCATCAGCCGGGCGTAGTCGGCAAACGATTCGGCGTAGCTGCCGTAAGCGCGGAACTTGGCCGTCACCTTGCGCGCCACGCCGCCGATGTACTCGGTGGTCGTGATCTCCGCCGTCGGGCCCTGCCAGCTGCCACCGGCCTTGATGCCGAAGAGGTTGAACGACGGCGAGCCGTCGGCGTGGCGGATCTCCTTGCGGCCCCAGCCGGTTTCATGCGCGGCCTGCGCCACCATGAAGGCGGCCGGGATGCCGCTGCTGGCCTCGGCCGCCTCGGCGGCGCGTGTGTGCTGCTGCACGAAGCCGGCGGCGGCCTGCTCGGGGATGCGCACGGCGGCACCGGCTGCGCGGCCCAGCGGCGCGGGGGTGGCGTTGGCGCCGCGTGTGGCCGGGATCGGGCCCGGCGCCATGCCCATCTGCCGCTCCAGCTGGCGCTGGATGGCCTCCGACAAACCACCCGGCATGCCCGTCAGCTGGCTGGCGAACTGCTGGTCCAGCATGCCGGTGGCCATCTCGCCGCCCTGGCCGCTGTCCATCAGGCCGCTGTCCAGCGTGGTGGCGCGCATGCTCTTCATCAGCTCGTTCATGAACAGCGCCTCGAACTGGCGCGCTGCCTCCTTCACCGCCGCCTTGGGGTCGGTGTTGGCGCGCAGGCGCAGGCCGTTGAGGCCGTTCTGGTCGAGTGCGACGCTGTTCGTGGCCATGGCCGTCAGATCACTTCCAGCTCGGCGTTCAGCGCCCCGGCGGCCTTCATGGCCTGCAGGATGGCGAGCAGGTCCTGCGGCGTGGCGCCCAGTGCGTTCAGCGCCTTGACTACATCCGTCAGCTGCGTGCCCGCCGGCATGTTGACCAGCGCCCCGCCCTGCTGCGTGATCGCAATGTCGGCCTTTTCGCCCGCCACCGTCTGGCCGCCGGCCAGCGGGTTGGGCTGGCTCACCACCGGCGTGCTGCTGATCGTGACCGACAGGCTGCCATGCGCCACCGCGCAGGCGGCCAGCGTGACGGCCTCGTTCATCACCACCGAGCCGGTGCGCGGGTTCAGCACCACACGTGCCGCGGGTTTTTCCATCTGCACGGCCAGGTTCTCGATGTCGGCCATGAAGCCCACACGGGCCTGGCCGGGCGGCACACGCACCTGCACCGTGCGCCCGTCCACCGCAAAGGCACGGCCCTCGCCCTTCGCCACATTGATGGCGTTCGCCACCGCGCGGGCCGTGCTGTAGTCGGCGGCGCGCAGGTCCAGCTGCAGCATGTCGCCTTCGTGCAGCGGCGTGGCCACGGCCCGCTCCACCGAAGCCCCGCCCGGGATGCGGCCGGCCGACAGGTGGTTGATCGTGACCTTGGAGCCGCCGGCCGAGGCACCGGCCCCGCCGACGATCAGGTTGCCCTGGGCGATGGCGTAGATCTGGCCGTCGGCACCGCGCAGCGGCGTCATCACCAAGGTGCCGCCACGCAGGCTCTTGGCGCTGCCCATGGAGGCCACGGCCACGTCGATGTTCTGGCCCGGCTGGGCAAAGGCCGGCAGCTCGGCCGTCACCATCACGGCGGCGGTGTTGCGGCCCTGGGGCTGCACGCCGGCCGGCAGCGTGACACCCAGCGACTGCAGCAGGGCCGACAGGCTCTGCGCCGTCACGGCGTTCTGCTCGCCGGTGCCGTCCAGGCCCACCACCAGGCCGTAGCCGATGAGCTGGTTGCTGCGCACACCCTGCACGCTGGCCACTTCCTTCACCCGCACCGCGCCCGCCGGCAGCGGCCACCACAGCGCAGCGCTGGCAGCCAGGCCCGCCAGCAGCACGGCTGCGCGCACAAAACGCTCGAGTGGCGCGCTCACAGCGGGAAGAAGCTCAGGAACACACGCGCCAGCCAGCCGATCACCTGCGCCTCGGCCTGCTGGCCGCGGCCGCGCTGTTCGACGCGCACGTTGGCGATCTGCGTGCTCAGCACGGTGTTGCCGGGCTGGATGCTGCGCGGGTCGACCTGGCCGCTGAAGCGCAGCACGTCCACCGCGGCGTTGACGCCGATCTGCTTCTCGCCCGTGATCACCAGGTGGCCGTTCGGCAGCACACGGGTCACGGTGGCGCTGATGCTGCCCTTGAAGTCGTTGCTGGCCTCGGAGCTGCCGGTGCCCTCGAAGGTGTTGGACGAGTTGCCCGTGGCCGTGGCGCGGGCCAGGGCCTTGGTCGGGATGCCAGGCAAGGCGCTGACGGTGGCGCCGATCGCACCTGTCTTTTCGACCGAGCTGGTGGCCGTGCTGCTGGCGCTGATTTTCTCCTCGATCCTGACGACGATGATGTCGCCCACATGGCGCGCGCGGTGGTCCTCGAACAGCGGCCGGTAGCTGGCCTGCTGGAAGATGGCGCCATTGGCCACGCGCGGCGTTTCCAGGACGGGCGGTTCCACCGGCGTGGTGTCGGCCACCTCGGCGCGCGGGAACAGCGTGGCGTTGCAGCCCGCCACCAGCAGGGTGGCCAGGCTCAGGGTCAGGCGTTTCATCGCTTGTTTCACAGTTGCGACAGGCGCTGCAGCATCTGGTCGGAGGTGCTGATGGCCTTGGAGTTGAGTTCGTAGGCGCGCTGCGTGGCGATCATGGTCACCAGCTCTTCGACCACGTTGACGTTGCTGCCTTCCACATAACCCTGCTCCAGCGGGCCCAGGCCCTCGCCATCGGGCGAGCCCACGTTGGGCGCGCCGGAGGCGGCGGTTTCGCTGTACAGGTTGCCGCCGCGCGGCTGCAGGCCGGCCGGGTTGACGAAGCTGGCGGTCTGCAACTGGCCCACCACGGTGGGCGTGGCCTGGTTGGGCAGCAGCGCGCTGACGGTGCCGTCCTTGGCAATCGTCACGGTCTGCGCATTCGCCGGGATGGTGATGGCCGGCTGCACCAGGTCGCCGGCATTGGTGACCAACTGGCCCTGGCCGTTGAGCTGGAAGGCGCCGTCGCGGGTGTAGCCGGTGGTGCCGTCGGCCAGCTGCACCTGGAAGAAGCCGTGGCCCTTGATGGCCAGGTCGTAGACGTTGCCCGTCTGCGTGAGGTTGCCCTGCGCAAAGCTGCGCGTGGTGCTGGCGGCGCGCACGCCCAGGCCCACCTGCAGGCCGGTGGGCAGCGTGGTGCCCTCGCCATTGGCAGCACCCGTCTGGCGCAGGTTCTGGTACATCAGGTCTTCAAACACCACGTTGCCGCGCTTGAAGCCGTTGGTGCCGACGTTGGCCAGGTTGTTGGTCACGGTGTCCAGCTTGGTCTGCTGGCCTTCCATGCCGGTCTTGGCAATCCACAACGATCGAATCATGGCGGGTCTTTCGGAGTCCTGCCGCCATCGTCGCCGGAGCTTGAGCCCCGCCAAGCCATGAAAAAAGCCGCTTTCGCGGCCTTCTTGGAACGGTGCCGCGCAGGCGGCCTCAGGTCGGCGGCGCCAGCAGGCGCTGGCCGGCCTGGTCGCGCTGTTCGGCGCCCTGCAAGGCCTTCATCTGCTGCTCGAACTGGCGTGCCGCCGAGATCATGGCCACCATGGTCTCGACCGCGCTGACGTTGCTGCCTTCCAGCGCGCCATCCTGCAGGCGTGCATTCGGGTCGCCCGCCAGGTCCTGCCCGTCGGCGGCGCGGAACAGGCCGTCGGCACCGCGGGTCAGCGGCGCCTCGGCCGTCACCAGCTTGAGCCGGCCGATCACCTGCGGCGGGGCATTGCCCACCGCCGCGCTGACGCTGCCGTCGGGGGCGATGGTGGGCGTGCCGCCCGCCGGGATGCTGATGGGGCCACCCTCGCCCTGCACCGGCAGGCCGGTGGCGGTGACGAGGTTGCCCTCGGCGTCCACGTCCAGCGCGCCGGCCCGGGTGTAGGCCTCGGTGCCGTCCAGCGCCTGCACGGCGAGCCAGGCGTTGTCCTTCATCGCCACGTCCAGCGGCCGGCCGGTGGACTGCACCACGCCACCCTGCTCGCTGTGGCCCACCGTGCTCTCCAGCGCAAACACACGGGTGCTGGCGCCGTCGCCACGCACCGGCACGGCCCGGAACGCCACCTGGTCG
>CAYTWU010000060.1:0-8264 GCA_964442175.1 uncultured Rubrivivax sp.
GCGCTTCGAGCGCCGCTTCGAGGGTGCCCTCCCCGAGTTCGTGCGCGCGGATGAACGCCGGTTGCGCCAGATCCTGATCAACCTGCTGGGCAACGCCGTCAAGTTCACGCCCAGCGGCTCGGTGAGCCTGCGCGTGACCTACGGCCGCGAGATGGCGCGGTTCGAGATCGCCGACACCGGCCCCGGCATGACGGCCGCGGAGCTGGCGCGTGTGTTCGAGCCCTTCGAGCGCGGTGATTCACCGGGCTCCTCGGCCGGCGGCACCGGCCTGGGCCTGACCATCAGCCGCATGCTGACCAACCTGATGGGCGGCGAGCTCAGCGCGCGCAGCACACCCGGGCAGGGCAGCGTGTTCACGGTGCGGCTGTTCCTGCCCGAGGTCGCGCGTGCGCCCGGCGCCGCGCCGGCCGGGCCACGCACCGGCTACGAAGGCCCGCGCCGCCGCATCCTGGTGGTGGACAACGAAGAGGCCGACCGTTGCCTGCTGGCCGATCTGCTGCAGCCGCTGGGCTTCCTGATCGAAGGCGCGGGTGCGGGCGAAGCCGCCTTGGCGCGCCTGACGGACAGCACCCAGCCCCGCCCGGACGCGATCTTCATGGACCTGGCCATGCCCGGCATCGACGGCTGGGAGACCATCCGCCGCCTGCGCGCCGCCGGCCTGGGCGATGTGCCGCTGGCCGTGGTCTCGGCCAACGCCTTCGACCGCGGGCTGGACAACGACGTCGGCATCGCCGAGGCCGATTTCCTGGTCAAGCCGGTGCGCCTGGCCAAGCTGCTGGACTGGCTGGGTGAACGCCTGCACCTGCAGTGGCAGGTGGCGGCGGCCCCGGTGCCCGCGGTGGCACCGGCTGCAGCCACGCCCGTGCCGGAACCATTGCCCGATGCCGCTGCCCTGCAGGCGCTGCGCGAGCTGATCGGCCTGGGCTACATGCGCGGCATCCAGAAAAAACTCGACGAGATCGAAGCCGCCGACGCCGCAGCGGCGCGTTTTGTCACCCGGCTGCGCGGTCTGGCGCAGCGTTTTGAACTCGATGCGCTGCACCGCGCGGTCGACCATGCCCTCCATGAATCCCAGCGCCGTTGAACCTGTGGACACCAGCGCCGACGTCGTGCTGATCGTCGACGACGTGCCCGACAACCTGGCCGTGCTGCACGACGCACTCGACGAATCGGGCTACACCGTGCTCGTGGCCACCAGTGGCGAAGACGCGCTGGCCCGTGCCGCCCAGGCCCGGCCCGACATCGTGCTGCTGGACGCCGTGATGCCGGGCATGGACGGTTTCGAGGTCGCGCGCCGGCTCAAGGCCGACGAAGCCACGGCCACCATCCCCATCATCTTCATGACCGGCCTCACCGAGACCGAACACGTGATCGCGGCCTTCGGCGCCGGCGTGGTGGACTACGTGACCAAGCCCGTGCGCACGCGCGAGCTGATCGCGCGCATCGAAAGCCACCTGCGCAGCGCCCGCACGCAACGCCAGGCCCGCCGCGCGCTGGACGCCTTTGGCCACGCCACGCTGGTGCTGCGCGAGCGGGACGGCCGCCGTTTGTGGCAAACGGCGCTGGCGCGTGAGCTGATGCACCAGCACTTCCCGGGCACACCCGAGATGCTGGCGCCGCCCGAGGTGATGGCCTGGGTGGCGCGCGAGGCGCTGCGCCGCCGGGCCGGTGCCGAGCCGCAGGGCCTGACCGTGGGCCGCGGCCCGCAGCGCCTGACCTTTGCGCTGCACGCGATGGACGGTGCGGGTGGCAGCGCGGAAGAGTGGCTGCTCGTGCTGCGCGAGGACTCCGAGGCCGCGCTGCTGGACGGCCTGTTGCGCCACTTTCCGCTCACGGCGCGCGAGGCCGAGGTGCTGTACTGGGTCATCCAGGGCAAGACCAACCGCGACATCGGCGAGATCCTCTCGCTGAGCCCGCGCACGGTGCACAAACACCTGGAACATGTGTTCGAAAAACTCGGTGTGGAAACCCGCACCGCGGCCGCGGCCCTGGCGCTGCAGCGTGTGGGTTGACGCCGCGCGCAACCCGGTCTCACTTCAAGATCTGCGGCAGCAGGAACAGCGCCGTCTTCACCAGGGCAAACACCACGCCCCAGACCACCGCGACGGCAGCCGCCGCCGTGCCCAGGCCCGCCAGCACCCACAGGCCGTCACGCTCCAGCACCCCCAGCGCCAGCAGGCACAGCGCCAGCGCCGGCAGCATGTTGCCCAGCGGGATGGGCAGCACCAGGATGACCGCCAGCAGCAGGCAGACGGCGCCGACCACATGCTCCATCGGCCGCCGTGCCAGGCCCGACCAACGTGGGCGCAGCAGCCTCTCAGCGCGCTCCAGCCACGGGGCGATGCGCTTGACGAGCCCGGCAAAGTCGGCCTGCGCCATCGAGCGCCGGGCCACCACGGCGGGCAACCAGGGCTGCCAGCCGAACATCAATTGCGCGGCCAGGAAGATCAACGGCGCGCCCAGCACGGTGGAGGTGCCAGGCGGGGTGGGCAGCACATTGGGGAAAGCAAAGACAAACAGCAGCGCGCCGATGGCCCGGTCGCCCAGTGCGGCCAACAGGTCGCCAATGGCGATGCGCTCGCGCGTGGTGTCGGCGGCCAGGGCCCGCAGCACGGCCGACAAGGACCGGCTGGGTGGCGCATGCCTCAAACCATGCGCCACGGCAGGCAGGTCATGTCGTTCATGGTCGAGCGGCGGGCGATCAGGGGCTGCGGCGTCATGCGGAACCTTCGATGTCGTGGTGCGATGCCGCCGTGCGGCGGTCGGCGGGCCTGGTGTTGCGGCCGATGCCTTGCCCGCCGCACCGGGGGCAGGCTGCGCACTGTATGCGCTTGGCCCCTGTCGGCGTTGTGTCAGACCGCTGCTGTGGCCATGGGATCATCCGGCACCGGCGCCCGCCCACCCGACGCGCGCCGGGCCCCGAGATGCCGCCGCCTGCCACACCCCGATCCCCCGCATCCATTTGCCTGCTGCGCCTGTCGGCGTTGGGCGACGCCACCCATGCCGTGCCGATGTTGCGCAGCCTTCAGCGGCAGCGCCCGGACATGGCCATCACCTGGGTCATTGGCCGCGCTGAAGCGGCGTTGTTGGCTGGATTGCAGGGCGTGGAGTTCGTGGTCTTCGACAAAAAAGGCGGCTGGGCGGCGGTGCAGGCGCTGCGGCGCGCCTTGGCCGGCCGGCGCTTTGATGCGCTGCTGCACATGCAGCTGGCCTTGCGGGCCAACCTGTTGTCCACCCTGGTGCGTGCCGACAGGCGCATCGGCTTCGACGCTGCGCGCAGCAAGGAGGGCCACGGCTGGGTCGTCAACGAGCGCATCGCCGCGGGCGGCGTGCATGTGGTGGACGCGTTCGGGCGGTTTGCCGAGGCCTTGGGTTGTCCACAGGACCGGGTCGAGTGGCGCTTGCCGGTGCCCGACGACGCGCGCGCGTGGGCTCAGGCGCAGTGGGCCGACGGGCCGCCGGTGCTGTTGATTTCACCGTGTTCCAGCCACGCGCTGCGCAACTGGCGGCCCGGGCGCTACGCGGCCGTGGCCGACCACGCCATCCGCAGCGGTTGGCGGGTGGTGCTGTGCGGGGGGCGCAGTGCCATGGAGCGGGGCGTGGGCGACGCCATCCTGGCGGCGATGCAGCACCGGCAGACGGTGCTGGACCTGATCGGCAAAGACACCTTCAAGCGCTTCCTGGCCCTGTGCGAGCGTGCCGCGCTGTTGCTGGCGCCGGACTCCGGCCCCGTCCACATGGCCAATGCCATGGGCTGCCGGGTGCTGGGGCTCTACGCTTGCACCGCGCTGGCGCGCAGCGGCCCGTACAGCGACCGCCGCTGGTCAATCGACCACTACGCCGCCGCCGCCGCGCGCTTCCTGCACCGGCCGGCGGAGGCGTTGCCTTGGGGCAAGCGCATCGAGTTCGAGGGCGTGATGGACCTGATCAGCGTCGACGAGGTGATCGGCCGCTTCGACGCCTGCGCCGCCGATCTCGGGGTCTGAGGCGCGGCCCCGAGGTCAGGGGCGGGCGCTGCCGGCGGCGTAGTCCTGGTAGCTCTTCTCCTCGACGTAGGTCGATCCCAGCGCGAGGTTGATCTGCTTTTTCAGGTTGGCCCGCTCGTCGTTCTCGAAATAAACAGCCCGTGCCAGACGGATGAACTCGGCATCGAAGGCCTGCGCCTTTTCTTTCAGGCGGATGTCGTCCTCGATCACCCACAGCCTTTCGTTGACCGCCTTGAGCGCCGCGCGCAGCGCCGAGATGTCTTGGCGCGACGCCGCATGCGCCGCCCAGGTGGCCTCCAACGCCGAGAGCTCGCGTTGTACGTTGGCCAGCTTGGCGGCATCGGTCATGCGTTCGGACTTGATCTCCAGGATGGCGATCTTGTCCAGCAATTCGCCAAACGACACAGGGACGCTGATCTCTGACATGGGTGGGACCTCGAACCCCGCATCGGTCGGGACGCCTCTGGCCGGTGCGGCTCTGCACCACCGGGCGATGGCGATAATCCGCCACGGGGATGTAGTGTTGATGCCCGGATTGTCACGGATTTTGCAGCCCGGATCGGCCACCTGGAACCCGACATGACCGCAGCAGACGGCACCCTGCAGCCCACTCAGACAGCCTTGCAGACAACCTTGCAGACCGCCCTGCAGGCCGTCACTGTGGTGGTGGTGACCTACGAGAGCGTGCAATGCGTGCCCGCGCTGGCCGCGAGCCTGCGGGCCTTCCCCCATGTCATCGTGGTGGACAACAACAGCCGTGACGGCACGGTGGCGGCGGTTCGGCAGCAGCTGCCGCACGCAGACATCGTCTGCAACGAGCGCAACCTGGGCTTCGGCGCGGCCAACAACCGGGCGTTCCAGCGGGCCCGGACCGCGTTCGTGCTGTTGCTGAACCCCGATTGCACGATGTCGCCGGAGGCCGCCTGGACCCTGCTGGCCGCCGCGCAACGCTACCCCGATGCCTCGGCCATCGGCCCCCAACTGCTGGACCGTCACGGCCGGCCTGAGCTGGGTTACCGGTTGGCTGTGGACCGCTGGCCGCCTCAGGGCGGACCCGCGGAGGGCGACCTCTGCGTCGAGTTTGTCTCCGGCGCCTGCATGTTGATCCGGCGCCCCGCCCTGTTGCAGATTGGCGGCTTCGACGAAGACTTTTTCCTGTACCAGGAAGACACGGATCTGTGTTTGCGACTGGCGCGCACCTGCGGCCCCCTGATCGTCTGCCCCGATGCACGCGCCACCCACTTGTCGCGCCGGTCCAGCGCGGGGCGGTACCGGCTGAAGGCGGAGTACCTGCGTGGCTACCACCACATCCAGTCCAAGTTCATCTTTGAGCGCAAACATGGCCTGGGCCAGGTGACACCGGGCGCCCGGTGGCGGTACGTCGTCAGTGCCGGGCTGGAGTCGGTGCTGCGCTGCTGTCTGTTCGATCTGCCCCGCGCGTGCAGGGCCTGGGGGCGCCTGCGGGGGGCCTGGGCGTACGCCGCCCGCTGACCCGGCGCACAGACCCGGCGCGCCCACCAGGCCCAACCCCGCGCTGGCGGCGCCGTCGGCCGGGGCGCGGCTTTACACTGCGCAGCGATTCTGCAGCCCTGCACGGGCTGGCCGGCGCTGCTGGCCGGCCCACCGCGCGTACCTCATGAGCATTCACCTCGACCTGGGCTGTGGGCCCGTGCCCCGCAACCCCTACGGCCGCGACCGGCTGTGTGGCATCGACATCCGCTCGGACCTCAGCGTCGACCCGGCGGTGGAAATCGTTGCCGCCAACCTCAGCTGCGAGGCCATCCCGTACGCCGCCGGACATTTCGATTCGGTGTCGGCCTACGACTTCCTGGAGCACATCCCGCGCGTCAGCATCGACCACGCCAACAAGACCACTCACTTCCCGTTCATCGAGTTGATGAACGAAGTCTGGCGGGTGCTGAAGCCGGGCGGCCTGTTTTACGCCGTGACGCCGGCCTACCCGCACAGCAATGCCTTTGTGGACCCCACGCACGTCAACTTCCTGACGGTGCGGTCCTCGCGTTATTTCGTCGGTCCCCGGCCGCAGGGCGGCATGTACGGTTTCAAGGGGAATTTCAGCGTCGTGCGGCAGGGCATGATCCGCCCGCGCGGCGACTACCACCCGACCCACCCCGGGCTGCTGTTCAAGCTGCAGGCCCTGGGCTACCGCCTGGCCCGGGATGCAGGCCATGTGCTTTGGGAACTCAAGGCAGAAAAGTGAACTCGCCGGCCAGTGCCCCGCCCTTCAAGCCGGTGATCGTCGTCATCCCGCTCTACACCACGCGCCTGGCGGCACACGAGCGGATGTCGCTGCAGCGCAGCCTGCAGGTCCTGGGCGCCCACCCGACGGCCATCGTTTGTCCGGAGGGCCTGGACCTGGCGCCGCTGTCCGATGTGCCGGGCCTGGCCCGGTGCACGGTGGAACGCTTCGACCCGGGCTACTTCCGCAGCATCGACGACTACAACCGCTTGATGTTGTCGCCTGGCCTTTATGAGCGCTTTTCGGGCTACGGGCACCTGCTGATCTGTCAAACCGATGTATTTGTCTTCAACGACCGCCTGGCGCATTGGGTGAGCCGCGGCTACGACTACATCGGTGCCCCCTGGATCGCGTCCGAGCCACGCGCCTGGCGCCGGGCAGCCTTGTGGATCGGCAATGGTTTCAGGCGGCGCAAGAAGACCGATGAACACCACTTCAAGGTCGGCAACGGCGGGTTTTCACTGCGCAGGGTTTCAACGATGCTGCGCGTCGTGCGGGAGCAGGCGCCAGACATCCACCACCTGCTGGCCCACCCAGATGACCGCCGGCACCATGTCGAGGACGTCTACTTCTCTCTCGTCGCACCGCTGAAGATGCCGGGCATCCAGATTCCCGGTTACCAAGAGGCGGTCGACTTCTGCATGGACCGCAAACCCGCCATCGCCCTGCGGATCAACGGCAACCGCCTGCCGTTTGCCTGCCACGGTTTTGACAAACCCAAGGTCCGGGACTTCTGGCGGCCGCTGATCGACGCGGCCCTGCGCCAGGCCCCCGTCCCGCTGCCTGGGTCGGCCCCATGAGCGCGCCGGGCTGCTCCCAAGCGCTCATTCCGCAGCGCGCAGCGCGGAGGATCGTCGCATGAGCGCGCCGGGCCGCTCCCAAGCGCTCATGCCGCAGCGCGCAGCGCTGAGGATCTCGCCTTGAACGCGCAGCATCTCCCGCCGGTCGTGCTGCGGTTTGGTGCGATGGGCGACATGGTCTTGATCTTGCCGCTGCTGCGCATGCTGGCCGAGCATGCCGGCCAACCGGTCTGCCTGGTCACGTCCGGGGGGTGGAGCCGCCCGCTGCTGGCGGGTCAATCAGCCGTCGGCGAGATCCATGTCCTGACCAGCCGCAAGGCGCCGTACTGGTTCAACCGCAGCCAGCAGGCGTTGGTGCACTGGCTCGCCGGGCGCCGCGGTGCAAAGGTCTACGTGTGCGAAACCGACAGCAAGTCCTTGTGGCTGGTGCGCAAGGCCGGGATCCCTGCCGCCGACATCCGGTACGCGGGCGATCATCCCGTCCGGGCCGGCGAACACTGGGTCGAACGTTGGTTGCGGCTGGGCAGCGAGTGGCTGGGGCAAACCACCCCGGACGCCGCGCAGCGGCTGGCCTGGTTGCGCAGCCATTGGATGGCGTCACTGCCGCAGGCCCAGGCGGACGTGCACCGCTGGTTGCAGTCCAAGGGCTGGGCAGGCCGGCCGCTGCTGCTCATCCAGCCCGGCAACAAGCGCACCATGCGCCGGGGTGCCATCGACCGGCCGAGCAACGCCAAGTTCTGGCCGCACGACCGTTGGGTGGGGCTGTGCCACCAACTGCGCCAACACAACCCGCAGGCCGTGATCCTGTTCTGCGGATCGCCCGAAGAAGCGGCCTACACGTCGGAACTGGCCGCGGCCGTGGGCGACCCTGGCGTCGTGTCCGTGGCCCACGAGCTGCCGATTCCACGTTTGCTGGCCCTGCAGGCGCTGGCCGTGGGCATGGTCAGCGTCGACACCGGGCCCGCGCACAGCGCCGCAGCGCAGGGCTGCCCATTGGTCGTCTTGTTCGGCGTGCAGGACCCGGCCTTGTGGCGGCCGTATGCCGTCCGTGCGCCGGTGGAAGTGGTGCAGGCCCTGGGCGCAGACGGCCGCCCCGCCATGGCCGCGGTGACCGTGCAGGCGGTCATGGCCGGCTGGGCCCGGGCCATGGCCGGCCGCACGGCCTGAGCCTGGATCCGGCCGTGGGGGGGGGCCCCGCGCCCCCCCCCCCCCCCCCCC
>CAYTWU010000060.1:8274-15427 GCA_964442175.1 uncultured Rubrivivax sp.
GGCGCGCCCGATCGCACCGCGCTCGACCGCCGCTGGCAGCGTTGCAAATCCTCGCCATGGCACAGTCCACGGCTGCGGTTTGCGCCTGGCCAGCGCGGCCGATCACGGCACGCTCGGGCGCGCCCAACTGCCGGACCAACTGCCGGATCTGGGATCATTCTGCGATGCTGAAGACCCTCCAGGACCTGTTCACCAGCCTGCTGCCGCCCGCCGCCGGCAGCGCTGCGCCGCGCGACGAACACGCGCTGCAACTGGCCACGGCGGTGATGCTGGTGGAGGTGATGCGCGCCGACGCCAGCTTCCACGCCGACGAACGCGCCGCCGTGCTGGCCGCGCTGCGCGAGAAGTTCCAGCTGGCCGACGACGAAGCCGCGCGCCTGGCCGAGCTGGCCGAGGCCACGGCGAAAGGCGCCACGGACCTGTTCAGCTTCACCTCGCGCATCAACGAACACTTCGAGATGCCGCAGAAGCTGCGCATGGTGGAGCTGATGTGGACCGTGGCCTATGCCGACGGCCACCTCAGCGCGCATGAACGCCATGTGCTGTGGCGCGTGGCCGACCTGCTGCACGTGCCGCAGGGGGCCTACGTCAACGCCCGGCTGCGGGCGCAGGCGGCGGCCGGCGGTGGCGCCTGACGGGCGCCGCTGACGCGATGCTGATGCGATCCTGATGCGATCCTGATGCGCGGTCGGGCAGCATCCCGCGATGTCCGTCACCCTGCAACGTCTGGCCTGGCCCGTCGCTTGGCCACTCGCCACCTGGGCCCTGACCTGGGCCGCGCTGCTGGCGCTGCAGCACCGGCTGGACCTGGCCAACCTGGCGCTGCTGTACCTCGTCGGTGCGGTGCTGGCGTCGCTGTGGCCGCCGGTGGGGCTGGCATGCCTGGCCGGGGGGGTGTCGGTGCTGGTCTTCAACCTGCTGTTCGTGCCGCCGCGCGGCCGCCTGGCGGTGGATTTGCAGCAGCACGCCTTGCTGCTGGGTGGCCTGCTGGCCATCGGCTGGCTGGCGGCGGCGCTGATGGCGCGGCTGCGGCGCGAGGCCGCCGCCGCGCGCCGCCATGCCGAGCAGGCCGAACAGCTGCGCCTGCTGGCCGACCGGCTGAGGGCCGCCGCCGACCCGGCCGATGAAGCGCCCGCCCTGCAGGCCGCGCTGGGCGGCGACGCCGTCACGCTGATGCTGCTGCGCGCCGAGCTGCCGCCACGGGACGAGCCCGACGCGGTGCGGCTGCAGGGCCCGGCCGATGCCGAGCGGGTGGCCGGCCTGTGGTTGTGCCTGCGCGGTGGCCAGGCCTTCGGCCCCGGCACGCCGCGGCACAGCCACCTGGGCGCCTGGTGCCTGCCCTTGCGCGGCGGCGGTGCGGCCTGGGGCGCGGCCTGGGTGCCGGTGGAGAACACCCCTTCGGCCGACCCTGCTGCACAAGCCCAGGCCCAGGCGCTGTGCGACCAGATGGGCCAGGCCCTGCAGCGCCAGCGCGCGCTGGCGGTGGCAGCCGAGGCCCAGGCCCGGGCGGGTGAGCAGGCGCTGCGCAACACCTTGCTGGCCACCATCGCGCACGACCTGCGCACGCCGCTGGCGGCCCTGCGCAGTGCCACCTCGTCGCTGCTGGCGCAGGACGGGCGCCTGAGCCCGGCCCAGCGCCTGCGCCTGGTGCACACGCTGGACGACGAAGCCGATCAACTGCACCGCATGGCCGAGAACACGCTGCAGCTGGCCCGGCTGGCCACGCCCGGCGTGGTGCTGGCCCGGGACTGGGAATCGCTGGAGGAGATCGTCGGCGCCGTCGTCGCCCGGGTGCGCCGGCGCGACCCGGCCGCGCCGCTGCAGCTGCGCGTGGAAGCCGGCCTGCCGCCGCTGCGCCTGGACGCCGTGGCGGTGGCCCAGCTGCTGCAGAACCTGCTGGACAACGCCTTCACCCACGGCGCAGGCGGGCCGGTGGAGCTGCTGGTGCGGCGCGAGGGCGCGCAGCAGCTCATGGCCGTGCGCGACCGCGGCCCCGGCGTGCCGCCGGACCAGCGCGCGCGCCTGTTCGAGGTCTTCGAGCGTGGCCCGGCCGCGGCCGGCACACGCGGCAGCGGCCTGGGCCTGGCGGTGTGCCGCGCGATTGCGCAGGCCCATGGCGCCACGCTGACGCTGCGCCCGCGCGCGCATGGCGGCAGTGCCTTTGAAGTGCGTTGGCCAACGCCTGAATCACCTGCGGTGCTGCCATGACCCTGCGTGTCCTGCTCGTCGAAGACGACCGCGAATTGCGCCGCACGCTGGCCCAGGCGCTGGCCGTGGAGGGCTGGGACGTGGCCACGGCCGCCAGCCTGTCCGAAGGCGCGGCGATGGCCCGCCATGCCGCGCCCGACCTGGTGCTGCTGGACCTGGGCCTGCCCGATGGCGACGGCGCCACGCTGCTGGCCGCCTGGCGGCGCCAGCACAGCACGCCGGTGCTGGTGATCTCGGCGCGTGACGATCCGGCCGGCAAGATCGCGCTGCTGGACGCCGGGGCTGACGACTACCTGGTCAAGCCCTTTGCCATCGGCGAGCTGCTGGCGCGGGTGCGCGTGGCGCTGCGCCACCGCGGCACCACGCTGGCGCCGGCCGTGACACGCTATGAACGTGAAGGCCTGGTGGTGGACATCGAACGCCGTGCCGTCGCGCGCCAAGGCGCGGCCGTGCACCTGACGCCGACCGAGTTTGCGCTGCTGGCCCGCCTGGTGCGCAGCGCCGGCCGCGTGGTCACGCACCGGCAGCTGCTGGCCGATGTGTGGGGCGCCGAACATGTGCACGACACGCAGTACCTGCGGCTGTACATGGGCCAGCTGCGGGCCAAGCTGGAGCCCAGCCCGTCGGAGCCGCGCTGGCTGCTCACCGAAACCGGCGTCGGCTACCGGCTGGTGGACGAGCGCAGCGACTGAAGCTTATGCGTTCCTGATGCCCGGCAGCGCACGCTGCGGGCATGAACACACCATCCGCTTCCCCGCATTCCCCCGGCCGCGACAGCCTGGCCGCGCTGACGCTGGCCGCGCTGGGTGTCGTCTATGGCGACATCGGCACCAGCCCGCTCTACACCGTGAAGGAAATCTTCGCGCCGGCCACCGGCGTGCCGCTGGACGCGCCGCACCTGGTCGGCGCGATCTCGGTCATCTTCTGGGCGCTGATGCTGATCGTCACGCTGAAGTACGTGCTGCTGGTGCTGCGCGCACACAACCACGGTGAAGGGGGTGCGCTGGCACTCACCGCGCTGGCGGCCGAGGCCATGAAGGCCCGCCCGCGCACGCGCGCGCTGCTGCTGGCGGTGGGCGTGTTCGGTGCCACGCTGTTCTACGGCGACAGCCTGATCACGCCCGCCATCTCGGTGGTCGGCGCGATGGAGGGCCTGAAGGTCGTGGCCCCGGCGCTGGAGCATTGGGCGCTGCCGATCTCCGCCGCGATCCTGGTCGCGCTGTTCGCGGTGCAGCGCTTCGGCACCGCACGTGTGGGCCGGGCCTTCGGGCCCATCATCGTGTTGTACTTCGGCGTGCTGGCGGCCAGCGGCGTCTGGCACATCGTGCAGCAGCCGGCCATCCTGCAGGCGTTGAACCCGCTGCACGCGGGGACGTTTCTGTCCGAGCGCGGCTGGTACCTGTTTGCCACCGTCGGCGCCGTGGTGCTGGCCGTCACCGGCGCCGAGGCGCTGTACGCCACTTCGGCCGCCGCCCCATCCAGCTGGCCTGGACGGGCGTGGTGCTGCCGGCACTGGCGCTGAACTACCTGGGCCAGGGCGCGCTGCTGATGGGCGACCCCTCAGCGCTGGAAAACCCGTTCTACCGCCTGTTCCCCGACAGCCTGCTGATCCCGGCCCTGCTGCTGGCCACGCTGGCGGCCATCATCGCGTCGCAGGCGGTGATCTCGGGCGCCTACTCCGTCACCCGCCAGGCCATCGCGCTGGGTTACCTGCCACGCATGGAGGTGCGCTTCACCTCGGCGCGTGAAGCTGGCCAGATCTACATGCCCACGATCAATGGGCTGCTGCTGGCCGGCGTGCTGGCGGTGGTGTTCGGCTTTGGCAGCTCGTCGGCCATGGCGGCGGCCTACGGCATCGCCGTCACGCTGACGATGTTGATCACCACGGTGATGACCTGGTTCGTGATCCGCCACGCCTGGCACCTGCCCGCGCCGCTGGCCATCGGGGCCACCGTCTTCTTCCTCGCGCTGGATGTGCTGCTGGTGGCCGCCTGCGCCATCAAGTTCGCCGATGGCGGCTGGTTCCCGGTGTTGCTGGGGGTGGTGATCTTCGGCCTGATGAGCACCTGGGCGCGTGGGCGCCAGCTGCTGCTGGCCGGCCTGCAGCGCGACGGCCTGGCGCTGCAGCCCTTTGTGGACAGCCTGGACCGCAGCGGCCTGCACCGCGCCGAGCGCACCGCCGTCTACCCCGTGGCCGACCCGAGCACCGTGCCGCAAGCGCTGCTGCACAACCTCAAGCACAACCAGGTGCTGCACACCCGCAACCTGATCCTGACGGTGCAGGTGCAGGACCGCCCCTGGGTGCCCGAGGCCGAACGCCTGCAGGTCGAGACCCTGGCGCCGGATTTTCAGCGGGTCACCGTGGTGCTGGGCTTCATGCAACAACCCGACGTGCCGGCCACATTGGCGGCGTCGCCCGAACTGGGCCTGGTGTCCTTCGAGACCACGTATTTCCTCAGCCGCGAAACCGTGGTGCCCAGCCCCGGCGGCGGCATGGCGGCCTGGCGCGAGCACCTGTTTGCCGCGCTGGCCCGCAACGCCGGGGGCGCCGCGCGCTTCTTCCGGCTGCCCGACAACGCGGTGGTCGAGCTCGGCACCCGGGTACAGATCTGAAGTCACAGGCCCGCCACGCCGTGATAGCGTGCGGGCGTGAATTCGGCAGTCATGGCCCCAGAGGGCGCTTCTCCTGCGCACCGGGGCACGGCCGGCTGGCTGATCGGCCTGTTGGTGCTGCTGTGCGGCGCGGCCTGGGCGTCCGTCAGCCTGGCCGCCACGGGCCTGGCCTGGCCCTTCAGCCTGCTGCCGCGCCTGCTGGACAGCGTGGCCTGGCTGGCCGGTGCCCTGCTGCTGATCCGGCTGGTGGAACTGCTGCTCTGGGAGCGGCTGATCCCGCGCATGGCCGGGGTGCGCATGCCGCGCCTGCTGCGCCAGTTCGTCGCGGTGCTGCTGCTGATCCTGGCGCTGGCCGCGATGCTGAACCAGGCCTGGGGCGTGGCGATTGCCACCGTGCTGGCCACCACCGGCGTGCTGGGCCTGGTGCTGGGCCTGGCGCTGCGGCCCATCCTGACCGACCTGTTCTCCGGCATCGCGCTGAACATCGAGCAGCCCTTCCGGCTGAACGACTTCGTGGTGCTGCGCATGCGCGGCCAGCGCGAGCCCATCGTCGGCACGGTGCGCGAGATCAACTGGCGCAGCACGCGTGTGCTCACGCCCGAGGACAACCTGATCAGCGTGCCCAACAGCGTGGCCGCGGCGGCCATCGTCGAGAACCTGTCCTACCCCTCGCCGGTGAGCGAGCAGGAAGTGGACATCGTGCTCGACTGGTTGACGCCGCCGGCGGTGATCGAGCAGGTGCTGCACGCCGCCGTCACCGAGGCCTGGGCCCAGGGCGCCACCGCCGGCGACAAACCACCCAAGGTGCGCATCTGCAAGCTCGATGGTGCCGGCGTCACCTACAAGATCGTCTACCTGCTGGACCCGCGCCGCAAACCCAAGGGCCCGGCCAAACACGCGCTGCTCAGCAGCGTGCAGAAACACCTGCGCGCCGCCGGGCTGCAGCCGGTGGCGCTGCTGGAGGGTGCGGCCGCGGCGCCGTCTGCCGCGCCTTTGCTGGCCGACCATGCCCGCCCCGAGCACCGCCAGGCGCTGCTGGCCAGCCTGCCGCTGCTGGCGGTGCTGCAGGCCGATGAACACGCGGCGTTGGCCCGGGCCGTGGTGCTGCACAGCGCCGAGCCGGGGCAGGCCGTGGTGCGGGAGGCCGAGGCCGGGGCCTCGATGTTCGTCGTCGCCGCGGGTGTGCTGGAGGTTCGCCAGGGCGCGCAGCGGCTGGCGGTGCTGGGGCCGGGCGCGGTGTTCGGCGAGATGTCGATGCTGACCGGCGCGCCGCGCAGCGCCACCGTCGCGGCCGTGACGGCCTGCAGCCTGTACGAGGTGACGGCCGACAGCATGGCACCGCTGCTGGCCGCCCGGCCCGCGCTGGCAGAGGCCTTGTCGCGGGTGATGGCCCAGCACCAGCAGGACGACCTGCGCCGCCAGCAGGGCAGCGCCCCGGCGCCGGATGCCCCGGCCCGCGCGGCTGGCCTGGCCGACCAGATCGCCGAGCGCATCCGGCGCTTCTTCGGCCGCTGAGCCTGTTCTGCAGACCCTGTACGCCACTGTGCGTATAGGCGCCCTGGCGGTCCGTCCGCAGACTCCGGGTCATTCCACCACGACCCAGGAGCCTCTCGCACCATGAACATCTCACGCCGTTCCATCACCGCGCTGGCCGCCGCCGCCTGCGCGCTCGGGTTCAGCAGCCTCGCCCAGGCGCAGGCCACCATCAAGGTCGGCATCCTGCACTCGCTGTCGGGCACCATGGCCATCTCCGAGACGGTGCTGAAGGACGTCGCGCTGATGGCCATCGACGAGATCAACGCCAAGGGTGGCGTGATGGGCAAGAAGCTCGAGCCCATCGTCGTCGACCCGGCGTCCAACTGGCCGCTGTTCGCCGAGAAAGCCCGCCAGCTGATCGCGCAGGACAAGGTCGCCGTCACCTTCGGCTGCTGGACCAGCGTGTCGCGCAAGTCGGTGCTGCCGGTGTTCGAGGAACTCAACAGCCTGCTGTTCTACCCGGTGCAGTACGAGGGTGAAGAGCTCAGCAAGAACGTGTTCTACACCGGCGCCGCGCCGAACCAGCAGGCCATCCCCGCGGTGGAATACCTGATGAGCAAGGACGGCGGCAGCGCCAAGCGCTGGGTGCTGCTGGGCACCGACTACGTGTACCCGCGCACCACCAACAAGATCCTGCGCGCCTTCCTGAAGGCCAAGGGCGTGCCCGAGGCCGACATCATCGAGGAGTACACCCCGTTCGGCCACTCGGACTACCAGAGCATCATCGCCAAGATCAAGAAGTTCGCGTCCGAAGGCAAGAAGACGGCCGTGGTCTCCACCATCAACGGCGACTCCA
>CAYTWU010000061.1:0-15318 GCA_964442175.1 uncultured Rubrivivax sp.
CGAAAGGTCCACGCCGCTTTCCACCTCGCCGATCACGGCCGCGGCGCTGCTCTCGCCGCCGGCATAGGCCGCGGCGATGCGCTGTGCCAGCGTGGCCGCGGGTTCGTGCTCCTGGCGCGCCACGGCGAACAGCCGGCCCACCTCGGCCAGCGCCGCCAGCGGCGTGCTTTCGGCGGCCCAGAGCACCAGCTCCTGGCCGTCGTCTTCCAGCAGCAGCACGTTCGCCTTGGCAAACGTGTAGGGCAGGGGGTGGCGGGCGCCCATGTCAGTTTTTCGGCGTCGGTTTGGGTGTCGATGTCGGGGCAGGCAGCTCCGGCAGCACCGGCGCATCCTGCACCGGCAGCATGGGGTTGCTGGTGGGCTGCTGGGCCTGCTGCTGCTGGCGCAGCTGTTCGTAGCGTTCGGCACTGATCTTGTTGGCGCTGGCCTGGTCGCGCATCACCACCGGCCGCAGGAAGACCATCAGGTTGGTGCGGCGCTTTTCGCGGCTTTCGCTGCGGAACAGCGCACCGACGTAGGGGATGTCGCCCAGCAGCGGCACCTTGGACTTGTTTTCGATGAAGCGGTCCTCGATCAGGCCGCCCAGCACGATGATCTGGCCGTCGTCCACCACCACCTGCGATTCGATGGATCGTTTGGTGGTCGACGGGCCGGCGTTGCTGGTGCCCACCGCGGCCGTGTCCTTCACGCTGCTCTGTTCCTGGTAGATCGTCATGCGCACGGTGCCGCTTTCGCCGATCTGCGGGCGGATGCGCAGCGTGATGCCCACGTCCTTGCGTTCGATGGTCTGGAAAGGGCTGCTGGTGGACGTGCCGGTGTTCGTGAACTGGCCGGTGATGAAGGGCACGTTTTCGCCGACGACGATCTTGGCCTCTTCGTTGTCCAGCGTGATCAGGTTCGGGGTGCTGACGATGTTGGTGCTGGCCTGGCTCTGCAGCATGCGGGCGATGGCCGCCAGCGCGTACGTGCCGCCGAAGTTGCGTACCAGGCCGATGTTGAAACCTTCGCCCAGGTTGACTTCACCCGCGGCGGCACCGGTGTTCAGGTTGATGATGTTGCCGCCGGCGCGGCCGGTGAAGTTGGTGCCCAGGCCGATCAGGTTGCTGTCGCCGCTGTTGCCCAGCAGGCCCTGCCACTGGAAGCCGAAATCGGCCGCGTTGTCGCCGCTGACCTCGACGATCATGCTTTCGATGTAGACCTGCGCGCGCCGTGCATCCAGCTGCTCCACCATCGCGCGCACCTGGCGGTACAGCGGCTCGGGGGCGCTGACGATCAGCGAGTTGGTCGCCGGGTCGGCCTGGATGAAGCCGCCGGTGCTGGGTGCTGCGGCGCTGCTCACCGGGCTGGTGGCCTGCGCGCTGGCACCGGCGGTGGCGCCGGCCGCCGGCGTGGCCGCGGCCGCCGCCGGGGTGCTGGTGCCGGTCAAGGGTGCCGAACCGCCGCTGCCGCCGCTGCCACTGCCTGCAAAGGCGGCGCGCAGCACCGTGGCCAGGCGCACCGCGTCGGCATTTTTCAGGTGGATGACCCAGATGCCGCCCGTGGGCCCCAGGCCCGCCGTGGGCACGTCCAGCTGGGCCACGACCGAGCGCACCTGCGCCAGCCGCGCGGCATTGGGCGCGCGCACGATCAGCGCGTTGGCGCGTGGCTCGGCCACCACGGTGACAGCACCCCCCTGGGCCGCCGCAGCCGCTGCCGGCGCGGCACCGCCGACACCCGTGCCCACCAGGCGCTGCACCAGCGTGGCGAGGTCGGACGCCACCGCGTGTTTCAGCGGGATCAGGTCGATGTCGGTGTCGCTGGGCCGGTCGAGCGCGGCGACGATCTGCGCGATGCGGCGCAGGTTGTCGGCGTAGTCGGTGATGATCAGCGCGTTGCCGCCCGGGTTGGCATTGATGGTGTTGTTGGCCGTGATCAGCGGGCGCAGCACGGCCACCAGGTTGTTCGGGCTCTGGTGCTGCAGCGTGAAGATCTGCGTGATGACCTGGTCGCCCTTGGGGCCGACTTCGCCCACCGAGACGGTGCCGGTCTGGATCTTGGCGTCCGCCTCGGGCACCACCTTCAGCAGGCCGCCGTTGTCCACCATCGCAAAACCCAGGCCGCGCAGCGCCGACAGGTAGGTGAGGTAGGCCTCGCGTACGCTGATGGCCTGCTCGCTGTAGACCGTGATCGAACCCTTCACGCGCGGGTCCACCGCGATCTGGCGGCCGATCATCGCGCCGAAGGCCCGCGACACGGCGTCGATCTCGGCGTTCACGAAGTTCACGGTCACCGGGGCCCGCGAGCGTGCCGCCGAGCCTTCGCCGGGTGCCTGCGCCAGCAGCGGTGCGGTGGGCAGCAGGCAGGCGGCCAGCAGCAGGGGAGACAGTGTTCGGCGCAGTTTCATGGTCATCCGATGGCAATGAGCGACCGCGCACCCTGGCGGCGGCCGATGATGTTGAGCAGGTTGGCCAGCGCGGCCTCGGCGCCGGTGGCGGCGCTGGCTTCACCGCGGAAGCGCAGGCCCGAGGCGGCCCATTCACCGCTGCCGCTCAGGCGCAGCGCGCCGTCCAGCGTCAGCAGGTTCAGGCGCGGCACACCGTCGGTGGTGGCCAGTTGCAGCCGGTAGCTGCCCAGCACGGGCAAGGTGGACAGGCGCGAGGCCATGCGCTGCAGGTCGATCACGGCGCTGCCCGCGAGCTGCCAGCGGCTGCCCACGGACTGCAGCGTCAGCCCGGGCGTCGACAGCCGCAGCTCACCTTCGAGCTGCAGCGTGTTCCAGGGTGTGCCCAGGCCCGCCAGCCACGCGGCGGGCCACTGCCCCAGCGCCGTTCCGGCATCGGGCAGCACCTGCAGGCGCCAGCCTCCGGCGTGGCGGTCCAGTTGCAGCCGCGGGGTGCCGCGCAGGCAACACGCCTGCTGCGCGCGCAGCTCAAGGCCGCTCGCGCCCAGGCCCAGCGTCCAGGCCAGGCGGCCGGGCAGGGCCATGGCATCCTGGCTGCCGTTGCCACCGCTGAGCACGGCCACTGCGTCGCCGGACCACACCGTGCCGCGCGCATCCGCGAGCTGGAACTGCCCGGCCGTGACCCGCGCCACGCCGGCCGCCAGCCAGGCTGCCGGTGCAAAGGCCAGCCCGCCCAGCAGGCTGCCCAGCAACGCGCCGGCCACGGCCCAGCGGCGGCCCGGGGACGACGTCAAGGCCGGCCCCCGATGGCCACGACCACGCTGCCGCGGTAGCCGGCATCGTCGAACTGCAGCTTGGCCTCCACCGGCCGTGCCCGTGCACCGCGCCGGGCTTCGGCCAGCCATTGGGCCAGTGCCTCGCCATGCACGCCGTTGAGCGTCAACACGGCGCGCTCGCCCTGCAGTTGCAGCCTGGCCGTCCCGCCCAGGCGGTCGGTGGCGCCTTGCAGCGCCTGCGCCGCCATGCCCGGTGGCAACGGCGGGGCGGCGCGCAGCGTGCCGGCCTCGGCAGCCTGGCGCTGCATGGCCTGCCACTGCAGCTCCAGCCGCGCCTGCTCGGCCGGTGCGCTGCGCAGTGTGCGCAGCGCCGGCTGCACGCCGACGGCCCAGAGCAGGGCCACGACGATCACCCCGGCCGCGGCCAGCACCAGGCGCCGTTCTCGCACGGCCAGCGCCGCCCAGCGGGCTCTCAGCGCGTTCATGGCTGTTTCCCTTCGGCCGGCGCGCGGCTCAGCGTGAGCTGGGGGCCGTTGACGGACACCTGCCAGCCGGCCGGGGCCACCTGGGTGCGGAATTCAGCCACCATGCCGTCGTCCCAGCCTTCCACGTTCAGCACCAGGCGGCCGGGTTCGAACTGCAGCGCCGCCACGGGCGGTTCACCTTCGGGCCAGGCCGCAGCGGCCACGCCGAGCAGGGTCTCCAGGTCGTTGTCGCCGGGCTGGCCGGCGGCGGTGCGCAATTGTTCGGTTTCGCGGGCCATCTGGCGAGGCGCGTCCAGCACGGCGCGCACCTGCGGGTGGGTGCGCTGCAACAGGCTCACCATGGCCTGGCGCCGCTCGGACAAGGCCCGCTGCTGGGTCCAGGCCCAGGCGTTCAGGCCCACCAGGTTCAGCAGCAGCAGGGCCACCAGGCCCAGGTGCACCGGCCGCCAGGCGGGACTGAGGAAACGTTGCCAGCCTTCGCGCAGGGCGGTCGCGCCGCGGTGGCGCGGCGCCAGGTCGAACTGCAACAGGTTCCAGCCGCTGCGGGTGGCGGCCAGGGTCCGTTCGCCCTCGGCGACCACCACCACCGGCCGGCCCAGCCAGGCCTCGGCGGTGGCGGCGGCCGCGGGCGTGGCGGTCCAGGCGGCGCCTTCGATGGCGGCACGGCTGCGCGCGAACGAACCCTCCAGCGCCAGGCACAAGGCACCACTGCTGTCGGACCAGCTGAGCTGCAGGCGTTCACCGTCGCCCTGCGGGTCGGGCTCGAAGTGGCCTGCTGGCGCACCGCCGGGCACCAGCAGCGGCACCACACGCTCGATCGGCCGCCCGGCGGCCTCGAAGCGCTGCAGCCAGTCGCTGATCCAGGGTTTGTGCAGCACCGCCACCCAGGTCGGCTGACCTGCAGCCGCGTCGGGCGCCACGGCGAAGTGCAGCGCGGCCTCGTCGTCCAGCAACTGGTCTTCCAGCACACCCAGCAGGGCCTGCCGCAGCCGCGCCGCTGCGGCCTTGGGCAGCGTGGCGGGCAGCCAGGCCAGGTCGGTGGGGGCCAGCACGGCCACGCGGGTGTCGGCGGCCGGCCAGTCGGCAGGCGCGCCGCGGCCCTGCTGGGCCACGGTGTGGCCGTCGGCGCTCAGCAGCCACGACCACTCCGTCGCCACGGGGGGCAGCAGGCCGTCGCGCGTCTTCGGGCGCGGCCGGGGTGGGATCAGGACAACGAGGACGGACATGCGGTCGGCTCAGCAACGGATGGCCCGCATTGGACCAGATGATCGTGAAGCTTCAATTCGGGCTGCCCGGCAGGGTGGTGCGCCGTTCACGCTGGATGGCGATGATCTCGCCGCCCTGGCTGGCGTCGCGGCGCTCGACCACGGACCGCTCCTCGAAGACGCGGTCTTCCAGCCGCAGCCGCCCCAGCACCTCGAAGTAGCGGGAGTTTGCGCTCAGGCGGTTGTCGGGCAGGTTCTCCAGCGCCGCAGCCGGCAGCTCACGCTTGATCTCGTCCAGAGAGCGGAAGGGTGTGCGCTGGCGTTGCTGCACCAGGCGCTCGGCACCGCCCAGGTCCAGCCCGGGCACGGCTGCGGCCAGCACCTCGCGCGACGCCGTGTTCACGTTCACCGGCGACGTTTCGGGCAGCAGGACGGCAAAGCCCTCCAGCCGCGCGATGGTGTCGGGCTCGATGCCCAGCCAGGTCAGCTGGGCCAGCTTGGCGGGCAACAACGGTGCGCTGTCATCGCTGTCCTGGACGGCGGCCTCCAGGCCGTCGGCGATGCGGTCGGCCACGTCGTCGGGCAGTCCCAGCACCTGGCACAAGCGCGTCAGCACATCCACCTCCGCCTCGACGAGCTGCCCTTCGTCGTTGAGCAGGTTGTTCAGGTTGTAGCGTGCCTGCAGGTCCAGCACCTGGCCGGACAAAAAGGCTTCCGGGCCTTCGTCCGCCGACGGTGATTCGCGGTCGGCCGACAGGAACGTGGACAGCCGCGCCTCTGCCAGCGGCGTGGCCCAGGGCTCTCCCAGGTGGTCGACGTTGCCGGAGCGGCCGTCTTCACGCAGCAACAGACGCGCCCAGTCGAGCGCGCCCAACAGCACCCAGCTCGCCTGGGCGCGGGCCCGTTCGGCAGCCTCGACCGTGATCGCGCGCTGCTGCTGCGTGACCATGGCCGCCGTCAGCGTGGCCACCAGGGTGAGGATGACCATGGCCAGCAGCAAGGCGGTGCCGCGTTGTTTGTGAGTCAGCGCAGGGTCGCGCTGGAGCCGATGTGGGGCGTGGCGATTCATGCCGTGCTCATGCCGGATGAGGCGGCATCAGGATGTCGCGTGTCAGCGTGCCGCCCGGCAGCGTGAGCACCAGGCGCACGGCGTCGGGCAGGTCGTCGTGGTTGTCCAGCGCGGGGTTGCCGGTGCCGGCCGCGGCGCCGCTGGCCGGGGGCGCCGGGCCGCGCGCGTTGCCGCTGGACTGCGCGTTGCTCCAGGCATTGCCGCGGTAGTAGTACAGCTGCCAGGCGCTGGTGTCGGCCACCACCTGCAGCTCGCCGGGTTCACCGCCCTGGTGCTGCAGGCTGCCGAGCCAGCTTTGTTTCAGCTCGCCCGAACGCTGCACGACCGGGCCTGCCCAGCGGTACCAGGCGCCGTCGCGCAGCGTCCAGGTGACCACGCGCAGACCGTCTTCGGCGGTGCGCGTCAGGCGCAGCGTGCGGCCGTCAAACTGCAACGGCGGCGTGGCGGCGGATTCGTGCACGGCGGCCAGGTCCTGCTCCCACTGCGTGAGCACGGTGGCCAGGCGCTGGGTGCGGTCCAGGGCGGCCTGCGTGCTTTCGCGGGTGCGGATCAGGCTGTCGATGCCGGTCCAGGCCAGGCCCGCCAGCACGGCCATGATGGTCAGGGCGACCAGCAGTTCGATGAGCGTGAAACCGCGTGCGCGGACCGTCCGCCGCCGGGCTGCCCCAAGGTGGACACGCCCCCTCGGGGGGACGCGAAGCGGCGCAGCCGGGCGCTTGGGGGCCAACATCAGTACCTGCCGACGACGGTGGTCACGTTCACCAGCGGCCGGCCGGCTTCATCGCGCACGGTGGCTTCGACGCGGCGGAAGTTGGGGTTCGGCGTGGGCCGTGTCGCCAGCGTGCCGGCGTAGGGCCGCCCCAGTTGTTCGCAACTGAAGTCGGCATCGCCGACGCCGGGCAGCTGCCGCGCCAGGCGCAGGTTGCTCAGGGCGTTGTCGGCACACCATTGTGCGGCCACCACCGCGGCCAGGCGCTGGCTGTTGTCGGTCAAGGTGCCCGCGGCGCGCAGGCCCGCGGCCAGGGCCACGGCCACGATGGCCAGGGCCACCAGCACCTCGACCAGCGTGAAGCCCCGGGTGCGCCGCAGCGTGGTGTTCATGGTGCGGCGTCGGCCTGCACGGCAAACGGCCCCAGGCCGTCGGTGGCCACCACCAGGCGCTGCTGGCCCAGGCTGAGCCGCACACGCTGCGCTGCAATCAACGCCTCAGGGCCCAGCTGCACGGTGGGAGCGCCGTCGATGACGGCACGCACGGCGGGGTCCAGCCATTGCTCCGGGAGGGCCATGCTCGGTGCCAGGCCGACAAACCGGAAGCCCGGCGCTTCGGTGTCGCCGGCGGGCACCCACCACACGGCCTGGCCGCTGGCACGCGATTCGGCGCGCCCGGTTTCCAGCAGCAGGGCCAGGCGTTCGGCCTCGCGTTCCAGCCGCAGGCTGTCGCCATCGCGCAGGGCCACGGCCACCAGCGAAGCCGTCAGCGCGAGGATCGCGATGACGACCAGCAGTTCGATCAGCGTGAAACCGGGGGCGCGTGCCCGGCGGTCACTGCCAGGACCCGATGTCGGCATCCGCGCCCTCGCCGCCGGCCTGCCCGTCGGCGCCCAGGCTGAAGACATCGACCTCGCCCTGCACCCCCGGGTTGGCAAACTGGTACGGGCGGCCCCAGGGGTCGGCCGGCAGCTTGTCCAGGTAGGGCTTCCAGTTCGGCGGGATGTTGCCGACCGTGGGTTTTTTCACCAGCGCGTCCAGGCCTTGTTCGCCGCTGGGGTAGCGCTGGTTGTCCAGGCGGTAGATCTTGAGCTGCTGCATCAGCATGTTGACGTCGGACTTGGCGGCCGCGAGCTTGGCGTCGTCGGCGCGGTTGATGACGTTGGGCACGATCAGGGCCGCGAGCACGCCGATGATCGCGATGACCACCAGCAGTTCGATCAGCGTGAAACCACGCGCCAGGCCGGCGCGTCGGTGCAAAACTTGGCTCATGGGGGAGATCCGGGAAAGTCCGGCCGGGGCCGGTGGTGCAGGCAGATTCATCCAGGTGGGCTGCATCATAATCGGGCGATGACGGCACGCACGATCACAAGACTCGCGGCCCTGGGGCTCTGGTTGCTCGTGGCGGCCTGCGCCGCTTTTTGGGGCCTGAAGCTGTTCGTGCGGGCCGCGCCCGTTCCGCCGCAGGCCGCGACCGTGGCCAGCGGCCCCGCGCTGCGGGGCGACCTGACGCGCCTGCTCGGCACCGCGCCCGAGGTGCAGGAAGAAGAGCCGACGGTGGTGGCTGCGGCGGCCCGGTTCCGCCTGCTGGGCGTGGTGGCACCGCGCTCGCCGCGGGCGGGCGGTGAAGGCCTGGCGCTGATCGCGGTGGATGGCAAACCGGCCAAGGCCTACCGGGTGGGTGCGGCCATCGAGGGTGATCTGGTGCTGCAGCGCGTGCGTGCCCGCGGGGCGGACCTCGGCGCACGGGGTGCACCTTCGGCTGCCGTGGCGCTGGAGGTGGCGGCGCTGCCGGCAGCGGCCACCGGGCGGCCCGGGGCAATGCCCGGCCAGCCACCCGGTGCCGGGGGCCCGGGCGCTTTGCGGCCATTGCCCAACCAGGTGGTACGCCCGGGTCAACCACGTGTCTCTGCCGATGGCAACGAGGTGGTCAACGGCGAAGACGACGGTGGCGCCGACGATCCACCGACCCCCGCGCCGGCACCCGCGCGGCAGGGGCTGTACACGCAATAAGGTCGGGCCGAGGCGGCTTCAGCGCCGCGGTGGCAGGTCGGCCGGCACGCCGTCGGGCACCGGCCACAGGTGGTCGGGCTGCGAGGGGCCGGGGTCTTCGCCATCGGCGACATCGGTCAGCAGGGCGGCCGCGCTGTGCACCAGGGGCCAGGCGAGTGCGGCGCCGGTGCCGTCGGCACTCTCCAGCCCCAGCTCCAGCAGGGCGCTGGCCCGGAACAGGCCCAGCGCCCGGTCCAGCCCGGCGTGGGTGTGGCTGCGGCAGAAGACGCAGTAGTCGGTCACCGGCGTGGCGATGCGCGCGGCCAGCATCAGCGCCGCGCAGGCCGTCAGGCCGTCGATCATCAACAGGTGGCGCTTGCTGGCCGCGACCAGCATCACGCCCACCATCACCGCCATCTCGAAGCCGCCGAAGGCGGCCAGCACCTCGATGGGGTCGGTGACCGCCTTGTGCCGGCCTTGGGCGCCCTGCAGGATCACCATCAGGTGGCCGATCAGGTCCACCGGCATCTGCGGCCCGGAGACCGCCAGCTCGCGGATCGGCGTGTCCGTCAGGCGTGCCAGCACCAGCGCCGCGCTCTCCTGCGCCCCCACGCCCAGGCCGGCGCAGATGAGCACGTTGCCACGCAGGGAATCTCCGATCTCCATGCCGGCGCGCATCGCGGAATGCGCCTGATCCAGCGTCATCGCCGGGCCGACACGGGCGTTGCGCGTGCCGTGCGCGATCTTGCGCATCAGCAGCCGGTCGTGCGCGGGCATCTCGGCCGCGATGCCGCAATCGACCACGCTCAGCTCGATCTGCTGCGAGCGTGCAAACACCGCCATCGGCCACTGGCCGGCCAGCAGCTGGCGCACCTGGTCCTGGGTCTGGCGCCGCCCCGGGGGCGACAAACCGTCCACGGCCAGACCATGGTCGGCCGCGAACACCACCAGCTGCGGTTCGATGAAACGCGGCTTCAGCGTGTTCTGCATCAGCCCCAGGCGCAGGGCCAGCGGTTCCAGCTCGCCCAGGCTGCCCGCCTGCTCGGCGCGGCGCGCGAGCTTTTCACGCAGCGCACGTTCGAGCAGCGGGTTGGAACTGGGGGCGATCAGTGAACGGCTGGCCATGGTGTTTGTTGCCTTTGCCTGTCAACGCAAGAAAAGGCGGTACACAGGGTTCAGGGTTTCTTCGACACAAGGATAGGCCAGCGTGGCCAGGAAGTCCTGGAAGACCCGGTCGTCGGCTGCCGGCACCTGGATGCCGACCAGGATGCGCCCGTAGTCGGCACCCTGGTTGCGGTAGTGGAACAGGCTGATGTTCCAGCCCGGGTGCAGCGCCGCCAGGAAACGCATCAAGGCCCCGGGCCGCTCGGGGAAGACGAAGCGGAACAGGCGTTCGTTCTGCGCCAGCTCGGTGCGCCCGCCCACCATGTGGCGCAGGTGCTCCTTGGCCATCTCGTCGTCGGTCAGGTCCAGCGTGGCAAACCCGTGGCGCACGAAATTGCGCGCGATCTTCTGGGCTTCGGCCCGCTTGGGGATGGCCACGCCGACGAAGACATGCGCCACCTTCGCGTCGGAAATGCGGTAGTTGAACTCGGTCACCGCGCGCGGGCCGATGAGCTCACAGAACCGCTTGAAGCTGCCGCGTTCCTCGGGGATGGTGACGGCAAACAAGGCCTCGCGCTGCTCGCCGACCTCGGCACGCTCGGCGACGAAGCGCAGGCGGTCGAAGTTCATGTTGGCGCCGCAGGTGATGGCCACGAAGGTCTGGCCCTTCAGACCGTTGGCTTGCGCGTACTGCTTGATCGCAGCCACCCCCAGCGCACCCGCCGGCTCCAGGATGCTGCGCGTGTCCTGGAACACGTCCTTGATGGCGGCGCACACGGCGTCGGTGTCGACCACCACGAAGTCATCCACCAGGCTGCGGGTGAGGCGGAAGGTTTCCTGCCCGACCAGCTTCACGGCCGTGCCGTCAGAAAACAGGCCCACGTCCTTCAGCGTCACGCGTTTGCCGGCACGCACCGACTGCACCATGGCGTCGGAATCGACGGTCTGCACGCCGATGACGCGGATCTCCGGCCGCACGGCCTTGATGTAGGCCGCCACGCCCGAGATCAGGCCGCCCCCGCCGATGGCCACGAACACCGCATCGATGGGGCCCTGGTGCTGGCGCAGGATCTCCATCGCCACCGTGCCCTGGCCGGCAATCACGTCGGGGTCGTCGAAGGGGTGCACGAAGGTCAGGCCGCGCTGGGCCTGCAGTTCCATCGCATGGGCGTAGGCGTCGGAGTAACTGTCGCCGTGCAGCACCACCGTGCCGCCCAGGGCCTTCACGGCATCGATCTTGAGCTGCGGCGTGGTCACCGGCATCACGATGACCGCGGTGCAGCCCAGGCGCCTGGCCGACAGCGCCACGCCCTGGGCGTGGTTGCCGGCCGAGGCGCAGATCACGCCGGCGGCGCGCTGCGCAGGGCTCAGCTGCACCATCTTGTTGTAGGCGCCGCGCAGCTTGAAGCTGAACACGGGCTGCTGGTCCTCGCGCTTGAGCAGCACCTGGTTGCCGAGGCGGCGCGACAGCGCGGGGGCGACCTCCAGCGGCGACTCGATGGCGACGTCGTAGACGCGGGCGGTGAGGATCTTCTGGAGGTAGTGCGCCGCAGTGCGGGCCGCCGGGGTCTTCATCGGGTGTGCGCGGTGGGCCAGTGAGCTGGCAGGCCGCGGATCATAGGCGCACCCAGAAAAAAGGCCCGAGGCTGTGAGGCCTCGGGCCGAATCCACCGTTTGGGAGGTGGAGGAGACAAGCGGCGGGGTTGAATGCAACCCCATGCGCCGCAGTCTAGCCGCTGCGATGCTGCAGTGCAATATCCATCGCGCCACCGGTCCTAGGGGCGGGACTCAAAATCGCGGCATCGAACCCTGGAGCCCACGATGGAATGCACGATCAACTGGATGCCGGACAACGGCATGGCCTTCAGCGCCCAGACCGGCAGCGGCCACCTGCTGACCATGGACGGTGCGCCCGACGGCGGTGGCCACAACCTGGCACCGCGACCCATGGAGACCGTGCTGGCCGGCACCGGTGGCTGCACCGCCTATGACGTGGTGCTGATCCTGAAGCGCGGCCGGCACGACGTGCGGGGCTGCCAGGTGCAGGTGAAAGCCGAGCGGGCGGAGACCGATCCCAAGGTCTTCACGAAGATCCACATGCACTTCATCGTCACGGGCCGGGGTCTGCCCGAGGCCGCGGTGGCCCGCGCCATCGCGCTGTCGCACGAGCGCTACTGTTCCGCCAGCATCATGCTGGGCAAAACGGCACAGATCGTCACCAGCCACGCGCTGGTGGAGGCCTGATCAGACCCGGTGTGCGGTGGCCGTCATGACCTTGGCCGCCGCCCGCATGGCCCAGCGCACCGGGGCCGGCAGCGCCTGGGCGCCGGCGGCCTGGGCCTGGTCGGCATGGCGGGCCTCGTCGGCCTGCATCACGTCGACGATGGCGCGCGAGGCGGTGTCACCGGCCGGCAGGCGGCTGAGGTGGCCGGCGAGGTGCTGCTCCACCTGGCGTTCGGTCTCGACGACGAAGCCCAGGCTCACGGCGTCGCCCGCGCGGCCCGCCAGCAAGCCGATGCCGAAGGCACCGGCGTACCACAGCGGGTTGAGCCAGCTGCGCCGGTCGCCCAACGCGTCCAGGCGCTCCTGGGTCCAGGCCAGGTGGTCGATCTCCTCCCGTGCCGCCTGGGCCATGTTGTTGCGCAAGGCCGGGTCGCGCGCCGTCAGCGCCTGCGCCTGGTACAGGGCCTGGGCGCAGACTTCACCCACATGGTTTACCCGCATGAGCGCGCCAGACAAGCGGCGATCCGCCTCCGACAGGAGCTCTGTGGGCGCGGGGCCGGCCGGTTGCGGGCAGGGCCGGGCGGGGTGGACGGCCCCGGAAAGCGTGCGCAAGGCGTTGTCCAGGCTGATCAGAACGCGGTCGGTGTTCATGGCCGCGAGCTTAGGGCGACCCCCGCCGGGGCACGTTGCTGCCAGACAACAACCCTCTGGCTTTTCACGGCCAAGGCTTGGCACGCCCGGCCGGCCTCTGGTGCAATACGGCAACTTCCGCTGAGGAGGTTGGCTCGATCAGCCCCCTCAAAAGGGTTCCTTTTCGATCGGGACCTCTTGTCTAACCTAGGAGATAGTCGCAATGAAAAAATCTCTGCTTGCCCTGGCCGCGCTGACCGCGTTCGCTGGCGCTGCTTCGGCCCAATCGTCGGTCACCCTGTACGGCCGTGTTGACCTGTCGGTCGTCAAGGACATCGGCTCGGACGTCAAGAGCATTGCCAACGGCTCGGGCAGCCGTCTGGGCCTGCGTGGCACGGAAGATCTGGGCGGCGGTCTGTCGGCCCTGTTCAACATCGAGCACCGTTTCAACGCCGACACCGGCGCTGACAGCACCGGCAACGTGCGCTTCTGGAACGGCCGCTCGCTGGTCGGTCTGCAGGGCGGCTTCGGCCAGGTCGTGTTCGGCCGCGAGTACACCACCGCGTTCCTGGGCACCCAGCTGATCGCTGACCCGTGGGGCTGGGAAACCGTCGCTGCCCAAAACGGCATCACCGGTCTGGGTGGCATCGCCAAGGTCCGCAACGACAGCTCGGTCACCTACAAGATCAGCGCCGCTGGTTTCTCGTTCGGTGCCCAGATCGCTGAAGCGACCGACACCATCAACAACTTCGCCTCGAAGCCCGTCAACTTCAACGTCGGCTACGGCGCTGGCCCGCTGACCGCAGCCTTCGGCTACGAGAAGACCGGCCGTGAAGCCGCTGGCGAAAGCGAGAAGATGTGGTCGGCCATGGTCAGCTACAACCTGGGCTTCATGAAGCCTGGCTTCTACTACGGCAAGGGCACCGCCCTGACCGGCGCTGACCACAAGGGCATGATGTTCACCGCCACCGCCCCGATCGGCGCCGGCGAGTTCCGTGCTTCCTACGGCACCCTGAAGGCCAACGACACCACCGTGTCCAAGCGCCTGGCCATGGGCTACCACTACAGCATGTCCAAGCGGACCACGCTGTATGTCGACTTCGCCAACGACAGCGAAGCCCTGACCAGCAAGTCCGGCTACGACGTCGGCATCAAGCACAACTTCTGATCTTGCGCCCGCCGTCTGGCGGGTGTGAATCGATGTGCACAGCCGCCCCTCGGGGCGGCTTTTTCATGGGTGCAGGATGAAGAAGCTGATCGGTGTCGTGGTGCTGGGCCTGCTGTCGGCCTGCAGCACGCCGACGTCCGCGCCAGACGCCGAGGGTTGGCACGCAGTGCCCATCCCCGGCAAGGCCGAGACCGAATACCGGCGCGTCACCAAGGCGGGGCGTCCCGCCTGGGCTGCGCATGCGCAGCAGTCTGCCAGCATGTGGCGGCGCAAGTTGCACCGGCCGGCGGACCAGCTGGGTCAGGTGACGTTTTCGTGGTGGGTCGAGTCGCCACTGCCCCATGCCGACCTCTCGGCCGCTGGCAAGGGCGACGCCCCGGCCCGGGTGTTGTTCGCCTTTGACGGCGACAGCAACCGCCTGTCGTCACGCAACCGGATGTTGTTCGACCTGGCGGAGACCCTCACGGGCGAGCGCCCCCCCTATGCCACGCTGATGTACGTCTTTGGCAACGAGGCCGTGCAGGCTGACGCGGTCTTGAAGCATCCGCGCACGGACCGGGTGCGCAAGATCGTGCTCGACACACGGCCCGACCAGGCAGGTCACTGGCGCGACCACCGGCGCGACCTGGCGGCCGACTTCCGGCGGGCCTTTGGTGAAGAACCGGGTGCGCTGGTGTCGATCGCGGTGATGACCGATGCCGACAACACGCAACAGCAGGCGATGGCCTGGTTCGGCCCCATCCAGTTCTTGCCCTGAACCAGCCTCGCCCCCGGGGTTCCCCCCTTTGCGGTCGGCACGCGAATTGCGCATCATCCCGCGTCCCCGACGGGCGGCACCCTTGCGGTGCGTGATGCCCGTGATTGCACCGGCAGTCGGCGCCTTTGCACCCTTGTTGTTCCACTGATGCTCGCATTCATCCTCCGCCGCCTGCTGCAAGCCGTGATCGTGATGCTCACGGTCGCCTTCATCGCCTTCATGCTGTTCCAGTACGTGGGCGACCCCGTCAACAGCATGCTGGGCCAGGACGCCACGGCCGAGCAGCGCGACGCGCTGCGGGCCGATCTGGGCCTGGACCAGCCCTTCCCCGTGCAGTTCGCGCGCTTCATCGGCAACGCCGTGCAGGGTGAATTCGGCCTCAGCCTGCGCCAGGGCCGCAAGGTCTCGGCCCTGATCGTCGAGCGCTTCCCGGCCACCATCGAACTCGCCAGCACCGCGGGTGTGATTGCGCTGCTGGTGGGCATTCCGCTGGGTGTGTACTCGGCACTCAAGCGGGGCAGCTTCGGCTCGCAGCTGGTGATGACGATCTCGTTGCTGGGCGTGTCGCTGCCCACCGTCCTGATCGGCATCCTGCTGATCCTGATCTTTGCGGTGCTGTTGGGCTGGTTGCCCAGCTTCGGGCGTGGCGACACGGTCGCCTTCGGCAGCTGGACCACCGGCCTGCTCACGCTGGATGGCGTCAAGCACCTGCTGCTGCCGGCGCTCACGCTGTCGATCTTCCAGCTCGCACTGATCCTGCGGCTGGTGCGCGCGGAGATGCTGGAGGTGCTGCGCACCGACTACATCAAGTTCGCCCGCGC
>CAYTWU010000062.1:0-15054 GCA_964442175.1 uncultured Rubrivivax sp.
ACCGTCATCGTGTCGTAGATCACCGGGAACTGGAACACCTGCGCGATGTTGCGCTGCTGCGGGCTGGCACGTGTGACGTCCTGGCCGTCGAAGTGCACCGTGCCCTGCGACGGCACCAGCAGGCCCGACATGATGTTGAGCATCGTGGTCTTGCCGCAGCCCGAGGGCCCGAGCAGGGCGTAGGCGCCGCCGTCGTCGAAGCTCATCTTCAGCGGCAGCAGCGCGTAGTCGGCATCGTTCTTGGGAAACGGCCGGTACGCGTGGGCGAGGTCGAGGTCGATGCGGGCCATGTCAGTGGCTCCACCGCGCTGTTCGCGACCCGCGGCAGATGTAACGGGCGACCGGGCAGCAGGTGCCGTCTGTTTCAACGCCAAGACGCGAAGATGCCAAGGACGCCAAGGTCAACAAGGGCTTCTTGGTGATCTTGACGATCTTGGCGTCTTGGCGCCTTCGCATTGAGAGGGCATCTCGCGCGACCTGCAGAGCGACCATCCAGCGTTGTTTCACGTCAGACACTTTCACCACCAAGGACACCAAGACACGAAGCGCACCAAGAAAACACGGGGCTCCTGGGTGCCCTTGGTGCCTTGGTGTCTTTGTGTCTTGGTGGTAAACCGAACTCGGCCACACCACCAGGGCTGAAGCGGCAGAGAAGTTTCATGTCAGCAGCGCCCCCTGCGCTCGGGGGCGCGCAACAGCCGCTCGTCGGCGCCAAAGACGAAGGCCTGCGCCGGGTCCACATGCAGGGTCAGCGGCGCACCGAGCTCGAACACGTGCACGCCGGTCAGCTGTGCCACCAGCGGGCCGGCGGCGGTGTGCACGTGCACGAAGGTGTCGGAGCCCGAGATCTCGGCCAGCTCCACCTGCCCGGGCACGGCCACGTCGCCGGGGCGCGCGGCGGCCCGCAGCGCACTGGCGCGCAGGCCCAGCGTCAGCGCACCGGTGGCCGCATCGGACAAGGCGACCGGGAACAGCGGCCCCTGCTGCACCTGCACCCCGGCGGCCGTGCGCTGCGCCGGCAGCAGGTTCATCGGCGGATCGCTGAAGGCGCGCGCCACGCGCAGCGACGCGGGCTGGTGGAAGACCTCGGCCGTGGGGCCGTACTGCAGCAGCTCGCCTTCATCCAGCACCGCCGTCCAGCCGCCCAGCAGCAGGGCTTCGCCTGGCTCGGTCGTGGCGTAGACCACGGTGGCATCGCCGGCGGCGAACAAGGCGGTCAGCTCTTCGCGCAGCTCTTCGCGCAGCTTGTAGTCCAGGTTCACCAGCGGCTCGTCCAGCAGCATCAGCGGCGCGCCCTTGGCCAATGCACGCGCCAGCGCGACGCGCTGCTGCTGGCCCCCGCTCAGCTCGGCCGGCAAGCGGCCGAGGAACATGTCGATGTGCAGTTTTTCGGCCAGTTCACGCACGCGGCGGTCGAGGTCGGTGGCCCCGCGCAGGCGCAGCGGCGAGGCGATGTTCTGCGCCACCGTCATCGAGGGGTAGTTGATGAACTGCTGGTACACCATCGCCACGTTGCGCTCGCGCACCGGCATGCCGGTGACGTCGACCCCGTCCACGCGCACGCTGCCGCGGCTGGGCCGGTCCAGCCCGGCCATCACGCGCATCAAGCTGGTCTTGCCAGCGCGCGTGGCGCCCAGCAACACGGTCACGGCGCCGGCCTGCGGCGCGATGTCCATGGGGTGCAGCCAGGTCTCCGGGCCCACCGTCTTGACGATGCCCTCCAGGCTCAGTTGCATGCGGTCTCCTGCCGTTCTTCGCCCTGTGTGCGGCCTGCTGCGGCGGCCATCCAGGCCGTCACACGCGCGGCCGCCGCCGGGCCCAGGTGCAGGCCCAGCTTGCTGCGGCGCCACAGCACGTCAGCGCCGGTGAGGGCCCATTCTTCGCGCCGCAGGTAGGCCAGTTCAGCTTCGTGCAGGCCGGGCGCGACCTCGGCGCCCAGGCCGCGCAGCGAGGTGGCCGTGCCCAGCACGCGGTCGACCCGGCTGCCGTAGGCCCGCGCCAGCCGCCAGGCCAGCGCGGCCGGCAGCCAGGGGTGGCGCTGCGTCAGGGCGGCGACAAAATCCGCGAAGTCGGTGTCGGGGCGCCGGGCCGCGCCGATCCAGGCATGCAGGTCGCCGCCGGGCAGCGGGGCGGGCGCCGTCCATGCCGCCCGCGCGTCGCCCAGCGCCTGGCCCAGCGTGTCGGCCGCTTCTTCGGCCAGCTTGCGGAAGGTGGTGATCTTGCCGCCCCAGACCGTGAGCAGCGGCGCGCCGGTGGTGTCGGTGTCCAGCAAATAGTCTCGGGTGACGGCCGAGGGGTCGCCGGAGGCGTCGTCCAGCAGCGGGCGCACGCCGGCGTAGCGCCACACCACGTCGGCCGGCGTCACGGCGCGGCGGAAGTAGCGGCTGGCCTGCGCGCAGAGGTAGGCCACCTCGTCGTCGTGCACCGTCACGCCACCTTCGTCGGGCAGGCCCGGCACCTCGACGTCGGTGGTGCCGATGAGCGTGAAGTCGCGTTCGTACGGGATCGCGAAGATGATGCGCCGGTCGTCGTTCTGGAAGATGTAGGCGTGTTCGTGTTCGAAGCAGCGCGGCACGACGATGTGGCTGCCCCGGACCAGCCGCAGGCTGCGCCGCGCCAGCGGCGGGCTGCCAGGCATGGCGGCCGTGCTGGCCACCTGACGCAGGAAGTGTTCTGCCCAGGGCCCGGCGGCGTTGACCACGGCACGGGCGCGCAGGCCATGTTCACGGCCATCGGCCCCGCGCAGCCGGGCCTGCCAGTGCGTGGCGCTGCGCTGCAAGCCGGTGCAGGTGGTGCGGGTGAAGATGGCCGCACCGTGCGCCTGCGCGTCCAGCGCGTTCAGCACCACCAGGCGGGCGTCGTCGACCCAGCCGTCGCTGTATTCGAAGCCGCGCGTAAAACGCGGCTGCAGCGGTTCACCGGCCGGGTGGTGGCGCAGGTCCAGCCCGCGCGAGCCGGGCAGCACCTCGCGCCGGGCGAGATGGTCGTACAGGAACAGGCCGATGCGGATCAGCCAGGCCGGGCGGGCATCGCGCGAGCGCGGGTCCAGCGGCATCACGAAGCGCAGCGGCCACATGATGTGCGGCGCGCTGCGCAGCAGGCGTTCGCGCTCCTGCAGCGCCTTGCGCACCAGCCCGAACTCGCGGTACTCCAGGTAGCGCAGCCCGCCATGGATCAGCTTGGTGGATGACGACGAGGTGTGTGCCGCCAGGTCGTGCTGCTCCACCAGCACCACGCGCCAGCCCCGGCCCGCCAGGTCGCGTGCGATGCCGGCGCCATTGATGCCACCGCCAACCACCAGCACGTCGGTCTCGGCGATGGACGGCAGCGGTGGCGGGGTGTCCGGGTGGGGCGACAAAGTGGGCCTGGGAATGTTCGTTTCCGTTCTATTTTTGTTCTAGAGTTTTCGATATGACATCGGGCTTTCCCCGAAGTCCGCCCGTGTTGCTTCCTTTTACGCTCGCCGTCCATGAACCCCAACCCCCGTCAGGCCGAGCTGCTGGCCCTGGTGCAGCGCACGGGCAGCCAGTCGGTGGAGGCCCTGGCCGAACACTTCGGCGTCACGCTGCAGACCGTTCGGCGCGACATGAAACTGCTGGAGCAGGCCGGCCTGCTGCTGCGCTTCCACGGCGGCGCGCGCGTGCCGGCGTCCACCACCGAGAACCTGGCCTACCGCCAGCGGCGCGAGCTGAACGCCGACGCCAAGCGCCGCATCGCACGCGCGGTGGCGGCCGCGGTGCCCGATGGCAGCTCGCTGATCCTGAACATCGGCACCACGGCCGAGGCGGTGGCCCACGCGCTGCTGCAGCACCGCGGCCTGCGCGTGATCACGAACAACCTGAACGTGGCCGCGCTGCTGTCGTCCAACACCGCCTGCGAGGTCATCGTGGCCGGTGGCCTGGTGCGCGCGCGTGACCAGGGCATCGTCGGCGAAGCGACGGTGGACTTCATGCGCCAGTTCAAGGTTGACATCGGCCTGATCGGCATCTCCGGCATCGAAGCCGATGGCTCGCTGCGCGACTTCGACTTCCGCGAGGTGAAGGTGGCTCGTGCCATCATCGAGCAGTCGCGGCAGGTCTGGCTGGCGGCCGACCACAGCAAGTTCAACCGGCCGGCGATGGTCGAGCTCGGCCGGCTGACGCAGATCGACCGCCTGTTCACCGACCAGCCGCCACCACCGCCCTTTGGCAGCCTGCTGGCCGATGCCGACATCGACTGCGTGGTCGCCGAGCATTGAGTATCTGAGAGGCCATCCGATGCGTCACCTCCTGGCCCTGGACCAGGGCACCTCCAGCTCGCGGGCCATCGTGTTCCGCGAGGATGGCCACATCGTCGCGCTGGCCCAGCGCGAGTTTGCGCAGCATTACCCGCAGCCCGGCTGGGTGGAACACGACGCCGAAGAGCTCTGGACCAGCCAGCTGGCCGTGGCGCGCGAGGCGCTGGCCCGTTCCGGCCTGCACGCCCGCGACATCGCCGCCATCGGCATCACCAACCAGCGCGAAACCGCGGTGCTCTGGGACCGCCACACCAGCCGCGCCGTGCACCGCGCCATCGTCTGGCAGGACCGCCGCGGCGAGCCGCTGTGTGCGCAACTGCGCGCCCGCGAAGGCATGGCCGAACGCATCGTGCAATCCACCGGCCTGCGTGTGGATGCGTACTTTTCGGCCACCAAGCTGCGCTGGCTGCTGGACCACGTGAACGGCGCGCACATCGGCGCCGCGCATGGTGACCTGGCCTTCGGCACCGTGGACAGCTGGCTGCTGTGGCGGCTGACGGGCGGCCGGGTGCACGCCACCGACGTCAGCAACGCGGCCCGCACCATGCTCTTCGACGTGCGCCACAACCGCTGGGACCCGGAGCTCGCCGCCGCGCTGCATGTGCCGGAGAGCCTGCTGCCGCAGGTCTTCCCGTCGGCCCATGTCTTCGGCCACACCGACCCCGAGCTGTTCGGCGCCGCGATCCCGATCGCCGGCATGGCGGGCGACCAGCAGAGTGCACTGTTCGGCCAGGCCTGCTTCACGCCCGGGCTGGCCAAGAACACCTACGGCACCGGTTGTTTCCTGCTGATGCACGCGGGCAGCCGCTTCAAGCCCTCGGCCCACGGCCTGCTGACCACCAGCGCGGCACAGCCCGACAGCACGCCCGAGTACGCGCTGGAAGGCAGTGTCTTCATCGGCGGCGCCGTGGTGCAGTGGCTGCGCGACGGCCTGAAGTGCATCGAACGCAGCGCCGACGTGCAGGCCCTGGCCGCCAGCGTGCCCGACAGCGGCGGCGTGATGGTCGTGCCGGCCTTCACCGGCCTGGGCGCGCCCTACTGGGACACCGAGGCCCGCGGCACCATCACCGGCCTGAGCCGCGGCAGCACGGCCGCGCACATCGCGCGTGCCGCGGTGGAAAGCATCGCCTACCAGAGTGCCGCGCTGCTGCAGGCCATGCAGGCCGACGCCAAGGCCATGGGCGTGGCCGCGCTGACCGAACTGCGCGTGGACGGCGGCGCGAGTGTCAACGATCACCTGATGCAGTTCCAGGCCGACCTGCTGGGTGTGCCCGTGGTGCGACCGCAGGTGGTGGAGACCACGGCGCTGGGCGCGGCCTACCTGGCCGGGCTGGCGGTGGGTGTGTACGCCGGGCGCGACGAGCTCGCGGCGCAGTGGCAGGTGGAACGCCGCTTCGAGCCCGCGATCGGCCGTGACGAAGCCGCCGCCCGCATGGCGCGCTGGGAACACGCGGTGCGCCAGGCCCGGGCCGGATGACGGGCTCGCGCCGGGGGCTGGTCGCCAACCTGCTGGGCCAGCTGGCCTTCGGGCTGCTGGCGATGACGCTGTGCATCCCGTCGATGCAGGAGTGGGGTGCGCTGCTGGGCGGGCCGCAGGCCGGCGTGCAGCTCACCTTCAGCGCGTTTGTCGTCGCCTTTGGCGGCATGCAGCTGGTGTACGGGCCGCTGTCGGACCGCCTGGGCCGCCAGCCGGTGCTGCTGGCCGGCCTGGCGCTGGCGGGTGTGGCCTCACTGCTGGCGGCCCTGGCGCCCAGCCTGCCGTGGCTGATCGCGGCACGCGTGCTGCAGGGCGCCGGTTGCGCCGCCGGCATGGTGGTGGGCCGCGCCCTGGTGCAGGACCTGTTCGAAGGCCCGGAGCGCACCCGCGTGATGGCCTTCGTCGGCATGACCATGGGCCTGTGCCCGCCGCTGGCCACCATCGTCGGCGGGCAGTTGCACGTGCGCCTGGGCTGGCAGGCCAACTTCGTGCTGGTGGCCGCGCTGGCGCTGCTGGCCGCACTGGCCGCCTGGCGCGGGCTGCCCGCCACGGCGGTGAAGGCTGGCCAGGAACGCGCCTGGTGGCCGGCCATGCGCAGCGCCTACGCGCGGCTGGCGCGTGAGCCGGCCTTCCTGTGTTACGCCGCCATCCTGGGCTTCACCACGGCCACGTTTTATGCCTTCCTGGCCGGCGCGCCGCTGGTGCTGGGCCGCCAGGGCGTGGGGCCGGCCGGCGTGGGCTTCTACATCATGAGCATCCCGCTGGCCTACATCGTGGGCAACTACCTGACCAGCCGATGGGTGCGTGGCGCGGGTGAGCGCACGATGATGCGGCTGGGCCAGGGCCTGACGCTGGTGGGTTTGCTGCTGCTGGTGGCCGGCGGCCTGGCCGGCCTGAACAGCCCGCTGGCCTTTGTCGGCCCGCTGGTGCTGCTGGGCATCGGCCACGGCTTCCTGATGCCACCCACGCTGGCCGGCACGGTGGGCGTGGTGCCGGCGCTGGCCGGCGCAGCAGCCGCCGTGGGTGGTGTGGCGCAGCAGTTCATGGGCGCCTTCGGCGGTTTTGTCGTCGGCCTGGTGCCGCACGACGATGTGGTGAACCTGGGCGGGCTGATGCTGGGCTTTGCATTGGCGGGCACGGTGGCGCAGGCGGCGCTGCACCGCAGCCCGGGGCGCACCGCCGCGCAGACCTGAGGCCGTTCAGCGCCGCTGCAGCCCCGGCTGCTCCAGGTCCAGCTGCGCCTTGGGCAGGCGCCGCACCGCGTCGCCCAGCGCCTTGACGCTGTCGCCCGCGGCGGCCCAGTCGCCGGCGACGGTGACACGCAGGTTCTCGGGCTTCCACCAGCGGGCGGCGTAGTCGCGCACCTGCTCGGGTGTGACGGCGCGGATCTGGTCCACCCGCTGCGCCAGCTCGGCCGGGTCGCGGCCCTGCGCGATCTGCGACGCCACCAGGCTGGCCAGGCCGCCGGTGGTCTGCAGGCGGCCGGCAAAACCACCGATCAAGGCGGCCTGGCGGGCGGCCAGCTCGGCGGCCGGCGCCGGCTCGCGGGCGATGCGCAGCGCGGCCTCGCGCATCAGGCTGGCCACCTCGGCCGCGCTGGGGTGTTTGGTCTGCGCCTGGCCGGACCACACGCCGCCGACGGGGTGCACTTCCGCGCCACCGAAAGCGCCGTAGCTCAGGCCGCGCTCGATGCGGATGGCCTGGTTCAGCCGCGCCGAATACCCACCGCCCAGCAGCGTGTGTGCCACCTCGGCCACGCGGGCCTGCGGGTCGCCCTGGGGCAGGGCCGGTGCCGAGACGATGACGGCGCTCTGGCCGCTGCCCGGCATGTCCAGCCACACCACGGGCGGCAGCGTGGGCGCAGCGGCGGCGGCACCACCGGCCGGCACGTCCATGCCGGGGCGCGCCCAGCCGCCGAACGCGGCTTCGGCCAGCGGCCGGGCACTGGCCGTGTCCACGTCGCCAGCCAGCACCAGCACCGCGCGGTCAGGCCGCCAGTGCGTGGCATGGAAGGCCTTCACGTCGGCGATGGCCAGGCGCTGCAGCGACGCCGGTGTGGCCGAGCGGCCGTAGGCACTGTCGCCCCACCAGGCGCGGCGCGCCACGAGATCGGCCACGCTGCCGGGGGCGTCCATGGCCACACGCAGGCCGTCCAGGCTTTGGGCACGGGCGCGGTCCAGCTCGTCGGCGGCCAGCAGCGGGGCGCGGTTCACGTCGGCCAGCAGGGCCAGCATCGCGCCCAGGCGGGGGGTGGTCACCGTCATGCCGATGCTGCTGCTGCGCCAGCCGGCGGCGCCGTCCAGCGTGCCGCCCAGGGCCTCGGCCTGGCGCGCCAGCGTGGCGGCGTCCACATCGGTGCCGCCACGGCGCGCGCCCTTGCTCAGCAGCGCCACCACCATGCCGGCCAGGCCGGCGCGGTCGGCCGGCTCGGCCTCGCGGCCGGCCAGCACCAGCAGCTGCCCGGTGACCAGCGGCACGCCGCGGCGCGGGGCCAGCACCACGCGCAGGCCGTTGGGCAAGGTGAAGGATTCAAAGGCCGGCACCGCGATAGGCAAGGCGGGGCCGGGTGCGGGCGCGGCGTCCAGGCCGGTCGCGGCCTGGACCGTGAACGCCGCGGCACAGCACAAGGCGGCGAGCAGCGTCTTCATGCGCCGGACCCCTTCCTGGCCGGCTTGGCCTGCGTGTAGTGCACGCTCACCGCCGGCCGCGCCAGCACATGCTGCCGCAGCACGCGCTGCACGTCGGCCGCGGTGACGGCCTGCAGGCGGCGGATCTCGCCATCGGCCTGGCGTGCATCGCCATGGTTCACCAGGGCCCAGCCCACGGCCTCGGCCTGGCCGGCCGGCGTCTGGCGCGCGGCCACCACGCTGGTGAGCAGCTGCGTGCGCACCTTGTCCAGTTCGTCCGGCGGGATGGGCTGGGTCGCCAGGCGGCGGATCTCGCTGCGCAGGGCGGCTTCCAGCCTGGCCAGCGGCTGGCCGCTGGCGGCCACGGCGTAGGCGGCCAGCATGCCGGCCTCGGCGTTCAGGTCGGCCCAGAGCCCGGCCGACTGCGCCACCTGCGCGCGGTAGACCAGGGCCTCGTTCAGGCGCGAGGATTCGCCGCTGGACAGCAGCGCCGAGGCCACCTGCAGCGCCGGCGCATCGGCGGCACCGGCACGCGGCGCCTGCCACAGCAGCGCCAGTGCGGGCAAGGGCACCGTGGGGCCGGTGAGCGCCACGCGGCGCGGCGCGGTGCGGCGCGGCTCGGTCACGCGCACACGCGGCAGCGGCGTGGCCGGGCGCGGCACGGGGCCGAAGTGGCGGTCCACCCAGCGGTCCAGGTCGGCCGGCGCGAAACCACCGGCGACGATGAGCACGGCGTTGTCGGGCCGGTACCAGGTGGTGTGGAAGCGGCGCACGTCGTCCAGCGTGGCCGCGTCCAGGTCGCGGATGCTGCCGATGGGCGGGCGCCGGTAGGGGTGGCGCTGGTAGGCCAGGCCGGGCAGCGCGTTGAACAGCTGGCCGTAGGGGTCGGCCTCGACCCGCTCGCGCAGCTCTTCCTTGACCACGTCGCGCTCGCTGTCGAAGTTGGCCTGGTCGACCTGCAGGTGCTGCAGGCGTTCGGCCTCGGCCCAGAGCAGGCGCTCCAGGTGGTTGGCCGGCACCTCGTTGAGGTAGGCCGTCACATCGCTGGCGGTGAAGGCGTTGTTGCTGCCGCCCACGTCCTCCGTCAGCCGGTCGAAGGCCTCGTTGGGCAAGTGCTTCGTGCGCTTGAACATGATGTGTTCAAACAGGTGGGCAAAGCCGCTGCGGCCGGCCGGGTCGTCCTTGCCGCCCACCTGGTACCAGACCTGCACCGCCACGTTGCCCGCGCCCGGCATCGGCAGGCCGATGACCTGCAGGCCGTTGGCCAGGCGGCGTTCGGACAAGGGCAAGGCGGGCAGCGCCACCTGGGCGCGGGACCACAGTGGCGCGGCCAGTGCGGCGAGCCCGAAGGCTCGGCGGGACAGCGTGGACATCATGCGATCAAGGTTTCAGGTGTTTGGCGAGGAAGGTTTCCATCGCGCCGTAGAACTCGAAGCGATTCTCCTCGTTGGCGAAGCCGTGGCCCTCGTTGTCCTTGACGATGTACTGCACGTCGACACCGCGGGCCTTCAGCGCCGCCACGATCTGGTCGCTTTCGGCCTTGTTGACCCGCGGGTCGCGCGCGCCCTGGGCCACCAGCAGCGGGGTCTTGATCTTGTGCGCGTTCAGCGCCGGCGAGGTGGCGGTCATGCGCGCCTTGTCGGCCGGGTCCTCGGGGTTGCCCACCATCAGGTACATCTGCTGGCGGAAGGGCTCCCAGTACGGCGGGATGGTGTTCATGAAGGTGAACAGGTTGCTCACGCCCACGTAGTTGACGGCTGCGGCGTACAGGTCGGGCGTCTGCGTGACGCCGGAAAGCGTGGCGTAGCCGCCGTAGCTGGCGCCGTAGATGGCGATGCGCTGGGGGTCGGCGATGCCTTGCTGCACCAGCCACTGCACGCCGTCGGTGATGTCGTCCTGCATCGCCAGGCCCCACTGCTTGAAGCTGGCCGCCCAGAAGCTGCGGCCGAAGCCGGTGGAGCCGCGGAAATTCATCTGCAGCACGCAATAGCCGCGGTTGGCCAGGAACTGGACCTCGGGGTTGAAACCCCAGCGGTCGCGCGCCCAGGGGCCGCCGTGCGGGTTGACCACGCAGGGCAGATTCTTGGCCGCACGGCCCACGGGCAAGGTGAGGTAACCCGGGATCTCCAGCCCGTCGCGCGCCTTGTAGCGCACCGGCTGCATCGCGGCCATCTGCGCCTCGGGCAGCCAGGGCGAGATCTCGCCCAGCTTGCTCAGCGTGTCGGCCTTGGCGTCGTAGATGTAGCGCGCGCCGTTGCTGCGGTCGCTGGCGGCGGCGACGATGTACTTGTCCTCGGCCAGCGTGCCGCTCTGCAGCGTCAGGCTCCAGCCGGGCAGCCGGGCCTCCAGGCGCTGGTACATCTGCCGCGTGCTGTCGTCGAAGTAATGCCGGCCGGGTTTGTCCACGTCGTAGGCGGCCAGCGCCAGCGTCTGGCGCACGCGCGACCAGGCGGCACCGTCCAGGTCCACCTGCGGGTGGGCGTGGACCAGCTGCTCGTCGGCGGGTTTGGCGGGGTCGATCAGCACCAGGGCGGCCTTGTCGCGGCCGCGGTTGCTGGTGGCGTAGAAGCGCTGGTTGGCCTGGTCGAAGAACTGCGGGTGGACCAGGGTGCGGAAGTCGGTGCTGAACAGCGGCTTGAACGCCTCCGCCTCGTTGGCGCGGTACAGCAGCGTGTTGTTCACGCCGTCGCTGGCCACGCCGATGCGCACACGGCCCTGGTGGTCGGTCTGCCAGCCGATGATGTTGCCGGGGTTCTGCGCCACCAGCGTCTGCGCACCGGTTTTCAGGTTGACGCGGTAGACGTCGAAGGCGCGTTTGTCGCGCTGGTTGTGCTGCACCAGGATGTGCTCGGCGTCGTCGAGCAGCGCGTCCACGATGGCGGCACGCACGCCGGCAAAGGGCGTCAGGTCTCGGACCTGGCCGCTGGTGATGTCCACCGCCACCACGTGGTCGTTTTCATCGCCGCCGGTGTCCTTGGTGAAGAGCACGGTGCCCGCGCCCTTGAAGAAGTAGGTGGGGATGTCGCGCGCGCTCTCGCGCGTGAGCTGGCGCGGCTCGCCCACCGGGCGGCTGCCGTCCAGCGCCTGCACGAAGATGTTCATGCGCCGGGTCTTGCCATCGTCGCCCACGGCCGGCTGCATGAAACCCAGGGTCTTGCCGTCGGCCGAGAGGCGGAAGTAGCCGCGGTCGATGTTGCGGAAGAAGTCGCGCAGCGGGATCGGCGGCGGCGGGGTCTGTGCGGCGGCGGTGGCGGATTGCGCCTGCGCGGTGGACGCCAGAACGGCGCCCGCGATCAGCGCGGCGGCGGTGGCGATGGTCACAAGGCCGGGGGTGGGGCTCATCAGGAACATCCTGCAAGGTGGTTCAGGTGCGCGGATTGTGGGCAGCGCCCTCCCCCGGTCACGGCCCATGCGACGAAGCGTCGGATGGGGGCGATGAACGGCAGCATCAGCCGAGTTCGCCCGCCCGCACCTGGGCCGCACGCGCCGTGATGGCCGCCCGTTCGTCGGCCGACAGCCGCGCCAGGTTCTTGACCTGCAGCGCCATGCGCGGGTTCCGCGACAGCATCAACTCGTGCCGGGCCAGGAAGTCCCAGTACAGCGTGGTGAAGGGGCAGGCGTCGGCGCCCACACGCTGCGCCGGCTGGAAGCGGCAACCGGCGCAGTGGTTGCTCATGCGCTGGATGTACTGGCCGGTGGCCACATAGGGTTTGCTGGCCATCACGCCGCCATCGGCGTACTGGCTCATGCCCAGGGTGTTGGGCCGCTCCACCCAGTCGACCGCATCGACGTAAACAGCCCCGTACCAGGCGTGCACGGCGTGCGGCGCCACGCCGTGCAGCAGCGCATACAGGCCGGTCACCATCAGGCGCTGGATGTGGTGGGCATAGCCGTGTTCCAGCGTCTGCGTGATGGTGTCGCGCAGGCAGGCCATGGGCGTGTCGCCGGTCCAGTAGAAGTCCGGCAGGGGCTGGTGAGCGTCCAGCGCGTTGCGTTCCGCGTAACCCGGCATCTGCGTCCAGTAGATGCCGCGCACGTACTCGCGCCAGCCCAGGATCTGGCGGATGAAACCTTCCACCGCCGGCAGCGGCGCCTGGCCGGTGCGCCAGGCCGTCTCCGCCGCGGCCACCAGCTCGCGCGGGTTCAGCAGCTTCAGGTTCAGCGCGGCGGCCAGGTGCGCGTGCCAGAGCCAGGGTTCGCCCGCCCACATGGCATCCTGGTGGCGGCCGAAGTGCGGCAGGCGGTCGGTGAGGAAACGGTCCAGCGCCTGCAGCGCCTGCGCGCGGGTGACGGGCCAGGCAAAACTGTCCAGCCGGCCCGGCAGGTGCGCGAGCTGCCGGCGCACATCGGCGATGGCGCCCTGCGTGATGGCGTCCGGCGCGAAGGCCACGCGTGGCGGCACTTCTAGCGGCCCGGCCTTGCCGAAGGACTCGCGGTTTTCCGCGTCGTAGTTCCACTCGCCGCCGGCGGGCTGGTCACCGTCCATCAACACGGCGTGGCGGCGCCGCATCTCGCGGTAGAAAAACTCCATGCGGAGTTGTTTGCGGCCCTTGGCGTGGGCCGCGAAGTCGCGCACGGTGCTGTAGAAGTGGCGGTCGTCGCGCAGGTCCAGCGGCAGGCCGTGCGCGGCGGCCACGGCACGCAGTGCCTGCAGCACGCGCCAATCGCCGGGCGCGGTGAGCACCAGGGCCTGCGGGCGGTGGCGCTGCAACGCGTCGGCCAGCGCCGCGGCCAGCGTGGACGGGCCCTGCCCGAGCAGCGTGTAATCCAGCGGCAGGCCTTCGGCGCGCAGATCGGCGGCGAAGTGCCGCATCGCTGCCAGGAACATCGCGCTGCGCGGCTGGCTGGAGGGCGGGTCGGTCGATTCGCCAGTGACCTCGGCCATCCACAGCCCGTCCTGCGCGGGGTCGAAGCCGTCGAAGGCGCTGGCGTCGCGGTTGAGCTGGTCGCCCAGGATCAGCACCAGGTGCCTCATGATTTTTTCTTTCTGCAGGCGTCCGAGCAGTACTTGACCTCGGCCCAGTTCTTGGCCCAGGCGCGGCGCCAGCTCATGGGCCGGCCGCAGGCCACGCAGGGCTTGCTGGGCAAGGCGGCCTTGTTGCCTTTGAAACCGGGCATCAGAACAGCTCCTGCTGGCGGTCGTCGTTGGGTGTTGGCGTGCGCCGACGCTTCATGCCCGAGGGCGGCAGGCCGCTCTTGCGCGAGCCGTGTTTGTGCTGGATCGCATCCGCCTCCTGCCGCGCCTCGGGCTGGCGGCGCAGGCCATACAGGCGCTCCTTGGCCGCCGCCAGCGCAGAGCGTTCATCGACGATGGGCGCCGGGTAGGCGGTCGTGCCCAGCTCGGGCAGCCAGCGGCGCTGGTAAAGGCCTTCCGGGTCCTGGTCCAGCGCCTGTTTGCGCGGCGAGTAGATGCGCAACGTGTTGATGCCGGTGGTGCCGCTTTGCATCTGCATCTGCGACCAGTGGATGCCGGCCTCGAAATCCAGGAACTGGCGCGCCAGGAACTGCCCGGGCCGCCGCCAGTGCAGCCACAGGTGGTAGGCCGCGAAGCTGACCAGCATCGCCCGCATGCGGAAGTTCAGCCAGCCGGTGGCCCGCAGCTGGCGCATGCAGGCGTCCACCATCGGGTAGCCGGTGCGGCCGGCGCACCAGGCCTGGAAGCGCTCTTCGTCGATGCCGTGCTCGTCGCGCTGGCCATCGTGCACACGCGAAAAGTTGCGGAACTCGATGGCCGGCTCGTCTTCGAGCTTCTGCATGAAGTGGCAGTGCCAGCGCAGGCGCCCGGCAAAGCCGCGCAGGCCCTGGGCCAGCGCACGGTCGGGCGTGGTGGCGATGCGGTGTTCCGTGGCCTGGTGCACCTGGCGCATCGACAGCGTGCCGAAGGCCAGGTGGGCGCTGAGCCGGCTGCAGCCGTGTTCGGCCGTGAGCGGGCTGGACAAGGCCCGCCGGTAGCCGCGTGCGCGGCCGGCCAGGAAGTCGTCCAGCACGGCGTGGGCCGCGGCCTCGCCGGCCGGCGGCAGCGGGCGCGGTGGCGGCAGGCCCAGGCCTGCCAAGGTGGGCAGCGCGGACGGCAACAGGCCTTGCACGGCGCGGAAGCCGCCGTCCAGCCGCTGCAGCGGCGCATCCATGCGCTGCGCCCAGCGCCCGGCCCAGCCGCGCCGGTCTTTCAAGCGCCGCACCACGCCGGTCTGCGGCCACTCGGTCCAGGCCACGCCGGCCGCACGGCACCAGGCGGCCACGGCCAGGTCGCGGGTGTAGCTCCAGCCGGGGCCGGTTTCTTCGTGGCTGAAGAGGTGCGTCACGCCGTGCTCGGCCTGGAGTTGCTGCAGCACCGCCACGGCCTCGCCCACACGCACCAGCAGCGGCAGGCCCCGCGCCGCCAGATCGGCCTGCAGTGGCGCCAGCGTTGCCAGCGTGAAGGCCACGTGCTGCGGGTCGCATTCGGGGCTGCCGAGCCATGCGGGCTCGACGATGAACACCGCCAGCGCGCGCTCGAAACGCTGCGCTTCGGCCAGCGGCACGTGGTCCTGCAGCCGCAGGTCGCGCTTGAACCAGACCAGCGCGGTGTTCACATCAAGGTCATGTCAAGTTGCTCCACCGCGCGTGGCGCGACCCGCAGCGCATGAAACTCAGGCCTGGATGCAAGGCACGGCCTTTTTCAACGCCAAGACGCC
>CAYTWU010000063.1:0-14742 GCA_964442175.1 uncultured Rubrivivax sp.
TTTCCATCGACGCGGCGGCGTCGTGGTCGATCATGCGGCCCTGGCGCTCGGAGGTGCGCGTGAGCAGCATCTCCTGGATCACGGCCTTCAGCGAATCGGCGTCCGACTCAACCGCACCTGACAGCGGATAGCAGCCCAGCGTGCGGAAGCGCACCTTTTTCATCATCGGCACCTCGCCGGGGCGCAGCTTCATGCGCTCGTCGTCGACCATGATCAGCGTGCCGTCGCGGTCCACCACCGGGCGCTCGGCCGCGAAGTACAGCGGCACGATCGGGATGTTCTCGAGGTGGATGTACTGCCACACGTCGAGTTCGGTCCAGTTGCTGATCGGGAAGACGCGAATCGACTCGCCCTTCATCTTGCGGCCGTTGTACAGGTGCCAGAGCTCCGGGCGCTGCGCCTTCGGGTCCCAGCGGTGCTGGGCACTGCGGAACGAAAAGATGCGCTCCTTGGCGCGGGATTTTTCTTCGTCGCGGCGCGCGCCACCGAAGGCGGCATCGAAGCCGTGCAGGTCCAGCGCCTGTTTCAGGCCCTGCGTCTTCCACATGTCGGTGTGGATCTGCGAGCCATGGTCAAAGGGGTTGATGCCCAGGGCCTTGGCCTCGGGGTTCTGGTAGACCAGCAGCTCCATGCCCAGCTCGCGCGCCATGCGCTCGCGCAGCGCGTACATGTCGCGGAACTTCCAGGTCGTGTCCACGTGCAGCAGCGGGAAGGGTGGCGGCGCGGGGTAAAACGCCTTCTTGGCCAGGTGCAGCATGACCGCGCTGTCCTTGCCGATGGAGTACAGCATCACGGGCCGTTCGGCTTCGGCGACCACTTCCCGCAGGATGTGGATGCTCTCGGCTTCAAGGCGTTGCAGGTGGGTCAGGCGCGTGGGCGCCAGGGTGTCGCTCATGGAAATGGTGTTCCGTGGTGCTGGAGGTCCAGGGGGCCGATGGGGAGTGGCAAGCTTTGTGCCAAGCCATGCCGGGCGAGATCCGGCAGGGCGCGAGTATCCGGCATCGACACGATACCCAAGGGCCGCGGCGTCCCCCTAGTTCTGCTGGCGTGTGCGGAAAATGGCAGCTTGGCAGGCCGTTGGGTGCTTGGGAGCCAGCGTCACCCCGGCTGCCCCATACCACACGCAGAACGGTCGGCACCCTGCTGAACGTGGTGGCTTGGGCGTCATCGGCGGCGGTTAAAGTCCCGCGCAAATGCGGCCATGACCGCTGGAGGGATCAAACATGCAAGATTGGGAAAGCCAGCGTGAGGCTTGGTTGGCCGCCTTGGTGCGCATCACGCGCGATGCCGGCGACCTCATCCTCGACATCTACAAGACCGACTTTGCCGTCCGCGGCAAGGGTGACCAGTCACCGGTCACCGAAGCCGATGAACGTGCCGAGGCCTTGATCGTGCCGGCGCTGCAGGCGCTCGCGCCCGGGGTGCCCATCGTGGCCGAAGAAGCGGTGGCCGGCGGCGCCGCCCCCGAGGTCGGCCGGCTGTTCTGGCTGGTCGACCCGCTGGATGGCACCAAGGAGTTCATCAGCCGCAACGGTGAATTCACCGTCAACATCGCCTTGGTGGCCGATGGTGTGCCGGTGCTGGGTGTGGTGCTGGCGCCTGCGCTGGGACGCCTGTACGCCGGCGACCGCGACCGCGGCGCGTGGATGGAAGATGCCCAGGGTCGCCGGCCCATCCGGGTGCGTGCCGTGCCCGAGGCGGGCCTCACGGTGGTGGCCAGCCGCTCGCATGGCGATGCAACCGCGCTCGACGCCTTCCTCGCCGGGCGGCGTGTGGCGGCGCTGGCCAACGCCGGTTCGTCCCTGAAGCTGTGCCTGGTCGCCTCGGGTGAAGCCGACCTGTACCCGCGCCTGGGCCGCACGATGGAGTGGGACATCGCGGCTGGCCATGCGGTGTTGCTGGCCGCCGGTGGCACCGTGCGTGATTTGTCCGGCCAGACGCTGCGCTACGGCAAACCCGGCTTCGACAACCCGCACTTCGTGGCAGGTGGCGAGGCCTGAGGCAGGCCCAGGGTCTGGGCCAAAGTTGGCGTTTGACCGCGGTTTCGCGGATTTTTGCCGCCACCTGGCCGGGAACTTGCAAGGTGCCACCCGTATATTCAGCCGTCGGTGCCATGGTGTGCCTGCCGACCGCGATCCACACTGAGGAAGCCCGGTGAAAAGAACCCGAGCCATGGCCTGGTTGGCCACGTTTTGCTGCGTGCTGTTGATGTCCGCCTGTGGCGGTGGCAGCGGCCGTCAGGGCACCGACATCGTGGTCAGCGGCACCGGTCCCAGCGGGCAGGTCGCGGGCGGCGAAAACGTCCAGGTCACCATGACCGTCAGCAATGCCGGCCCGGGCGACGCTGGCAGCATGCGCATCAACAGCCTGGTCGGCAACCAGATGGCCTTGGCCGCCATCACCTGCACGGCCACTGGCGGCGCGGTGTGCCCTGCGGCATTGGGCCCTTCCATGACCGTGGACGGCATGCCCTCCGGCGGCCGCCTGGTGTTCGAGGTGGCGCTGGTGGCTTCCGCCAACGCCAACGGCACGCTGTCCTACACGATGACGGTGCAGGTTGACCAGGACACCAACAGCGTCAACAACCAGGCGACGGTCACCGCATCGGCTTTCTCGGCCACCAGCAACCTGGTGGTGTCGGGCAGCGGCCCGGGGGGCACGGTGACGGGCGGCGCGACCGCGCTGTTCCAGATGACGGTGACCAACACCGGCCCGGATGCGTCCACCAACCTGCGCATCGACAACGATGTCAGCCCGGGCTTGACGCTGACCGCGCTGAGCTGCACCGCAGCGGGCGGCGCGGTCTGTCCGGCCACCGGACCGACGATGTCCCTGCCGTCCCTGCCCGCGGGGGGCTCCTTGAATTTCGACGTCACCACCACCGTGGGCGCCACGGTGAACGGCTTCGTCAGCAACAAGCTGTCGGTCGTCTCCGACAACGATGCGGTGCGCAGCGACAACAGCTTCAGCGCCTCGGCCTCCGTCGTCACGCCGCGCAGCGGCGTGTTTGTCACCGGCACCGGCCCGGCGGCAGCGGTCACCGGCGATTCGGCGGCGGTGTTCACCATGCAGGTCGGCAACGCCGGCCCCGACGCGGCCACATCGCTCACGCTGGTCAACCAGGTGGGCAGCAACCTGTCGCTCACGGGCGTCAGCTGCGTGGCGGCCGGCGGCGGGGTCTGCCCCAGCAGCACCGGCCCGGTGATGAGCGTGCCAACCCTGCCGGCCGGTGCCACGCTGAGCTTCACGGTCAATACCTTGGTGGCTGCAGGTGTCAACGGCGCGGTGGTGAACACCTTCTCCGTCACGGCCGCGAATGACAGCGACCGCAGCGACAACAGCGCCACGGCGGTCGCCACCGTCTCCACACCCCGCGCTCGGTTGGCGGTCTCCGGCACCGGGCCCACCGGCCTGGTGGCGGGTGGTGCCAACGCCGCCTTCGTGATGACGGTCGGCAACACTGGCCCGGATGCCGCCACCAGCGTGCGTGTGCTCAACACCGTGGGCAGCAACCTCAGCTTTGCGGGGGCCAGCTGCGTGGCCAGCGGCGGCGCCACCTGCCCGGCCACGGTCGGCGTCGTCACCGAAGTGCCGACGCTGCCGGTGGGCGGTCAACTGAGCTTCACCGTCAACGCCCTGGTGGATGCCGGTGCCAACGGGGCCATCACCAACACCGTGCAGGCCAGCGCCGGCAACGCCTCGGCCAGCAGCGCAGTGGCGGTGGGGCAGGCCTTCTCGGCGCGCAGCGGCCTCACCGTCACCGGTGTCGGGCCCGACAACGTGCCCTCAGCCACCAGCGCCAACTTCCAGATGACGGTCACCAACACCGGGCCGGACCCGGCCGCCACGGTGCGCCTGGTGAACACGGTGGGTGGCAACCTCACGCAGACCGGCATCACCTGCACCGCCTCTGGCGGCGCGGTCTGCCCGGTGACCGGCGCCGTGATGGACGTGAGCAACCTCCCGGTCGGGGGCGCGCTGGTGTTCAACGTCGCTGCCACGGTGGCCAACGGCACCCAGGGCGTGATCACCAACAGCATGTCGGCCACGGTGACCTCGGGCACGCGGTCCAACGTGTCGGCCGTGGCCGTGGGCAGTGCCTACGCCAACGCGGTCTCGGTGTCGGGCACGGCGCCTGCGGGCCCGCTGGCCGGTGGGGCGAACGCCACTTTCGTGATGACGGTGGCCAACGCCGGCCCTGGGGCTGCGCAGAACCTGGCGCTCAGCAATGTGCTCAGCAGCGGCTTGACCTTGTCGTCCACACCCATCGGCTGCACCGCCACCGGCGCCGCCGTGTGTCCGGCCTCGCCTGGCGCCACGATGACCGTGGCCTCTCTCCCGGCCGACAGCACGCTGAGCTTCAGCTTCCCCGTGGTCGTGAGCGCAGGCACCAACGGCACCGTGAGCAGCAGCTTCACAGCCACTGCAGCGGGCGATACACGGGCGGCCGACAACAGCACCACGGTGTCGACCACGGCGTCCAGCGTCGATGTCGGCTTGTCACAGACCGGCGCCACCCAGGTGGCAGCGGGCAGCAGTGCCGTGTTCACGGCCATCGTCGGCAACCCGGGGCCTTCGGCGGCGACAGGGCTGGTCATCACCCACACGCTCGGCGGTGCCGGTGCGGCCGGGGCCACGGCGAGCATCGTGTGCACGGCTTCGGGTGGTGCGACCTGTCCCACCACGGGCCCGTCGATGAGCGTGCCGTCGCTCCCGGCCGGTCGCTCGCTGACCTTCACCATCACGGTGCCGCTGGCCGGCGGTGCCCGCGGGGCGGTGAGCAGCACCGTGGCGGTGACCGCGCCGGGAGATCCGAACGCGGTCAACAACGAGCAGACCACGACGACCCTGGCCGTCGATGGCCGCAACGGCAGCTACCGCGCCTTTGGTGCGGATGGCAGCACGGCGGACCTGGTGCTGGACTTCGACGCCGGCACCTACGTGATGGGCAGTGGTGGCACGCAGACCTTCACGCCCGGCGCGGGCAACGAGTTTGTGCTGGGCACGGCCACCCGCTTCCGGATGGCCGCCGACCTGGTGATCGGCAGCCACAACTTCGGCAACGGCCTGGTGCCCTATGTGGCCGGGCGCAGCTTCGGCACTTCGGTGGCCGACGCCCAGGGTGGCTACAACCTCGGCACGCGCGAGGTGCCGGCTGGCGGCGGCACCATCTCCACGCGGCCCGGCAGCGCTGCGGTCGCGGCCGATGGCACGCTCTTCATCTGCCAGATGCCCGGCGGGCAGCCACGGCCACCGTCGAACTGCGCTGGCGGCCTGACGAGCTACACGCTCAGCGTCGACGGCAGCGGCCTGTACACGGCCACCCCGCTGTCCGGCGTCTCGACCAGCGTCTACAGCTTCTACCTGCTGCGCTCCGGGGCCTCCAAGCTGCTCATCAGCGCCGGCGCCGCGGTGGATGACTTCAGCAATGCCATTCAGCGTTTCCGCATCGGCCTGCAGGATCCACCGGCCGTGGCCGGTGGCCAGCTGGCCGGTGGCAGCACGGCGGCCGAATGGGTCGATGTGGTGCTGTCGAGCAGCAGCTACAGCGTGACCGGCACGACCAACACGGGTGTCATCACCGCCAGCCTGGGCCTGATCTCGGGCAGCGGTGCCAGCTCACTGCTCGTGGGCACGCGGTCCGACGGCGCCTCGATCTACGTGATGCAGGCGGGCCCGGTGGCGGTGGTCTACGGCACGCCTGCCGGCACGGCGAACGGCCTGATGCAAATCCTCGCGCCATGAACCTCCACGGGTCTGGCACCCTTCTTGCGCACACCGGGCACAGCCCCGGGGAACCTGCACGCCCATGAACAACATCGTCTTCATCGTGATGGACAGCTGCCGCTATGACTCGTTCATGGCGGCGGCCACGCCCAACATCGACCGCCTGGGCGAGGCCCAGAAGCGCTACTCCTACGCCTCCTGGACGGCCCCATCGCACTACGCGTTCACCATGGGCATGATGCCGCACAGCAGCCCGAAGAACGTCTACGCCTCCGAGGTCTACAAGGAGGACTACATCCAGTGGAAGGCGCGCACCGGCGGAGAGGCCGTGGAGTTCAAGGACTTCCTGCCCGAACTGTCGCTGCCGCGCGTGTTGTCCAAGGTGGGTTACCGCACGGTGGCCAAGGTGTCGATGCCCGTGCTCAACAAGTACACGCCGATCAGCAAGCACTTTGACGAGTACAAGCTGATGGCCAACCACAACGACTTCGCCGGCATGATCGAGGAGATGGAGTTCCCCGAGGACGAGCCGCATTACTACTTCCTGAACCTCGGCGAAACCCACTACCCGTACATGCTGTCGGCCGAGAACCTGCCCCATGTGTCGGGGGTGCACGGCGTGCTGAAGGCCATGGGCAACGACGGCGAGGTCGCGACCAACACCGCGCAGTCCTTCGACCCGGTGCTGATGAAGCGGCTGCACGAGCAGCAGGTGCGCTGCGTCGAGTACGTGGACGGCCTGATCGGCACCCTGATGGCCAAGGCACCACCCAACACCTGGTTCATCGTCACCGCCGACCACGGCGAGCTGTTTGGCGAAGAGGGCTACTTCGGGCACGGCCCGGTGATGCACGAGAAGTGCTTCGAGGTGCCCTTCGTCGAAGGCATTCCGACCTGAGGCTGCACGGACCATGGCGGCCCCCCTGTTCCTGCTGGCGCCACCGAGGTCGTACACCTCGCTGGTGAACGCCATGCTGGGCCAGCATCCGCAGGCCTTCGGCCTGCCGGAACTCTGCCTGTTCAACGTCGAAAAGCTGGTGCACCTCTGGAGCGGCGTGCAGGGCGAAAACGCCGAGCGTGGTGCGATGGCGCGCCATGGGCTGCTGCGGGCGGTGGCCGAGATCTTCGGTGGCGAGCAGACGGCAGAAACCGTGGACATGGCTCGCTGCTGGGCGTCCATGCGTGAGGACTGGGACACCGGGCGCGTCTTCCAGGACATCGTCGCCCGCATCGATCCCTTGGTGGCGGTCGAAAAGAGCCCTTCGTATGCGATCAGCGTGAACCGCATGCGCGGGCTGCTGCGCGCCTTCCCGGATGCACGGTTCCTGCACCTCGTGCGCCACCCCGTGGCGCAGAGCAAGTCGGTGATGGCGATCAACGAGGGCGCCTTCTGCATGAAGGTGCAGGCCTTCGAGATCGGCGAGGACTACGCCATGCTGGAGCCGCAGATCGCCTGGCACGACGTGAACCTCAACATCATGGATTTTCTCGAGGAGGTCGCGCCCGAGCGCCAGTTGCGCATGCGCGGCGAGGACATCATGGGCGACCCGCAGCGCTACCTGGCCGACATCTGCCGCTGGGCCGGCCTGCGCGATGACCCCGAAGCCGTCGAAGCCATGATGCACCCGGAGGAATCGCCCTTTGCGTGTTTCGGCCCGATCAGCGCCATGTTCGGCAACGACCCGAACTTCCTGTCCGGTCCGACCTTCAGGCCCCACAAACCCAAGATCCCTCCTTTGAACAAACCCGTGCCCTGGCGCAACGACGGCAAAGGTCTCTACCCGGAGGTGATCGATCTCGCCAAGGAGTTCGGCTATGAGTGATGCTGCCCCTCCGAACGTGCCGGCCGACACCCCGCCGCCGGCGCCGCCCAAACGCAAGCGCGCCTTCCTGACCCCGGCGCCGATCGACCCGGTCACCGGGCGTCCCGACCCGGGCAAGCTGAACGCCCACCAGGCCGCATTGCGCCAGGCGGTGGTGGATGCCTTCAACGCCAAGAAGGCACGCTCGTTCCTGCAGAAGCATGTGCACCACATCAGCGTCAACCGCGAGTTGTCGGAAGGCATCCGCTTCTTGTTCGACGATGAAGGCAAGGCACCGCGCAACGCCCCGCTGGAGGACATCGTGCTCGAGCGCCGCCGCATCGAGTACCAGATCCTGTGGCTGGACGGTGCCTTGCAGGAGCTTCGCCACCGCCTGATCAAGGTGCGCGAACTCGAGGACTACGCGCTGGAGATGCTGGCTGAAGCATCGCTGCCCGACACCGAATGAGGAGCCCCTTGTCCCCCTTGCACCCTCTTTCCCGCCCGTCCACCGCGCCCGCGCCGGTTGCTGCGGCGTTGCGCCTGGCCTGTGCCGCGCTGGTGGCGGCGCTGGCTGTGGGCTGCACCACGGTGGGCCCGGATTACAGCCGCCCCGCCACCACGCTGCCGCCGGCCTGGCGTGCGCCTCAGGTTGACGCCGCAGACATCGTCAACACGGCGTGGTGGGAGGCCTTCGGTGACCCCGAGCTGACCCGCCTCATCGGCCAGGCCATTGACGCCAACAAGGACCTGCTGATCGCGTCCTACCGCGTCGAGCAGCTGGCGGCCCGGCTGGATGTCAGCCTGGCCGAAGGGTCCCCGCGTGTGGGCTACAACGCCAAGCGGGAACGTGTGCGCCGCAGCGAGGAACAGCCCGCGCTGCTGGCCTTCGGCCGCGAGCCGTCCTACAACAACTACGCCGTCAACCTCACGCTGAGCTGGGAGATCGACATCTGGGGCCGCCTGGCCCGGGCCAACGAATCGGCGCGTGCCGAGCTGCTCGCCAGCGAAGAGGCTCGGCGGGCGGTGATGCTCAACGTCGTCACCGGGGTCGCCGATCTGTACGTGCAGCTGTTGGCGCTGGACCGCCAGCTCGATCTGGCGCGGCAGTCGCTGGCCAATCGGCAGGCCGCCGCCGCGCTGTTGGATGTCCGGTACAAGGGCGGCTCGGGCACGCTGGTCGATGTCACCCGCGCGCAGGCCCTGGTGGATGAGCTGCAGGCCACGCTGCCGCCCATCGAACGTGACATTGCCCTGGCTGAGAACGCGCTGATGACGCTGCTGGGCCGCCCTCCGGGCCCCGTGGTACGCCGGTCGATCGCCGCCTTGAAGCTGCCGCCTGTGCCGCAGGGCATCCCGTCCGATGTGCTCGACCGGCGGCCGGACGTCGTGGCGGCCGAGCAGACGCTGATCGCGGCCAACGCGCGCATCGGCGTGGCCAAGGGCCAGTACTTCCCGACCATCTCGCTCACCAGCGCGCTGGGCCTGGGCAGTGACCAGCTGCGCTGGCTGATGTCCCGCACGGCGCGCACCGGCGAGCTGGGCGCCAGCCTGATGGGCACGCTCTTTGACGGCGGACGCATCGACGGTGACGTGCGCGCGGCAGAGGCCGAGCGCAAGCAGATGTCCGAGACCTACCTGAAAGCGATCCAGAACGCCTTGCGCGAGGTGGACGACGCCCTGGTCAGCCGCAGCCGGTCCGTCGAGCAGGTGGCCGCCCTGGACCAGCGCCTGAAGACGCAGGAAGACCTGCTGCGCCTGGTGCGCCAGCGCTTCGAGGGCGGCCAGTCCACCCGCACCGAGGTGCTGGAAGCCGAACGCCAGGTGCTCAACGCCCGGGACGCCCAGGCCCAGGGTGTGCGTGACCAGTACGCCGCCGTCGTGGCGATCTACAAGGCCATGGGCGGCGGCTGGATGGCCGAGCAGGACCGCATTCGATCGACCCAGCCGGTTGCCAAGAACAGTGAACCCGAGATCCGCCCATGAGTGAGCAAACCCGAAAGATCGTCCTGCCGGCCTACGTGTTGCGGCGATGCGAGGCCTTCCGCATCGTCAAGGGCGACGAGACCAGCTACCTGTTGCGCGACAAGCTGCTGGGGCGCACCCACGATTTTGACGCGCAGCAGTTTTTCATCCTCGAGGCCCTGCCCGGTGTCGAGTCGATGGAGAAGCTGCAGTCGGTCTTCAAGGACCGGTTTGACCAGACGCTCAAGCCGAGCCTGGTCAACGAATTGTTCGCGTCCCTGGTCGAGCGCAAGCTGCTGGACGAATCCGCGCTGAGCCACCCCTTGCTGGCCCCTCACGCGCGGGAGCTGTTCGACATCGTCGATGGCAAACCGGTGGCCAAGCCCACGGAGCCGGTGGTCGAGCCCGAAGTGCCGGCCGAGCTGGCGGACCCGGCCGTGCCGCGGCCGGTGGCCGGCCAGAAGATCGTGCTGCCCGCCTACCTGGTGCGGCGCGTCAAGGCCTACCGCAACGAAACCCCCTCGGGCAACGTCTACTACATCAGCGACGACCTGCACGACCGCACTTTCAGTTTCGAGCCCTGGCAGTTCTTCGTGCTCGAGGTGCTGCCGGGCTGCGAGACGTTTGAAAAGCTGCAGTCGGTGTTCCAGGACCGTTTTGGCCATGCCGTCACGCGCGAAGAGCTGGAGATGCTCTTTGCCTCCCTGGCCGACCGCAAGCTGTTCGATGCTTCGGCACTGAAGCACCCGCTGCTGAAACCCTTTGCCCTGCGCACCTTCGAGGTCGTGGACGGCAAGGCGGTGCAGAAGTCCCAGGTGGATCGCCTCAGTGCAGCGGCCACGCCGGCGCCCGCTGCCGTGCCGGCCGTGGCCACTGCACCGGTGAAGGAACTGCCTGCCGGCGTGCAGGACGTGGCGGGCCTGGATGCCGAGGCCACCTCCCGCATGTGGCCGCTGTTCGACCCCCGGCCGCTGCTGAAGCTGATGGTGCCGGTGCTGTCGCCGCTGCGCTACCTGGCCTATGCGTTGCCGGTGCTGGTGATCATGGCCTTGATGCTGATCGGCAAGCACGGTCACCTGCTGGTGCAGGACCTGCACGACCTGCACCAGCGCCGCAGCCTGATCGAGCACGTGCTCCTCGTGCTGTTCACGCTGAACCTGGGCGCCACCATCGTGATGGGCTGCATCGCCCACTCGTACAAGGCGGCGGTCGAGCGGTTCTGCATCACCCTGTACGTCGGTTTCATCCCCCGTTTCGTCAACCGCATCGTCGGCAGCGAGCGCTTCACGCGCAAGCAGACGATGGCGCTGCACGGCGGCAACCTGATGTTCCGGGTGTTCGTGTTCTGCGCCGCCGTGATCACCTGGTACAACACCCGCGACCTGCAGGGTTCGTCGCATGACTTCGTGCTGGCCCTGGTGCTCATGGCGGGCGCCAGCCTGGTGCTGGAAACCGGCAACCCCTTGATGAAGGGCAGCGCGTATTTCCTGCTCGCGGCCTACCTGAACGAGCCCCACTTGCGCGGCAAGGCCTACAAGGCCTTGATGAACAAGATGAAGGCCGGTGTCTACCAGCAGGGCGACAGCACGGTGCTGTCCATCTATGCGCTGTTGTTCATCACCTACGCCTTCGCGCTGGTGGCCTTCGTCACCTTCGGCCTGGGCCAGTGGCTGCGGGATCACCTCGCGCTCGGCGGCTCGGCGGTCATCCTCACGGTCGGCCTGCTGGCCTTCCTGTTCTGGCGCAACTACATCAACCTGACGAAGTTCGGCGACGCCTACGAACGGGCGGTCCAGTTCGAGATGTGGCGCAAGCGCACCCTGCTGGACAAGGGCGCGGCGGAAGGCGAGGTCAAGACCGAAAAGCCCAGCTACTGGCGCCGGGCTGCGCTGCTGTGCGTGTTCGCGGTGATGTTCATCCCGTACCCGTACGAAGCCACCGGCACCTTCAGCCTCTACCCGACGCGCAAGCAGGTGCTGTCCACCGACACCCCGGGTCTGGTCGAGGAGGTCTTCTTCGATGGCGGCGAGAGCGTCAAGCAGGGCACGGTGCTGGCCCGGCTGGCCACGCAGGACCAGCAGGCGCTGATCAAGGTGTCCGAGGCCCAGATCGAAGAGCAGAAGGCCGTGATCGCTGACCTGAAGGCGCGCCCCAAGCCGGAAGAGGTCCGCCTGGCCGAGCAGGCGCTCGAAGTGGCGCGCTCGCGCGAGAAGTTCAGCCGCGAGAAGGCGCCTCGGCTCGAGAAGCTCTACCGCGTCGGAGCCGTGACGCTGGAGGAGTACGAGGCCGCGCGCAAGGACCATGAAACCGACCAGATGCAGGTCAACGAGAAGCTGGCAGCGCTGGCGCTCGCGAAGACGGGCTCCACCAAGGAGCAGATCGCTGCGGCCGAAGCCAAGCTGGTCAGCCTGCAGGAGCAGCGCGGTGCCCATGTGGCCAAGCTGGACCGCACCTTCCTGCGCATGCCGTTCGACGGCAACATCCTGACGCTGCACCTGAAGGACCGGACCAACAGCTACCTCGACAAGGGCCAACCCTTTGTGTCCGTGGAGTACACGGGCACGATCACGGCCGAGCTGGAGGTGGCGGAGTCGGACGTGCAGTACGTCAAGCCCGATTCCGTGATCCGCATCCGGGCGGCGGCCTACTTCGACCGCGAGTTCGTCGGCAAGGTGGCAACGATCGACCGCAACGTGACGGCCAAGTCCTTCGGCAATGTGGTCAAGGTGCTGGCCACGGTCGAGAACCCTGACGGCCTGCTGAAAACCGGCATGACGGGCGAAGGCAAGGTGGCTGGCCCGACCATGCCCGTCTGGCAGGCCTTCTCTCAGGCGCTGATGCGCTTCCTGCGGGTCCAGGCCTGGTCGTGGCTGCCTTGACCAGCTGAGCGGCTGACCGCCTGACCGGCGGTCAGCCGGCGGCGGGCATCGTCAGCGTGCGATGCCCGTTACATACGCGAGCCGGATCTGCTGGCCGCAGGCGGCAGACGCAAAACCTTCCTGGGTGCCGCCGGTTTCCTCGCGCGCCACGATGCCGTAGAGGGTCCTGTCCCGGTTGACCCAGGGGTAGAAGCCAAAGGCACCGGCGCTGCTGTAAGCCACGTTGTTCGCGGCCACGGTGGCGGCATCGTCTTCCACCCAGTGGCCCAGGGCATAGTGCCAGCCCAGATCGGTCGGGCTGTAGGCGGCATTGCAGGGCGCCCGCGTCAGCGTGCAGGCCTGGTCGTCCGTCCGGCCCAGCAATGAGGCGATCCGCAGGGGCGCCGGGCTGCCGACCAGCATCTTGCGCAACAGACGCGCATAGTTGGTGGCGTCGGTGTTCATCGCCACGGCTGGTTGCACGTCGAAGTAGCTCAGGTTCAGCGATAGCGTCGGGTCGTTGGCCTTCAGGGTGTTGATGACCTCGGTGGCGAAGCCCGTGGCCGTCAGGTCGCCCAAGCCCAGGTTGGAGGCATGCTTTTGCATGTGGCCGCTGTTGTAGTGGTAGGTGCCGGCGGCGGCTTCGGCGGCGTTCAGCTCGCCCCGCGAGCCCGCCAGGCATTCGTCCACCGTGCCCGCCAATCCGGGACAGCTCGGCAGCGTGAAGTTGCTGTAGCCGCTGGTGAAGTTCAGGAAACGAACGTCGGCAACGGGGTCCAGGCCTGCAGCCCCCCGTTTTTCCGTGGCGTACATGCCGTAGACCCATTTGGACGCCGACGCCACGTTCATCGTCGTCGTCGCGGTCACCGCCGGCCCGCCGACGCCGCCGGTGCCCGAGGCCAGCACCCGCGACACATCGCCGATTTCCCAATAGAAGGACGTGATCGCTCGGCAAGCGGCGTTGTTGAGGGCCGTCTGCGTCGCGGCTTCCACCTTGGCGTCGCCGCCCACCGGCGGCGGCGCTTCGCTGTTCGAGTTTCCGCCCCCACCGCAGGCCGCCAGGGCTGCCGGCAATGCGAGCAGGCAGAAGCGCCGGACGTGTTTCAAGTGCATGAAATGTTCTCCTTGTGACCAGACCGAACGTGCAATTGCTGTTCCCGCGCCGAAGAACTGCAGCCTGTGCCGGCCTCTTTCGCGGGTCGGCGAGCTGCCCTTCATCGGCGCACTTCTTGCTAGGGTTGTTCCGAAGGCGCCCAAGGTGCCTGGGCGGTCGATGGGCTGTTCAAGCAGATGACCGGCTTGGGCTCAAAACCACCACCTGGAACCGGAGCCGACCCATGAACAATCGCGAGCGGAATCGTGGATGTGTCACAACCAGGCGGCCCTTCGTTTGACAGACTGCTGCTGTGGTGTGGCGCAATGCCGAATCCGCCGCGATACCACGTCCCGACGTACCAAGTTAGGTGGCTAACGCCTGTTGGCCTCATGGTACCTTACTGGCAACAGTGATTTGTTGCCGCCTCGTTTCCAGCCGCTAGAGACCATGTCCAACTTTGCCAAGCTCGTGTTCACCCCGGCCGGTCTCAATGAGGTCGGGCTGGCCATTGCAGCCAGCCGCGCCGGGTCGATCGGTGTCTACAACGCCGAGTTGGAATCCGACCCGGCCCACATCGTGGCCGCGCTGGATCGCCTGGCCCGGTTTGCAGGTGGCCCGTTTGGCCTGCGCCTGGATGCCCTGCACGAGGGCGTGCTGGCACGGCTCACCGAGTTTGTGCCTGCCGGCCTGGCCTGGCTGATCGTGGACGAACCCCTGGTGTCGGCAGGTCGCGCGCACTGGCCCGCACTGCGCCAGGCGGGCATCCGGTTGCTGGCCCAGGTGGTTGACGGCGGCTGGACGGCCGAGCCGCTGGACGCCGAACTTGACGGCTTGCTGGTCAAGGGCAACGAGGCGGGCGGCTTCGTGGGCGAAAACGCCAGTTTCATCCTGTTGCAGCACTGGCGCGGGCGCACCAGCCTGCCCCTGTACATGCGGGGCGGCCTGACGCCCCATGTCGCCGCAGCCTGCCATGCCGTGGGCGTGGTGGGCGGTGTGCTGGACTCGCAGCTCCTGCTGCTGGACGAGGTGCGCTTGCCCGAGAGCCTGCGCACCCTGATCGGCAACCTCGCCGGCAGCGAGACGGTGGCCGTTGGTGACGGTGAGCGGGGCGAATACTTCCGTTTGCTGGTGCGGCCCTCTTTGACGGCCGCGCGCCAGTTCGTGACCGAGGGCGATGGTTGTGGCCTGGCCGATCTGCAGCGCCAGGTCGCCGGGCGTGTCGATTGGCAGGACCCCGCACGCGCCCTGTTGCCGATCGGTCGTGAATACGTCGTCCCCAGGGTCCAGTCCGCGT
>CAYTWU010000064.1:0-8037 GCA_964442175.1 uncultured Rubrivivax sp.
ACATGTAGTCGCCCGCAATCGCCAGGCCGTTCTGGAAGCCGGTGATGCCACCACCGGCGGTGTAGAAGTCCGCGGCGCTCTTGGTCTTGGCGGCGGCCCACTTGGTGATGAACAGCGTGAAGACGACGAACACGCCGAACATGCCAATGGCCGTCCAGTTGGTGGCCTGTTTTGCAGCCTGGCCCAGGTCGGCCCCGGCAGCCCAGACGGCGGCACCGGTGAGCGCCAGCACCGCGGCCGTGCCGGCTTGTTTCAGCAGGGTGCGGCTCATCGCTGGGCCCCCTTCTGGATGCGGGCGGTCAGCTCGTCGAACTCGCCGTTGGCGCGGTAGACATAGATGCCCGTGATCAGGATGGTGAACAGGATCACGCCCAGGCCCAGGGGCATGCCCAGGGTCATCACACCGTCGCCGATGCGCTGCGAGAGCAGGTCCTTCTTGAAGGCCACCAGCAGGATGAAGCCGTAGTACACGACCATCATGCTCAAGGTCAGCGTCCAGCCGAAGCGGCTGCGGCGTGCCTTCAAGGCCTGGTAATCCGGGCTCGCCGCGATGCGGCTGGCGAGGTCAATGTCCATCTCTGTCTCCTCTGGTTCGAGGAGACCATCATTCGCCTGGGCACTGACCCTGCTCTGACGCGCAGCCAACAGGGGCTGACGCGGGGCTGAGGTGAAGCTGACAGGGTGTGGTGCACGAAACGTCCGGAAGCAACTCAACCACCCGGCGGCCCAGCCAGACGCCGACATCTTCGCGCCAACAACAGTCCACCCAGCAACAGCAGCACCGCAACGGAAGGCTCGGGAACTGCCGGGATCAGCGAATCCGCCGTGAGCGAAAAGTCATCGAAATGCGCAACGCTCTGACCGTCATATCCAGGGTCCGTCCAGTAGAAGAAGGCCGAGGCCAGCATGGGCACGCCAAGCTGCTCATGGCCCTTGCTGAGGTACACACCCTGCCCCCCATTGCCTGAGAGGTAGAGGGTGTCGGCCACCCTCACGATGTTGAAGCTCAGGACGAGCGCCTGCGAGGCATGGGCACGAAATGCATAAGCGTCTGGTGCATTGATCTCGTAGCCCACTCGCTGTGGAGGCTGGATCCAGATCGCAGCGTACGACGTGCCATCGAGTGACTGAACGCTCAACCCGACCGATGGTGATCCCGATGTGTGGCTGCGGTCAACGCTGAGATCGACTGAGAAGTCGCCAGCCATGGCAAACGTCGTCTGCAACACGACAAATCCAGGGCCGGAGCCAGCCGACTTGATGGCCCGGCCTTGCCCGGAGGCCATGTCGAATGCAAACGCAGGCGATGCGGTCCACTGAAGATCGGTCGACAGTGACAGACCGTCAAAATGCTCTGCGAAGGTCGCGCCTGTCGCTGGGGCCGGCAACAGCATCGCTGCGCTTGCCGCCAGCCACAGCACGATGCCTGCGGGCGTGCCGACGGGCCACATCAGAAGAACCCCGACATCGCGTAAGCCGTCTTCTCATACATCAGAGGCTGCGCCTCTTCGAGTTTCAGGTTGGCCTTGTTGGCCGTCGTGACGATGCGCGTGCGGTACTCCTTGCGGTCACTCACTTCGGAGACACGTTGCTGGCTGGACCCACTGTCGGACACACGTGCATCGATCGATGTGTCCTTGCGGACCAGGACGCCCCGGGCCACGCGTTCGCGGACGGAAACATCGCAGACCAGTATGAAGGTCACGTCCTGCACCAGGGCGTTGGCCACCAGCGACGTGCCACTGGCCAGCAGCGAACCCATCGCGGCACCACGGTAGGCGCTGCCCTTGCTGCTGGTCAAGGCACCCGCCAGGGCGCCGCCTGCGCGGTCACCGGCACCCACATAGCCCTGCTTGAGTGCCGCGGCCGCAGCGCCTTCGCTGGCCACTTCCAGGCTGAGCACATAGGCCTGCATGATGTAGTGCGCCCGCTCGGGGTCGTCCACGACCCGGTAGCCGTTTTCATTCTTGGCGAACTGGCTCTTCAAGTAGGACGAAAAGGCTTGGCGGTCGAACTCCGACACACCACTTCGCACCTCCACATACAGCGTGCGCTCTGCGGGTGACACCGGGTCGACGAAGATCGCCGTGCTTGTTTTGGTCTGAACCGCCAGATCGCGCTTGGCGATGGAGATGGACGCCGCCGCACAACCGCTCAGCACGGCCACGACGATGGACAAGGCGGCGCAGAGCCGCAGGAGACGAAAGCTGTTGGACATGGTTCCTCCGCAGAAGAGTGGCGGGGTTGGCGCCCCGGGGCTCAACGCCAGTACCGACCGTGATAGTGGTGGTGGTAAACACAGTCGCGATAGGCCGAATAGACGTAGTACCGGTAGGTGGTCAGGTGGGCGCAGGTCCATCCCGGCTGCCAGTACGCTGGTGCCTGCATGACGGGTGGCAGGTTCTGCCGTTTGGCGGCCTCTGCTTCGCGCTGCGCCTTCTCGATGTCGCCCGGGTTGAACGGCGCCGCCACCACCTCCTGGTTCAGGCGGCGCTGCATCTGCTCGCGAGCGCTCGGCTCCTGCGCAAGGGCCACCAGGTGCAGGCCAAGCAGCGCACCCCCCATCACTGTCATGTGTCGCATGCCATTGACCCTCCTGGTTGCTGTGATCTGGGGCCAGTCTGAAGCTCGGCGAGTGACTCCCGAGTGACAGCGACAGACTTCGACTGTCGATGGCAGTGGCCTGTCGCGGCGGCCTCGGCCACACTCGGGCCGGGAGGGAACACCATGAGCCCAGGCGCTGCCCGACGGCTGCGGATCCAGTTGCTCGGCCAGGCCGGCTGGCAGACAGAACTGGCCGCAGGCCACTTGTCGTCCAAGTTCGCAGCGCTCGTGGCTGTGGTCGCCGTCGGCGGGCGGCAGGCCCGTGACACCGTGGCTCGCCAACTGTGGCCTGGCGACCTGGCGCGGGCGCGCGACAACCTGCGGCAGCACGTAACACGCCTGCGCCGGGTCACCGGGCACGCGGTGTTCGTGCAGGACGAGTCGATCGAATTGGCCACCGGTGTCGATTGCGATGTCTTTGGCAGCCCTGCGGAATGGCCGCTGCCGCAACTGCTGGCCGCCCAGCCGTTGCTGGCGGGCATGGCATACCCCGACTTGCACGCGCTGCAGGTCTGGATCGACCTGCATCGTGAACGATGGCAGGCCCGGATTGCCGACGCGCTGGTGCAGCGGTCGATCAGTCTCGAGAACACCCAGGACGCAATCTCGGCGCTGGCCCTGGTTGGTCGGGCAACCGAACTGGCGCCGTGGCTGGAAAGTGCCTGGCGTGCCCGCATGCGCCTGCATTACCTCGCCGCCGACCATGCGGCGGCGGCCCGGGCGTATTCGCAGCTGCAGACGCAGCTCGCGCTGGTACACACGCTGCCCAGCGCGGAGACGCTGGCCTTGTGGCGGACGATCGAACGCGGCGGGGCGGCCCCCGTGCGTCCCACGATGATCCCGGCCAGCCTGCTGCGCCCGCCCGTGCTCATCGGCCGCGAGCGGCACTGGGCCGCGATGCAGGGCGCATGGCAGCTGCGGCAGCCCTTTCTATTGCGTGGCGAAGCAGGGATCGGCAAGACCCGGCTGCTTCTCGACTTTGTCCGCCAGGCAGGCTCAGCGGTTGTGGTGGCCGGCCGCAAGGGTGACGCACTGGCCCCGTACTCGACCCTGGGCACCTTGCTGCGCGCACTGATCGACCAGCAAGGCCTGGTGCTCGATCCCTGGGTTCAGCGCGCCGTCACCCGGCTGATCCCCGAGGCGCCGACTCCGCTGGACGGCCCACCGGCTGATCAGATCGTGCTCTGGCGTGCGGTGGACACCTTGTTGCAGCAAGCGGCCGAGAGCGGCGTGCGCTCGATCACGCTCGATGATCTGCACTTTGCCGATGTGGCATCGCTCGAAGCCTGGCGATGGCTGGCGGCCGGTCCATCGGCCCAGGTGCTGCATTTCGGCTTCGCGACCCGGCCGATGGCCGACAGCCCGCAGCAGGCGCTGGTCCAGGACTGGCTGACAGACTCCGCGCGCCCGCACCTGGTCGATCTGCCGGCGCTCACGCTGGACGAACTGACCCGCCTGCTGGAAACGCTGGATCTGGCCGGCGCACCCGCGCGGGTGACGGCGCAGGCGCTGCACAGCCATGCCGGCGGGCAGCCCTACCTCGCCTTGGAAACGCTGAAGGAAGTGCTCCTGAAGCCCACCGACGCCACCAAGGCCGGCTTGCCCACGCCGTCGAACGCAGTCCCCCTGCTGCAGCGCCGGGTGCTTGCGGTGCCGGCCTTTGCGCAACCGCTGCTGCGGCTGACGGCCGTACTCGGGATTGACCTGCACCACGGGCCGGCCGCGTTGGGCCGGACACCGGCCGAGCACATGGCAATGGCGGCTGCGCTGGAAGCCCATGGTGTGCTGCGCGATGGCCAGTTCGTGCACGATCTGATGCGCACGGCGGTGCTCGACAGCCTGGCACCGGACAAGTGGCCGCATTGGCATGGCGTGGCGGCCGCCGCGCTGGAGAGTGATGCACGCGTGCCACGCGCCCGCGTGGCCCACCACTGGGCAGCGGCCCGGCGCTGGCCGCAAGCGGCCAGCGCCTACCGTGCCGCAGGGCGCGATGCGCGCGATGCTGGGCGGCTGCCGGAGTCTGCGCTGCTGTTCGAGGAGGCCGCCAACTGCAGCCACCTCGCCGGTGACCGCGCCGCCGAGTTCGAGGCGGTACACGACCACTTCGAGGCCAACTGCGACCGGCTGTCCCCCGCCGAATCGACGAAATTGGTGGAGCGGCTGGCCACGCTGGCCTGCCTGCCGGAGCAGCAGGTCAGGGTCGCGATCGCTGATGCCCATGTGGCCTTTGTCAAGCTCGACCGCGGGCCGGCCGTGCTGGCGCGTGCTTCGCGGGCCGTGGCGCAGGCCACACCGTTCGAGCATCTTCGGGGCGAAGCGCTCAATCTGCAGGGCCTGGCCCTGGTGCAGATGGGGCACCATGAGGAGGCCCTGGCCTCCTGCCGGCAGGCGGTGGATCTGGCGCAAGACCAAGGGCAGACGCGCAAGGCGCAGGAGTGGCAGGCCAACCTGGCCTACGTCTGTTATGCCGCCGGTCGCATTGGTGAGGCAATCACGCTGAACCGGGCGCTGCTGGATGAATTTGAAGCGGCCGGCGACACCGCCAGCGCCGGCCAGGTCGAGGGCAACCTGGCCAACCTCGTGCTGCTGGCCGGCCTGCCTGCCCAAGCACTCAGCGCGGCAGAGCGGGCGCGCCAACGCCTGCGGGTCATGCAGGCCGGCCCCGGCAACCCACTGGTGGTGCTCAACGCCGTCGCACTGGGCAGCGCCCTGATCCATGCCGGCCGGTTCGAAGAAGCGCTGGCTCTGCTCACACCAGCCCGGGACCACCTGGCCGAGGCGCCAGCGCCCACGCAGATCAAGGTCCGGCTGACACTCGCACACCTGTGGCTGTTGCTCGGCGACTCGGCGCAGGCCCTGGCTGCGCTGGAAGTGGACGACAGTCCATGGCCGGAGGCGATCAGCACCCAGCTGAGTTGGATCCGGGCCCAGGCCGCCATGATCGACGGGCAAACACCGCAGGCGGCGCTGGCGCCGGTCGGCGCCCGGCGGCGCGACCATTGGCAGGCACCGCTGTCGCAAGCGCCATGGCTGGAGTGGTCACGCCAGGGCGATGCCGCCGAGGTCGCTCAACAGATGGCCCGCGTCGCAGTGCAGTATGAACAAGCAGGCATGCCCGGCATGGCACGCAGCGCAGTACTGCGGCGCATCCACCGGCTTTGCGAGATCAACGACCGGGACGCCGTGGAAACAGCCGCCACACTGGCCCGTGGCCTGCGTCCCGTGATGGGCGAAGGGCTGCAGGCCACCACCTACATGCCGGAGGCCTGGCAGATCCTCGCGCAGGCACTGGAACGCGCCGGCGACCAGAGCGCGGCCGACGCCTGCTTGGCTGACGGACGGCGCTGGATCACCGAGACCGCCCTGCCCCACGTGCCGGCCCCATGGGAGACCAGTTTCCTGCAACGGAACCCGGTCAACCGCCGCTTGTGCGGATCTGGCTGACAACCGTGCCAGCGTGCTCGGGTCGCTTGAGCCTGTCAGTCCAGCCGCACCGCCGAATCGAAGCGCCAGGTGCGGCGGATTTCCACCACGTCGTAGTCCCGCGCCAGCGCCTCTGAAAACGCCGGGAACGGTGCCACGCCCAACACGATGCGGCGCACGGCCTCGTCGACCTCGGGCACGCCGCTGCTGGTGACGAAGCTGATGGACTCCAGCGTGCCGTCGCGCCGGATCGCCAGCGTGACCACCGGCGCGGTGTGCGGGCGCTGCGCGATGGCCTGCACCTGGCCCACGCCGGTGTTGAGCTGGATGCGGCGTGCCATGGCTTCGGCGTAGAGCACCAGCTCGGTGTTGGGGTCGGTGCGGCCAAACAGCCGGCCGCGGCGCAGGCTGCTGAAGGCCGAGGGCCGCGCATCGGCCGCGGCCTGGCGCTGTGCGGCCTCTTCGTCGAGCTGGCGGCCGATGGCCCGCAGCCGGGCCTCGCGCCGCTCTTCGGCGGTGGGGGGCGGGGGCACGGCTGCCGCTGCGGCGCGGGCCCGTGCGGCCTCTTGTGCTGCGGTTTGTGCTGCGGCTTGTGCTGCGGCTTGTTGTGCCGCAGCTTTTGCGGCAGCTTCTGCCGCTGCTTGTTGTGCCGCTTGTTGCATGGCCTGCGCCTCTCGTTCAGCACGTGCGGCAGCTTCCTGCTGCTGCAGGCGCGCAGCCTCCAACTGGCGCGCAGCGGCTTGGCGCTGGGCCTCGGCTTCAGCGGCGGCCTGGGCCGCGGCGCGGCGCTCGGCATCCAGGCGCTCCGTTGCCCGCCGCTGTGCTTCGGCCAGCGCCTGGGCCTGCGCCAGCTCCTGCGGCGTGGACGCTGCCGGTGCAACGGCGAGGACAGGTGCGGGTGCGGGTGCGGGTGCGGGTGCGGGCACGGGCTCCGGCACAGGTGGGGCCGGTGCAGGGACCGGCGCAGGGGGCGGCACGGCCCAGGTGGTTGCCTCGGGCTTGTCCACGGCCATCACCGTGGGGGCCGGGGCCGGCGCAGGCACAGGCACCGGTGCCGGCGCAGCGGCCACCACGGGGGCCGGCGCGGGGAAGGGCGCTGGCCGTGGCGCTGGTGGTGGTGCCGGTGGTTCGGTGGTCAGCGATGGCTGATCGGCTTCCAGGGCGGGAGCCGGCACGGGCACGGGCACGGGCGTAGGCACGGGCGCAGGCCGTTGCACGAGCCGAACCCGCAGCGCAGGCGCGGCCACAGGGGGCGGGCCGCCGAAGGTGAAGCTGAGCAGCAGCGCATGCAGCATCAGCGCCGGCCCCACGGCCGCCAGCAGTTGCATGCGCCTGCGGCGCTGGCGTTGCCAGTGGCGCTGGCGGCGGCTCAGGGGCCGCCCGGCGTCGATCTTGGACGGCATGCCGGCATTGTCCACGCCCCGCGCGGGGCGGCCCGGCGCTCAGCCGCGCTTGGCCACCAGGGTCAGGATGTCGTAGCTGGCGACCAGCTCGCCGTGCTGGTTGCTGACCTCCACGTCCCAGGCCACCACGCCCTGGGCCACGCCATCGCTGCCCTTCTTCTGCCGGTCCACCTTGCGCTTGGCGGTCAGCCGCGCCTGGATGGTGTCGCCGATCCCCACCGGCTTGACGAAGCGCAGCGTGTCCAGCCCGTAGTTGGCCAGCACCGGGCCGACACCTGGCGACACGAACAGGCCCGCCGCCGCCGACAACACGAAGTAACCGTGGGCGATGCGCTGGCCGAAGGCCGACTCCTTGGCCGCCAGCTCGTCGAAGTGCATGTAGAAGTAGTCGCCGCTGATGCCGCCGAAGGCGACGATGTCGGCCTCGGTGACGGTGCGGCGGTGCGTCAGCAGGCTCTCGCCGATCTGCAGGTCTTCGAAGTAACGCCGGAACGGGTGCACCTCGGTCTCGATGCGCTTCGCACCACGCAGGTATTCGCCCGTCACCGCGGCCAGCATCGTTGGCGAACCTTGCAGCGCGGCGCGCTGCAGGTAGTGCTTGACGGCG
>CAYTWU010000064.1:8047-14662 GCA_964442175.1 uncultured Rubrivivax sp.
CAGCTCTTCACCACCGCCGGCCCGGCCCGGGCCACCGTGTTTGAGCAGCGGCAGCGGGCTGCCATGGCCAGTGGATTCCGGCGCGGCCTCGCGGTCCAGCACCAGCAAACGGCCATGGTGCGCGGCGGCCACGGGAACAGCACGCGCAGCGATGGCCGGGGTCTTGGTGACCAGGGTGCCGACCAGGCTGCCCTTGCCGCGCGCGGCCAGCGCCAATGCTTCGTCCAGGTCGTCGTAGGGCATCAGCGTGCTGACGGGGCCGAAGGCTTCGATGTCGTGCGCGGCGCTGTCCAGCGGCTGGCGGGCCAGCAGCAACGTGGGGCAGAAGAATGCGCCGTCGCCGGTGCCTTCGCCCAGCGGTGCAAAACCGTCGCGTTCGCCGTAGACCAGCTCGGCGCCTTGCATCAGTTGCGCGACACGTTCGGCGACGTCACGCTGCTGGTCCCGGGACGCCAGCGCGCCCATGCGCACCCCCTCCACCGCCGGGTCACCCACCGTGGTCTTGGCCAGGCGGCTGCGCAGCGCGCTGGCCACCGCGTCCAGGTGCTGGCGCGGCACGATGGTGCGACGGATCGCGGTGCACTTCTGGCCGGCCTTGACGGTGATCTCGCGCGCCACTTCCTTGACGAACAACTCGAACTCCGGGTCGTCGGGCGTGACGTCGGGCGCCAGGATCGCGCAGTTCAGGCTGTCGGCCTCGGCGTTGAAGGGCACCGAATTGCGCACGAGGTTGGGCCGCACGCGAAGCTTGGCCGCGGTGTCGGCGCTGCCGGTGAAGGTGACGATGTCAGCGCCTTCCAGCCGGTCCAGCAGATCGCCCGTGCCGCCGATCACCAGCTGCAACGCGCCTTCGGGCAGCAGGCCGCTGTCCAGCATGATGCGCACGCAGGCTTCCGTCAGGTAACTGGTCGCCGTGGCCGGTTTGCCGATGCAGGGCATGCCGGCCAGGAAGGTGGGGGCGAACTTTTCCAGCAGGCCCCAGACCGGGAAGTTGAAGGCGTTGATGTGCACCGCCACGCCGCCGCGTGGCACCAGGATGTGCGTGCCGGCGAACACACCCGTCTTGCCCAGCGGCATCGCCGGGCCTTCGTGCACCAGGTTGCCCGAGGGCAGCTCGTTGCTGCCGACGCCGGCGTACGCGAAGAGTGTGCCGCTGCCGCCTTCGATGTCCACCCAGCTGTCGGCGCGTGTGGCGCCGGTGTGGGCCGAGATGGCGTAGAGCTGTTCCTTCTTCTCGATCAGCAGCTTGGCCAGCGCCTTCAGGATGCCGGCGCGCTGCTGGAAGTCGGTTTTCATCAGCGCCGGGCCACCGACGCGGCGCGCGTACTGCACGGCCTCGGCAAAGTCCAGCGCCTCGGCGTGCGTGGCGGCCACGGGGCGGCCGTTGATGGCGCTCTTCAGGGTCTGGGCCGGGGTGGTGCCGATCCAGCGGCCGCCGACGTAACTTTGCAGGGTGTTCATGAAGCTTGGGTCTCGGGTGCGGGGTGCACGGCGGCCAGGCCGCCGATGAAAAGATCGGCCACCAGCGGGGCCATGGTCGCGTGCGTCAGCTCACCACCGGGCCGCAGCCAGGTGAACATCCAGTTGATCATGCCGAACAGCAGCATCGTGAGGGGTTTGTCCAGCGCCGCGGCGTGCAGGTCGGGCCGGATCGCGGCCACCACCTGGGCAAAGGCGGCCACCACCTCGCGCTCGCGGCCCAGGATGCGGGCCTGGTCGGCGGTGCCGAGGAAGCGCACGTCTTCGGTCAGCACGCGGTGCGCGTGCTGGGCGTCGGCGTATTCGGCCAGGATTCGCGCGATCAGCTCGCGCAGCTTGGCGGCAGGTGGCAGCGGTTCGGCCAGCACCTCGCTGGCCATCGCGTGCAGGCGCAGCACATGTTCGTCGCAGATGCTGGCCAGCAGCGCGTCCTTGTCGCGGAAGTAGTGGTACAGCGTGGGCTTGCTGAAGCCACAGGCCTCGGCCACCTGGTTCATCGACGTGGCCACATAACCCGAGCGCGCAAACAACTCGGCCGCGCGCTGCAGGATCAGGCCGCGCTGGTCGTCGTAGGTGGCTGCTCTGCCTCTGGCCATGGCGTTCGTAAGACCTGTTTCACCACCAAGACACCAAGACACCAAGAAGGCAAGAATTCCTTGGTGCTCTTTGTGTCTTGGCGTCTTGGTGGTGATCTCTGTGCATGCCCGGCAAACTGTTCAACGCTCGTCGAAGGAGAGCACCACCCGCTCCGTCACCGGGTGCGCCTGGCAGGTCAGCACAAAGCCGTTGGCGACCTCGGCCTTGTCAAGCGCGAAGTTGCGTTCCATGCGCACCTCGCCTTCGATCAGCTTGGCGCGGCAGGTGCCGCACACGCCGCTGGTGCAGCTGAAGGGCACCTCCAGCCCGGCGGCGCTGGCGGCGTCGAGGATGCTGGGCTGGTCCTTCAGGAAATCGATCTCGCGGCGCAGACCGTCGCGGATGATCACGACCTTGGCCTGTTCGGCATCGCCCGGCAGCGCCTGGTGCACCACGGCGCCAGCAGCCTGTGGGGCCAGGCCAAAACGTTCGATGTGGATGCGGTCTTCGGGCACGCCCGCGGCCAGCAACGCGGCTTCGGCCTCGTCGTTCATCTGGTAGGGGCCGCAGATGTAGACATGGTCAATGCCCTGGGCTGGCACCACGCTGCCCAGGAACTCGGCGATCTTGTCGCGCGTCATCAGGCCCATGTTCAGCGGGGCATCCGTGGGCTCGTCGCTGAAGACATGGTGCAGCGCCAGTCGCGTGAAGTAACGGTTCTTCAGGTCCTCGAGTTCTTCCTTGAACATCGTGGACTTGAGCATGCGGTTGCCGTAGATCAGCGACGCGCTGGACAACGGCTCGCGCGCCAGCACCGTCTTCAGGATCGACAGGATGGGCGTGATGCCGCTGCCGCCCGCGATGCCCACGTGGTGGCGGCGCGCGGCCGGGTCCAGCGGCACGAAGAAGCGGCCCTGCGGCGCCATCACGGCGATGCTGTCGCCCGGCTTGAGCGATTCGTTGATCCAGTTCGAGAACACACCGCCCCGGACCTTGCGCACGCCCACGCGCAGCTCGCCGTCGTCCACGCCGGCGCAGATGCTGTAGCTGCGGCGCAGGTCTTCACCGCCGATGGTCTTGCGCAGCGTGAGGTACTGGCCCTGGGTGAAGGCGTAGGTCTCGCGCAGCGGCTCGGGCACGTCGAAGCTGACGACCACGGCTTCGGCGGTGTCGGGCTCGATGCGGCGAACCGTGAGCTCATGGAACAACGGGGTCGTGTTCATATCGGTTTGAAGTGCTCAAATGGTTCGCGGCAGGCGACGCAGCGGTACAGCGCCTTGCACGCGGTGGCGCCGAACGCGGACAGCCGTTCGGTGTTCAGGCTGTGGCAGCGCGGGCAGGCGATGGCCGAGCTTGGCGCGGCCTTGCGCACGATGCGGATGGGCGCACCGGCCGTGGCATCCACCGGCCCCGGCGGCGCGATGCCGTAGTCGCGCAGCTTGCGGCGGCCGTCTTCACTGATCCAGTCCGTGGTCCAGGCCGGGGCGCGCTGCATCGTGATCTGCACCGGGCCCAGGCCGGCGCCCACGAGGGCATCGACCACGCTCTGCGAGATCACCTCGGTGGCCGGGCAGCCGCTGTAGGTGGGCGTGAGCACCACCTCCAGGCCCTCGGGTGCGTCACGCACGTCGCGCACGATGCCCAGGTCGGTGAGCGACAGCGCCGGGACTTCCGGGTCCAGCACCGTGTCGAGCACCGCCCAGGCCGGCGCGTGTGCCGATCTCACCAGACGCCCCCCGGGAAGGCCCGCTGCAGGTGCTGCATCTCGGCCAGCAGACGGCCCATGTGCTCGGTGTGGATGCCCTGCGTGCCGCTGCTGCGGAAGGGCGATTCGGCCGGCGCTTGCAGGCCGGCATCGGCGAAGACGCTGCCCACTTCGGCAAACCAGGCATCCTTCAGCGCAGCGCGCGACGGGCCCAGCTTGGCCGCAGCATCGTCCACCGCATCGGCGGTGAACAGCTCGGGCACGTAGCGCCACAGCTCGGCCAGCGCAGCGGTGGTGCGGCGGCGCGACTCGTCGGTGCCATCGGCCAGCCGCACCACCCAGTCGGCCGCGTGCTGCTGGTGGTAACGCGCTTCCTTGAGGGCCTTGCCGGCGATGCCGGCCAGCTCCGCGTCGGACGAATCGGCCAGCCGCTCCCAGTGCAGCTTCAGCCAGGTGGAGACGAACAGGTTGCGCAGCACGGTGAAAGCGAAGTCACCGCGCGGAAGCTCCACCATCGTCAGGTTGCGGTAGTCGCGCTCCTCGCGCAGGAAGGCCAGCTGGTCTTCATCGAAGCCCTGGCCGCCCAGCGTGCCGGCGTGTGTGAGCAGCGCGCGGGTCTGACCGATCAGGTCCAGCGCCATGTTGGCGAGTGCGATGTCTTCTTCCAGCACCGGCGCGTGGCCGCACCACTCGCCCAGGCGCTGGCCCAGGATCAGGCAGGTGTCGCCCAGGCGGAGCAGGTACTCCACGTCGGGGCGGTGTTGCAGTTGGATCGAAGCCGTCATCGTGCGCTCACATGTGGTCGACTTCAGCCGGCAGCTTGAAGAACGTCGGGTGGCGGTACACCTTGTCCTCGGCCGGGTCGAAGTACATGGCCTTGTCGCCCGGGTCGTTGGCGACGATCTGGTCGCTGCGCACCACCCAGATGCTGCAGCCTTCCTGCCGGCGTGTGTAGACGTCGCGCGCCATCTGGATGGCCATCTGCGGGTCGGCCGCGTGCAGGCTGCCGCAGTGTTTGTGGTCCAGGCCGGCGCGGCTGCGGACAAAGACTTCCCACAGCGGCCATTCGGCCGCTGTTCCATCCTTCGGCCACTCTTGGTTCGTGCTCATGCTGCTTCCTTTTGTGTGGTCTGCTTCGCCGCATGCGCCAGCGCCGCATCGCGCACCCAGGCGCCGTCGTCCCAGGCCTTCACGCGCATCGCCAGGCGCTCGCGGTTGTTGGGGCCGTCGCCGGCCACCACGCGCCAGAATTCGGACCAGTCGATGGCGCCGAAGTCGTGCGCCTGGCGCGCTTCGTTCCACCTCAGGTCCGGGTCGGGCAGCGTCACGCCCAGCACCTTGGCCTGCTCCACCGTGGCGTCGACGAACTTCTGGCGCAGCGTGTCGTTGCTCACACGCTTGATGCCCCAGCGCATGCCTTGCGCGCTGTTGGGGCTCTGGTCGTCGGGCGGGCCGAACATCATCAGGCAGGGCCACCACCAGCGGTTCACGGCGTCCTGCACCATCGCGCGCTGGGCGTCGGTGCCGTCCTTCATCATCACCAGCAGGCTGTCAAAACCCTGGCGCTGGTGGAAGCTCTCCTCGCGGCAGATGCGGATCATCGCGCGCGCGTACGGCGCGTAGCTGCAGCGGCAGATGGGCACCTGGTTCATGATGGCCGCGCCGTCCACCAGCCAGCCGATGGTGCCGATGTCGGCCCAGGTCAGCGTGGGGTAGTTGAAGATGCTGCTGTACTTGGCCTTGCCGCTGTGCAGCGCGTCGATCATCTGGTCGCGGCTGGTGCCCAGCGTCTCGGCAGCGGCGTAGAGGTACAGGCCGTGGCCGCCTTCGTCCTGCACCTTGGCCAGCAGGATGGCCTTGCGCTTGAGCGTGGGCGCGCGGGCTATCCAGTTGCCCTCGGGCAGCATGCCGACGATCTCCGAGTGCGCGTGCTGGCTGATCTGGCGCAGCAGCGTCTTGCGGTAGTTGTCGGGCATCCAGTCCTTGGCCTCGATGAAGTCGCCTGCGTCGATGCGGGCGTCGAAGCGCTCCTGCAGGTGCTGCTCGTCGGCGCTCAGCACCTTCTCCAGCTTGGCGCCGCCTTCGCGGGCCATCGTGTCCATCGCTTGTGTGTACATCGTCGCTCCTTACTTGGGCCGCTTGTCGATCACACGCCGGGCCTTGCCCACCAGCGTGCGTTCAATGGACCCGGGCGCCCCCACGCTCACCGTGGTGCTGACACCGACCAGGGTCTTGATGCGGCCCTGCAGCGCTGCGGCCACGGCCTCGCGTGCAGCGCCTTCGTGCTGTGGCTGCAGCTCCACCAGCACCTGCAGTTCATCGAGGTTGCCCGAACGGGTGACCACCAGCTGGTACTGGCCAGAGAGCTCGGGCAGCTTCAGCACCAGCTCCTCGATCTGCGTCGGGAAGACGTTGACGCCACGGATGATCAGCATGTCGTCGCTGCGGCCGACGATCTTGCCCATGCGGCGCATGCTGCGCGCGGTGGGCGGCAGCAGGCGCGTGAGGTCGCGCGTGCGGTAGCGGATGATGGGCAGCGCTTCCTTGGTGAGCGTGGTGAAGACCAGCTCGCCTTCTTCGCCATCGGCCACCGGCATGCCGGTTTCCGGGTTGATGATCTCGGGGTAGAAATGGTCTTCCCAGATCACCGGGCCATCCTGCGTCTCCACACATTCGCTGGCCACGCCGGGGCCCATCACCTCGCTCAGGCCATAGATGTCCACGGCCTTCAGGCCCGCGCGGACCTCAATGTCGTGGCGCATCGCCTCCGTCCAGGGCTCGGCGCCGAAGATGCCCACCTGCAGCGAGCTGGCGCGCGGGTCCAGGCCCTGGCGCACCATCTCCTCGACGATCAC
>CAYTWU010000065.1:0-1385 GCA_964442175.1 uncultured Rubrivivax sp.
CCACGTTCTCCGCCACACTGAGGTGCGGCAGCACGTGGAAGGCCTGGAACACAAAACCCAGCGTGCTGCGGCGCAGCCGGGCCCGGGCGTCATCGTCCAGCGGGGCCAGGTCGGTGCCGGCGATGTGCACGCTGCCACTGTCGGCGGCTTCCAGCCCGGCGATGCAGTTCAGCAGCGTGGACTTGCCAACACCGGACTCGCCCAGCAGCGCGACGAACTCGCCACGCGCCAGGTGCAGGTCCACGCCGTGGAAGACCGGCGTGGCGCCGAAGGACTTGTGGAGTTGTTCGATCCGCAGCATCGATGCGGATCATGCCCGAGCGGGCATGGCCGATCTTTCAGCGGGCCTTGGTGCGGGCGCGGCGGCCGGTGAGCAGCAGGCCGCCCAGGGCCAGTGCGGCCAGCGCCAGGCTGCCCGGCTCGGGCACGGCCTGCACCAGCACACGCACATGGTCGCCCGGGTCGATGGCGCTCCAGTTGATGGCCAGGGTGCTGCCACCCAGGGTCCAGTTCACGGTGTCGCCGTTTTCCAGGCCCATCAGCGTGCGCGTGGCGTAGTCGTCGAAAACACCGTCACCGTCCACGTCCACGCCGTAGGTGCCCACGCTGTCGGCCAGGCCACGGCTGGTGGTGATGACGTCCAGGATCGGCGCGCCGAAGTCCAGCGTGGCCTGCACGTTCGCCCGGCCCTGGGGGTCGTAGAACAGGTACCAGGACTGCACCCCGCCCACCTGCTGTTCGCGGATGTAGAACAGGTTGTCGGAGATGTCCAGGTTGCCGGCGTTGACGGCGGCGCTGCCGCTGTAGGCCTGCACCGACATGGCGCCGGTGAGGCTGATGGCCACCGGCGCTGCCTGGGCCGCGGCAGCCAGAAAACCGATGGTGATGAACAAGGATTTGAAAAGGAATCGCATGGCACGCATGGTGCCGATCTGCGGGAAATCCCGCCGTGACCCGGTTCACGAACCGTGCTGTGCCCCCAGGACCTGAGGGTGTGCAGAGGTCACGCGCCGGCCAGGCGCTGCAGCGTCTGCAGGGCCTGGCCCCGTGTTTCAGGGGTGTCGCAGGGCACCACGACGCGGTCCGCGCTGCTGCGCAGCCAGGTCAGCTGGCGTTTGGCCAGCTGGCGCGTGGCGGCGATGCCGGTGTCGCGCAGCGGTGCCAGGTCGCCGGCGTCCAAGGCCTGCCAGGCCTGGCGGTAACCCACGCAGCGCATGGACGGCAGATCGGCGTGCAGGTCGCCGCGCGCGCGCAGGCTTTCCACCTCCTGCACCAAACCCGCGGCCAGCATGGCGTCGAAACGTTCGGCGATGCGCCGGTGCAGCCAGGCGCGGTCGTTCGGCTCCAACGAGACCAGTGGCCAGTGCGACCGCTCGCTGGGGGCC
>CAYTWU010000065.1:1395-14539 GCA_964442175.1 uncultured Rubrivivax sp.
AGCTGGTCCCGGTGCCAGGCCGAGAGCGGCTGGCCCGACACCAGGAACACCTCCAGGGCGCGCTGGATGCGCTGGCTGTCGGCCGGCGCCAGCCGCGCTGCGGTGACGGGGTCCACGCGGACCAGCTCGGCGTGCAGTGCGGGCCAGCCCTCGGCCGCGGCGCGCTGGTCCAGCGTGGCTCGCACGGCCGGGTCGGCGGCGGGCATGGCATCGATGCCCTCGCGCAGGGCCTTGAAGTACAGCATCGTGCCACCCACCAGCAGCGGCAGCCGGCCGCGCCCGCGGATCTCGCCGGCCAGGCGCGTGGCGTCGGCGGCGAACTGTGCGGCGGAGTAGGCCTCCCGCGGGTCGCGGATGTCGATCAGGTGGTGGGGCACGGCGGCCTGCTCGGCGGCGCTGGGTTTGGCGGTGCCGATGTCCATGCCGCGGTAGACCAGCGCGGAGTCGACGCTGATCACCTCCAGCGGCAACTGCTCGGCCAACGCCAGTGCGATGGCCGTCTTGCCACTGGCGGTGGGTCCCGCCAGGCACAGGCCCTTCAAGACCATGGTGTGTTCACCGCAGCGTGCCGTGGCGGCGCACCAGCGTCCACGCCACCAGGCACGTCATGGCCGCCCAGAAGCCCAGGCCGTAGGCAAAGGGCTGCACCGTGCCGTCCAGCGCCACGCCCAGCCATTGGCCGATGCCGAAGGCCACCACGGACATGATGAAGCCTGCCAGCGCCGAAGCGGCGCCCGCTTTCTGCGGGAAGGGGCCCACCGTGCCGGCCTGCCCGCAAGGCATGTGGAAGCCGTGGCCGAGAGCGTAGATCCACTGCGGCACCAGCACGGCCCAGATCGACTGCACACCGGCCCATGCCAGCCCTGCCAACGAGAGTGCGGCCACTGCGGTGAACCAGGCGCCACGCGTCACTGTGCCGGCCATGCCAAAGCGGCGGATCCAGCCGCGGCAGACCACCGTGGAGGCCATGTAGAAACACGACACCGAGGCCAGCGCCAGGCCGTATTCGCCGGCGCTCAGGCCCAGCACGTCCATGTACACAAACGACGAACCCGCCAGGTAGGTGAAGATGCCGCCGTAGGTGCAGGTGACCAGCAGCATCCACGCCCGGAAGCCCGGGTGGCGCAGCACCTGCCACCAGTTGGCCAGCATCGGGCCCAGTGCCGTGGCGTGCGGGTTCTGGTGAAGCAGGGTCTCGGGCACGCGCCAGGCGACGATGGCCAGCGCCACGGCGCCGTACACCGCCACCACCACCAGGGCCATGCGCCAGCCGGCCCAGCCGGTGACCAGGCCACCCAGCGCCGGGCCGGTGATGGCCACCACGCCCAGGCCGGTGAGGGCCAGCGCCATCACCTGCGCGCCTTCGGTGGGCTCGTAGAGGTCGCGCACCATCGCGCGCGAGCAGACCACCGAGCCGGCCATCACGAAACCCTGCAGCGTGCGCCAGAACACCAGCTGTTCGATGCTGCCGGCCAGGGCACCGCCGACGCTGGCCAGCGCGTACGCCAGCAGCGTGCCGACCAGCACCGGCCGGCGGCCCACGCGGTCGGCCACCGGGCCCCACAGCAGTTGCCCGCAGCCAAAGGCCAGGATCAGCGCCGACATCGTCAGCTGCGCCAGCCCCATCGGCGCCGCCAGCTCGGCGGTGAGCAGCGGCAGTGCGGGCAGGTAGATGTCGGTCGTGGCTGGCTGCAGGCCCATCAGCAGCGCCAGCACCAGGGCCGCGCCGCCGTGGCCCAGGGCCGGGCGGCGGCTGGTCGGGACCGCCGCCGTCATCAGATGAAGCGCTCGTGCGGCCCGAGGTAGCGCCACTGCCCCACGGGCAACTGGCCCAGCACCACGCTGCCGATGCGCACCCGCTTCAGGCCCAGCACCTGCAGGCCGACCAGATCGCACATGCGGCGGATCTGGCGCTTGCGGCCCTCGCGCAGCACAAAGCGCAGCTGGTCTTCGTTGGCCCAGCTCACGCGGGCGGGACGCAGCTTCACGCCATCCAGTTCCAGCCCATGGCGCAGGCGCTGCAGGTCTTCGTCGGGCAGCTTGGGGCCGCGGCCATAGGCCACGCGCACCAGGTACTCCTTCTCGACCTGGCTCTCGTCACCGATCAACAGCTTGGCGATGCGGCCGTCCTGCGTCAGCACCAGCAGGCCGGTGGAATCGATGTCCAGCCGGCCGGCCGGTGCCAGGCCGCGGGTCTGACCACTGTGGAACTTGCGCGCCAGCTTGTCGGCGTTCCAGCGGTTGGCGGCGGTGAACAGGCTGGCCGCGGGCGCATAACCGTCTTCGGCCTGGCCGCTGACCAGGCCCACGGGCTTGTGCAGCAGCACCGTCACGCGCTCGGCCTGCTCGTGGCGGGCGCGCGGGTCGATCTCGATCACGGCATCGGGCGTGGCACGCTGGCCCAGCACCGCAGGCTGGCCGTTCACCTTCACCCAGCCTGCTTCGATCCAGGCGTCGGATTCGCGGCGCGAGGCCAGGCCACGTTCGGTCATCAGCTTGGCGACGCGCACGGCGTTCGCCGGATCGGCGGGGCGGGGATCGTTCATGGTCGTGGCCCGGATTGGACCACGACCCGCGTCTTCAGGGCGCCGGGGCCGGTGGGTGGGCCTTGGCCGGGGTCTGCGCCGAGGGCACCAGGTGGTTGCTGCCGGCCTGCACCTCGAAGGCGGTGACAAAACTCTCCACCGCGCTGGGCGCTGCCACCGTGTCGACCACGTAGAACTCGCCCACCACACGCGCCGGCTGGATGTCCAGCAGCAGGTAACCCCGGCGGTCCAGGTCGGCGTGTCGGATGTGCGGGTTCTGGCTGAAGATGATGCCGGCGAACGTGCCGTCCGGGTCGGGCAGGCCGGGGCTGGTGATCGACGTGGTGACGAACTCCACCGCGCGCGAACCGGCGCCGGTGGCCTTGTCGTAGCCGCCGTTGGCCACATCGGGGTTGTTGGGGTCGCGCGCCAGGTCGTTGGCCCAGGCGCTGTGGATGTCGCCGGTGAGCACCACCACGTTGCCGCCGGCGGCGTCGATCATGTCGAAGACCCGGTCACGGCAGGGCGGGTAACCGTCCCACTGGTCGGGGTTGACGAAGAGGCCACCACCTTCGGCGTTGGGCCGGCCCAGGGCCTTGAGCTGGGCAAACATCACGCCCTGGCCCAGCAGCTTCCAGGTGGCCGGGCTGGCCTGCAGCGTGTCGGCCAGCCAGGCCTCCTGCGCGCTGCCGAGCAGGCTGCGTGCCGGGTCCAGGAACCGACCCGTGGCCTTGAAACCCAGGCCCAGCAAAGGGATGGGGATGTTGGCCGGCAGTTGTTCGGAACGGCCGGAGAGCCGGGTCTCCAGCATCGTGATCTGCGCCAGGTCGCCCAGGCGGAAGCTGCGCTGCGCCTGTTTCAGGTCCGCCGGCTCGCGCACCGGCATCCACTCGTAGTAGGCCTGCAGCGCGGCGCGGCGGCGTGCAGCCCACAGGCCCTCGCTGGCCGGGTCGTGGTTCTGCGCGCCGCGTTGCCAGGCGTCGTTGGCGCTTTCGTGGTCGTCCCAGATCGGCACCATGGGGTGCTGCCGGTGCAGCGCCTGCAGGTCGGCATCGGTTTTGTACTGGGCGTGGCGGCTGCGGTAGTCGGTCAGCGTGACGATCTCGTTGGCCGGCTGGGTGGGGCGCAGGTCACCGTACTGGCCATCGCCGTATTCGTACAGGTAGTCGCCCAGGTGCAGCACCAGGTCCAGGTCGGCCCGCTCGGCGATGCGGCGGTAGGCGTTGAACAGACCGTAGGCATGGTTGGAGCAACTCGCCACCGCGATGCGCAGGTGGTCGGTGCGGCCGGTGGGCAGGGTGCGGGTGCGCCCCGTCGGAGAGGACTCGCCCAGCGCGCTGAAGCGGTAGTAGTGCGTGCGGCCGGCGGCCAGGCCGCCGGCATCGACCTTGACGCTGAAGTCGCGCGCGGCGCTGGTGCGCACGCGGCCACGCGCGACCACCTGGGTCAGGCCCGGGTCGGTGGCGATCCACCACTCCACGCTGACGGCCGTGGTGCCCGCAGGCGGGCTCACCCGTGTCCAGAGGATGACGCGGTCGGCCAGCGGGTCGCCGCTGGCGACGCCGTGCTGGAAGACCGCGCCGGCGGCCTGGGCCGGCAGCAGCGGCACCGCCACCAGCAACGCGGCACCGCCGCTGCTGCGGAAGAAGTCGCGGCGGTTCGGCACGCGCGGGGTGTGGTCGATGGGGTGGCCCATGGCTTCCTCTCAGTGAGATCGGGAGTGTGGGGTGGTTGTTTGACAGCCTGAAGTCACTCCGCCTGACCCAGCCCGAACAACTCGGCCAGCGCCTGCCGGTACTGCGGCTGGCCCACCGCGTTGGTGTTGTGGTGCGTGCCGCCGTCGACCAGCACAAAGCGTTTGGGCCCGGGGGCGGCTTCATACAGCGCCCGGCCCAGCAGCGGCGGGATCAGGCTGTCGGCACTGCCGTGCACCACCAGCACAGGCGCGGTGACACGCCGCATGTGCTCGGCAGCCTCGAAGCGCTGCGTGATCAGGGGCCCGATGGGCAGCCAGCCCCACTTGAAGTGTTTGACCAGCTCCGGGATTGACGTGAAGCTGCCCTCGACGATCAGGCCACGCAGGTCGCTGCGCGTGCTGGCCAGGTGCACGGCAATGGCACCGCCCAGCGAATGGCCGAACACATAACGCGGCGCGCCGGGGTGCTGCCGGCCCAGCCAGTCCCAGGCGGCCTGCGCGTCTTCGTAGGCCAGGGTCTCCGACGGCAGGCCCTTGCTGCTCTGGCCAAAGCCGCGGTAGTCCACGCCCAGCACCGAGAACCCCAGCTCCTGCAGGCGCCGCATGCGGTGCGCGCTGCCACGCACGTCAAATCGCGCGCCGTGCAGGTAGAGCAGCACCGGGGCGTCCGGCCGCGCCTGGGGTGCCCACAGCCCATGCAGGCGCACCGCCTCGCCGGTCTGCCGGGCGCTGAAGTCGATCCACACGTCCTGCATGCCTTCGGCCGCGGCCAGGCCGCCCCACCAGGTGCGGTCGCTGGGTTGGAAGATCCATTCGCGCTGGCGCTCGTCCAGCGTGGCGCAGCCTGCCAGCAGGGCCCACACCAGGCCCACCCCGATCAACCACCGCGCCCTCTGGCGCCAACCACTGCTTGCCATGGACCGGCATCTTGGCATGGGCCGGCGCGGCTTGCCGAGCGGGTACAGTGAAGCCCATGAAGACACGCACCCCCCTGGCCGCTGCGGGCCTGCTGGCGCTGGCCGCGCTGGCCCCCACGATGGCCGCCGCCCAGCTGGACCCGGCCGCTATGCAGCGCTGCCGCATCATCCCGGAGGCGCCGGCGCGGCTGGCCTGTTACGACGCCATTGCGCTGCCCGGCCTGGGCTCGCGGGCTGGCTGGGGCGCACCGGCGCCCAACGCACCGGCAACGACGACCGCAGGCGCAGCCGCCGCGCCGCGTGCCTCTGGCGACCCGGCCGCGGGGTTCGGCTTCGAGCAGAAGGCCATTCAGGCCGCGCCGGACCGTCTGGACAGCCGGGTCGTCGGCCTGGTGCAGGAATTCAAGGCCGGCACTCGCTTGCAGCTGGAAAACGGCCAGGTCTGGGTGGTCACCGAGCCGACCAACGGCTTTTACAACCTGCAGGACCCCAGGGTGTCGATCAGCCGCGGTGCGCTCGGCAACTTCCTGATGAGCATCGAGGGCGCCAACGCCACGCCCCGGGTGCGGCGCGTGCAGTGACCGGCGGGCCGGCGCTCAGCGGCAATCTTGCCGACGGGCGTCGGGCAGGCTGGTGATGGCGACAAAACCCAGGCCCTGCGCCTTGGCGAGCTGATCGCCGGGGATCTGGAACCAGCCCATCACGCCGTCGGAGGCGCCGCACACCGCGGGCCGCATGCGGCCATCGTGGGCACAGGCCTGCGCCAGCACCTGCACGCCGGCCGCCTGCAGGGCCTGCGCCAGCGTGGCCGCCGGCGTGCCGCCCCCTTCGCATTGCCGTTGCCCCAGGCTCTTGACCACCACCACCGGAGCCGCCGGGGACGTGGCACAGGCGCTGCCCAGGGCCATGCTGCAGGCCAGGGCCAGCAACAGGCGCAGCGGTGTCTTGGTTTCGGTCATGGCAAGGTCTTCAGGTCGGGTTGGCACCAGATGCGGTCGTCGGCCGGCACCTGCTCCAGCGCTGCCAAGGCGGCACTGCGGGCTTCAGCGACACCGGTGGCATCACCTGCCGCGTGGGCCGCACGCGCCAGCACCACGTGCAGGAAAAAGGACTCGAAGGCCGCTGCGCCGTTGGCCTCGCACACGGCCAGGCCCGCGGCTGCCGAGCGGCCGGCAGCCGCAGCGTCGCCCGCGGCCAGCTGGCAGCGCGCCAGCCGCCAGTGCGCGCGTTCCACCTCCAGCCAGGTGCCGGCGCGTGCCCAGTGGCGCAACGCGGCCTCGGCGGCGGCCAGCATGCCCGCGGTTTGGGCGGGGGTGCGCGCGGCGCGTTCTTCCAGGCTGGCGGCGATGTTGTTGGCATGGGCAGCCAGGGCGCGCACGGCCGGATCGGCATCGGGCAGCGGCTGCGCGGCTTCGGTGGCCTGCGCGGCGGCGTAGGTGGCCAGGCCGCGGTCCGGGTCGGCCTGCCCGGCCAGCAGGCTGGCGGCCAGCGCCTGGGTGCTGATCTGCTCGCTGGCCGTCAGGCCGGCCGACGCCAGCGCGGTGGTGTCACCCGCGGCCCAGGCCAGGGCCAGGCGCTGGCGTTTCACGGTGGCGCGGGCGGTGTCATCGGCTTCTGCCAGCGCCTGCAGGGGGGCCAGTTGGGCCAGCGCGTCGGCCCAGCGGCCGAGGTGCTCGCCCAGCACATGGGCCACCAGCCGTGCGTGGGCGGCCGCCTGGGCCGGCGTCTGCACCAGCGCCGCGCCGGTGGGCAGGCGGTGGGCGACGGCCTCGGCCTGGTCGCCATGGTCGGTCCAGGCCTGGTGGCAGAAGTTGTCGTGGTCCATGGCCGGAGCGGGCTGTTGGTGGGGGCAGTTTCGGCCATTTGCCTGCGGGCGTCCAGACGCCTGGCCGCCACGTGTCAGCCCGGCGGCAGCACGGTGGGATCACCGTCGTCAAGCTGCTGCAGGACAGCCTCCGGGCCGTGCACCGCCTGCCAGCCCAGCACTGCCGCCGCGCGGTGTGGCGCGTAGACACGGTCCAGGCGGCGTGGCACGGCCCAACCACGCGCCGCAAAGGCGGCGACCAGGCCCGGGGCACGCACCCGCAGCACCGCCGGCGCGTCGCGACCCAGCGCGTCCATATCGCCGTGCAGAAACGGTGCTGCGCCCGAAACCACCAGGCAGCGCACGCCCGCAGTGGCATCCGCCAGGGCCATGGTGTGTGCCCGCACGACGTCGCGCAGGTCCACGCCGCGGTGCAGGCGCTGCAGCGCCATGGCGGGGGCTGGCTCAGGGAAACAGCGGCCCATGCGCAGCAGGCTCAGGGCCAGGCCTTCGCTTGCGGCCACGGTCTGCAGTTCCGCCTCGGCCGCGAGCTTGCTGTGGTGGTAGATGCTGCGTGGCCTTGGCGTGGTGTTTTCGTCCACCCACTCGGCCGGACCTTCTGCCTGGCCCGCGCCGTACAGCGCCGTGGTGCTGGTGAAGACGAAGCGCCGAACGCCGCGTGCCGCCGCCGCATCGGCCAGCGCGCGCGTGGCCTGCACGTTGATGCGCCAGAACTCGGCGTCGGCCACCTGTCCCACCTGGGGCGCGTGCAAGGCAGCGGTATGCACCACCGCTTGCACGCCGGCCAGTGCCTGGCTGATCGCGGCCGCGTCGCCCAGATCGGCCAGCACCTGGGTGTGCGGCCCGGGCTGCCGGTCCAGGCCCACGACCGTGTGCGTCGTGGCCAATGCGGCCGCCAGCGCCCGCCCCAAACGACCCGAAGAGCCGGTGACCAGAACCTTCATCCGCCGATTCTGACCACCTTGGCGCCACTTTCGTGGCGTGTTGCACGTCGCTGCCGTGCCGGACTCAGGCATCATCGCGCCCCATCCCGCCGTCCCGCTGGCTCACCTCCCCATGCGCCTGTTGTTGTCCGTCTTCCTGCCACTGGCCGTGCAACTGCTCGGTTTCGGGCTGGTGTTTGTCGTCTCGCGGGGCAGTGGCTCCTTCGTGGGCCTGCTGGCGCTGGGCCTGGCGGTGCTGGCCGTGCCGCTGACCACGCTGGTGACCTGGGCCCGTGCCCGCCGCCTGCCGCCCACACCCACCGGCCGGCTTCTGATCACCGGCCTCCTGTTTGCGCTGGCCTGGCCGTTGCTGCTGCTGTTGCTGCGCGCGATCGAGCCGTCGCTCTGATCACGTTGGCCGCCCGGCGCGATCAGGCTGCAGACCCCGCGGGCCGGAACGGGATGAACATGTAGCCCTGGCCGCGCACCGTTTGCAGGTAGCGCGGCAGGGCCGGGTCGGGCTCCAGCAGCTTGCGCAGGCGCATCACGGCGGCGTCCACGGCGCGCGGCAGCACGCTGTTGTCGCGCGTGTGCGAGGCGGCCACCAGCCGCTCGCGCGAGACCACGACGCCGGGGTTCAGCACCAGCTCGGCCAGCAGCGCGTACTCCACGCTGCCCAGCAGCCGCAGCTGGTCGCCCCGCTGCAGGCAGCGAGAGGCGATGTCGAAGCTCCAGGCGCCGATGCGCACGCGGCTGGCCTTGTCGGGCGGGGCACCCGGGGTTGACGCGGTACGCCGCAGCACCGCGTGCACACGTGCCAGCAACTCGCGTGCCGAAAACGGCTTGCTCAGGTAGTCGTCGGCGCCCAGCTCCAGGCCGAGGATGCGGTCGATCTCCTCGCTGCGTGCGGTCAGCAGGATCACCGGCAATCGATCCCCGTCGGCGCGCAGGCGCTGGCAGGCCTGCAGGCCGTTCAGGCCGGGCAGGCCCACGTCCAGCACCACCAGGTCGGGCCGCAGGCGGTGCAGGCGTTGCAGCATCTCTTCGGCGCTCGCCATGGCCGTGACGGCCAGCCCTTGTCTTTCCAGGTATGTGCCGAGCATGTCGCGCAGTGCCGGATCGTCTTCGACGACGTAGAGGTGCCAGGGGCGGGCCGTGTCCATGCCCAGATGCTGCGCGGGGCATGTATCGCCTGCATGTCTGGCTGTGCTGCGGCGTGACACAAACGGCCTGCCGTCATGGTGCGGCATCCGGGGCCACCGGGCAGACAAACCGCCACCGCGCCAGCGCGGCCCAATCGTGCCGATGGCATGTCGCCTGGTCGGAGAGATCGTTTGATGCACCCACAGAACAAGGTCTGGCGCCCCTGGTGCGCCGTTTTGCTGGCCGCGGCCGTCGGCCTCGTGCTGGCCGCTTGCGGCGGCAGTGACAGCGGCGACGGCAGCGCCAGCATCCGCCTCGTCAACCTGACGACCAGCAAGTCCAGCTTCGACCTGGTGGCGGTCGACGCCGACGAGGACGAAGACGCGCTGGCCAGCACCGTGGCCGCCGATGTCGCGTCGGAGCGCAGCAGCGTGGCGGCCGGCGAGCTGAGCTACCAGCTGCGCCGTGCCGGCAACGACACCGCGGTCGTCACCAGCAGCTGGTCGCTGACCAAGGGCCTGAAGTACACCGCGATCGCCTACGGGGCCGAGGGCTCGCTGAAGATGGCGATGCTGGAGGAAGACGAAGACGAACCCGACAGCGGCAAGGCGCGGCTGCGTGTCTACAACACCAGCAGCGACACCGGCGCGCTGGACCTGTACCTGACGGACACCGAGGTCGAGCTCGACGACGCCGCCATCACCACCACCGTGGGCGCCGGCAGTTCCACCGGTTTCGTGACGCTGACCCCGGGCACCCGGCGGCTGCGCCTGACGGCCAGCGGCGACAGCGCCGACCTGCGCCTGGACCTGCCGGCCATCACGGTGGCGGCGGGCGACATCACGACCCTGGTCGTCACGGCCGGCCCGGGCGGTGTGCTGGTGCACGCGGCCACGCTGCAGCAGGCGGGCGGCCTGGTGACGTACAAAAACACTGCGGCACGTGTGCGTGTGGCGGCCGGGGTGGCCGAGAACGCGGCCATCGTCGCCAGCGTCGGCGGCGCGGCCATCGGCAGCAGCCAGCGTGCGCCATCGGTGGGCAGCTACCGGCTGGTGACGGCGGGCGAGGCCCTGGCGCTGCAGACCACCGTCAACGGCACGGCGTTGGCGGCGCAGACCGTCACGCTGGCCGCCGGTGGCGACTACACGCTGGCGGTGTACGGCACACCGGCCGAGGCGGCCGTCACGCTGTTGACCGACGACAACCGCCTGCCGACGGGCAGCACCAAGGCCAAGCTGCGGCTGGTGAATGCACTCGCCGGCGTGGACAACGGCTTGACGCTGAGCGTGGACTACAGCGCGCTGGCGATCGACGTGTTGCCCGGTGCGGGCTCGGACTACACGAGCATGACGGCCGCGACCGATGTGCCGCTGGAGGTCACCTCGCCGTTGTCCAGCACCGCGCTGTTCGGCATCGCCGAAGCCGACATCACGGGCAACGGGGTCTACACCGTGTTCATGCTGGGCAGCAGCAGCAGCCCTTACGGCACGCTGCGCAAGGACCGCTGACCGGCGTCGAACCAATCCAGCGCCTGCTGCCACAAGGCCACCGCGCGTGGCCTGAAGTAGCCCATGTGCCCGATCGGCCCGTGGGTGGCGGGGTCCAGGTCCACGCCGGTCCAGGGCGCACCGCTGTAGCCGGCCATGAAGGCGTCGCGCGAAGCCGGTGGCGCCCAGTGGTCGTCCAGCGCGTTGACGGCGACCATCGGCGTTTGCACGGCCGCAAACTGGGGCGCCAGCCCCGGCTGCGCCGGGTCGTCGAAGAAGTAGCGCGGGTATTGGCACCAGTGCTTCCATTGGCGGTAGACGTCCAGCGGCAGGTCTTCGCCCATGCCCAGCTGGCGCCAAGGCAGGTAGCCTGCGATGCGGGTGCTGAGCGGGCCGATCAGGTGCCACATGGCCAGCACGCGCAGGCGCTCGGCTCGCGGCATCCAGCCGTGCCAGCCAGCGCCGGTGGCGAAGGTCCAGAAGGCGGCCACGCGGTGGTGGTTGGGCAGCAGCCCGAAGGCGTGGCCGCCAAAGGAGTGGCCCACCATCACCAGCGGCCGCCCGTCGTGGTGGGCGGCCTCCACAGCGGCGGCCAGGTCCAGCCGCGCCCAGTCGAGGTAGTCCATGCGGAAGCCACGCAACGAAGCCGGCGCCGAGCGGCCGATGCCGCGGTAGTCCAGCGTCAGCACCTCGTAGCCGCGGCCCGCGGCGTGTTCGGCAAAGCGGCGGTAAAAGCCCTGGGGCACGCCGGTGGCGCCGGCCACGACCAGGTCGCCGCGCACCGGGCCTGCAGGTCGGTAACGCGTGGCGCCGAGCACGTAGCCATCGGCAGCGGTGAGTGACAGTGGTTCTGTCGTGACGGTGTTCATGGTGTCGGCCTCTGCAGCAAGGGCAGCAACGATTGCATCGCCAGGCGCAGCGGCGCCTGGTCTTGTGCCACCCGGGCCTGCAGCAGCCCACCTTCGTAGGCCGCGATCACGAGTGCCGCCAGCGACCCGGCCGCTGGCGCGCCATGGCCCACGCGCACCAGGGCGGCAGCGATGTGGCCCCGCATCCGGGCAAACGCCTGTTGCAGGGCCTCACGCAGCACGGCGTCGTCGGCGGTGGACTCCAGCGCCACCGTGGCCAGCGGGCAGCCGTGTTCAAAGCCGCTGCCCTGCAGTCGCTTCAGCGCGCCTTTCACCCAGGCCTGCAAGGCCAGCGCCGGGTCGGGCTCCTGCTGCATCAGCCGGTCCAGCGCGGCGCCCATCTCGGCGGCGGTGTCTTCGATGGCGGCCACGGCCAGCTCGGTTTTGCCGCCCGGGAAGTGGTGGTACAGCACGCCCTTGGGCGCCTGCGCGTTGGCCAGGATCTCGTTGAGCCCCACGCCATGCAGGCCGCGGCGCTGCAGCGCGTCGCGCATGGCGTGGATCAACCGGGTGCGGGTGGGGTCCATGCCCCGGAGTCTATAGACCGGTCGGTCTATTTGCAATGAGCGTCGACCGGACCCTCAATCCAGCAGGCGCAACAAGGTGTCGGCGGCCTGCCGCACCTGCTCGCCTCGCACGTCCAGGTGGGTCACGGCGCGCACGGTGCGCGGGCCGAAAGCGTTGAGCAGGACCCCGTTGGCACGCGCCTGGGCCACCAGCGTGGCGGCATCCGGTGCGCCCGGGCTGAGCTGGAACACGACGATGTTGGTCTGCACGGTGGCCAGGTCCAGCTGCACCGCCGGGCAGGGCGCCAGCCGTTCGGCGAAGGCCCGGGCATGGGCGTGGTCTTCGGCCAGGCGCTCACGGTGGTGGGCCAGGCCGTGCAGCGCTGCCGCGGCGTAGAAGCCGTTTTGCCGCATCGCGCCGCCCAACATGCGGCGGTGGCGGTCGGCGGCGGCGATCAGCGTCCGCCGGCCCGCGAGCATGGAGCCGCCCGGGGCGCCCAGGCCCTTGGAGAACGCCACGGCAATCAGGTCAAACGGTGCAGCCAGTTCCGCTTCCGGCCGGCCGCTGGCCACGCTCGCGTTCCACAGGCGCGCGCCGTCGAGGAAACACGCCAGACCTTGCTGGCGTGCGTAGGCACAGATGCGCAGCACCTCGTCCTGCGGGAACACCACGCCACCGCCGCGGTTGTGGGTGTTCTCCACCTGCACCAGCGTGGTCGGTGGAAATACCGGCAGGCCACGGGGCTTGATGGCCTCGGCCAGGTCCTGCGCGGTGAAGACACCGGCCCGGCCGACCTCCACCAGCTGCACCCCGGCGTTGGCGGCAGCACCACCGGTTTCATGCCAGCCGGCGTGGCTCTCGCGTGGTGTCACCACTTCGTCACCGGGGCGCGTGAGCACCCGCAGCGCCACCTGGTTGGCCATCGTGCCCGAGGGCATCCACAGCGCTGCCTCCTGGCCCAGACGTTCGGCGCAGACCGCTTGCAGCCGTGTCGTCGTGGGGTCTTCGCCGTACTGGTCGTCGCCCACCTCGGCGTCGGCCATCGCGGCGCGCATCGCGGCGGTGGGGCGGGTGACGGTGTCGGAGCGCAGGTCGGTCAGGGTGTCCATGCCCCGGATGCTGTCACACCTGTTTTCTGGCCGCTGTCAGGCCACTGCGGCGATCAGGTGGTGCAGCTGCGCCAGACCGTCGGTCAGCGCGGCCGGTCCGGGCT
>CAYTWU010000066.1:0-14359 GCA_964442175.1 uncultured Rubrivivax sp.
GGTCGGAGTGCACCACCAGGTTGCCGACGTTGCGGTGCACGAAGACCTCGCCCGGGCGCAGTCCCAGGATCTCGTTGGCCGGAACGCGACTGTCGGAGCAGCCGATCCACAGGTAACGCGGCGCCTGCTGCTGTGCAAGCCGGCGGAAGTAGCCTGGATCCTCCGCCTCGCAGCGGGCCGACCAGGCCCGATTGTTCTGGAACAAGGACTCGATGCTGCACATGTGGAAGCCTTCGATCGACGGCTGGAGAGTTGAACCTGAGAGCCCGTAGAGGCCGCCTTTCAGGCATGATAGCGAACAAACGTTTGGTTTGTATCGTCGGGGCAGACTGCCGAGAGCACCGTTGCAGCGCTTGTGGTGGCCAGGTGTGGCCTGAAGAACCTGAAAATTTGGAGATGAGTCTTGGTCAAGAGAGATCCAACCACGAGGCCCCGGATGCCGGCCCCCGACCGCCAGTTCGTGATCATCGGCGCCGGCATGTGCGGGCTGTACCAGCTGCACAAGCTGCTGGGCATGGGCGCCGACGTCACGGTGCTGGAACGTGGCGACGACGTCGGCGGCACCTGGTACTGGAACCGCTACCCCGGCTGCCGTTTCGATTCTGAGAGCTACACCTACGGCTACTCGTTCTCGAAGGAATTGCTGGCCGAATGGGACTGGACCGAGCACTTCTCGCCGCAGCCCGAGAACTTGCGCTATGTGAACCACGTGGTCGACAAGTTCGATCTGCGCAAGCACGTCCAGTTCGGCTGCAACCTCAAGCGCGCCGTCTGGGACGACGAGCAGCACATCTGGACGCTCGAACTGGCCGATGGCCGCACGCTGACTTGCCGCTTCCTGCTCACTGCCATCGGTCTGCTATCCGCACCGACGATGCCGCGTCTGGCTGGCATGGACAGCTTCCGCGGGCCGTCTTTCCACACCTACCACTGGCCCAAGGAGCCGGTGGATCTGGCCGGCAAGCGGGTGGCCGTGATCGGCACCGGGGCCACCGGCGTGCAGTTGATCAGTGCGATCGCCGACAAGGTGGACCAGCTCACCGTCTTCCAACGCCGGCCCAACTGGTGCGCACCGCTGCACAACGCCCCGATCTCCGCGGCGGAGATGGCCTCGATCCGGGCCGACTACGCCGAGATCTTCAAGAAGTGCGACAACACGCCGGGCGGCTTCATCCACGGCCCGGACCGGCGCCGTGTGGCCGAGGTGCCGCGCGAGGAACGGCTGGCGTTCTGGGAGCGGCTCTACGCCACACCCGGTTTTGCCATCTGGCTGGGCAACTTCCGCGACGTGCTGATGGACGAGGACGCCAACGCCGAGTTCTCGGCCTTCGTGGCAGACAAGATTCGCGAGCGCGTCAAGGACCCGGTGCTGGCCGAGAAGCTGATCCCCAAGGACCACGGCTTCGGCGTGCAGCGCGTGCCGATGGAGACGCGCTACTACGAGGCCTACAACCGCGCCAACGTGCACCTGGTGAGCATCGGCGAGACGCCGATCGAGCGCATCACACCCACCGGCATCCGCACCAGCGAGCGCGACCACGAGTTCGACCTCATCGTCTACGCGACGGGGTTCGACGCGGTCACCGGCGCCTTTGACGGGATCGACATCGTCGGCACCGATGGCCAGCGCCTGCGCGACTGCTGGCGCGACGGGCCGCTCACCTACCTGGGTCTTCAGGTGGCCGGCTTCCCGAACCTGTTCATGCTGGCAGGTCCGCAGAGCGCGTCGCTGTCGACAAATTTCCCCCGGGGCATCGAGACCGTGGTGGACTGGGCGAGCGGGCTGTTCGAGCACGCCTTGCAACACGGCATCCTCCGCATCGAGCCCACGACCGGAGCGCAGGCGGAGTGGACCGCGCATGTCAAGGACATGTACCAGGGCCTGCTCCTGCGCAAGGCCAAGTCCTGGTTCACGGGCTACAACTCCAATGTCGAAGGCCACGACAAGATCCGCTACATGATCTACAACGGCGGCGCGCCGCGCTTCCGCCAGCGCTTGGCCGAGGTGGCGCAGCAGGGCTACGCGGGCTTTCGCCTGGGCTGATCGGCCGCAGCGCCGCGTATGAAGCCGCGATTCGCGGCGCGCCGGGCATCAGGGGCCAGACCTTCACACTTCGCTGTCGAGGGGCGGCGGCGAAGCGCCCGTTCAGGGTGATCAGCCCAGGTCGCCGCCAGCCACCGGCAAGGTCACACCCGTGATGTGGGCGGCTTCTTCGGAAGCCAGGAACAGGATTGCCGCCGCCTGCTCGTCGGACGTGCAGTAGCCTTTGACGAAGGTGTATTGGCGGTTTCGATGGTCCGGTCGACGATCGCCTGGTACCAGCCGCGCTGCCGCTCGTCCATGGTTTCGGTGTTGCGCGGAATGCGCCGCAGTCCGACATCGGTGCCGCCAGGGGCTACCGTTGATGCGAATGCCCTGCTCTGCAGGCAGTTCCACCGACTGTGCGCTCGCCGCAGCGTCAAGAAAGCCATTATCGCCGTGGCCGCTTCGATGCTCACCGACGCTTGGCACATGCTGCGCGACGGCGCCGAACGGCACGAACTCGGAGCGGCCCACTTCGACCGCGCCGGGTGTTGACGGCTGTGAACTTCTCGTTGAGCACGCTGGCCTTGCCGCCGCCGGTGATTTCGCGGTCGTGGACGGGGCCCGCGCTGGCGCGCTGGCGGCGACCTTGAAGCAGTTCAGGCCGTCGGACACCAGGGTCAACGGCAGCACCGTGTACCGGGCCAGGAAGTCCTCCATGGCCGCGTTGGTGAACGGCCGTGGCGACAGACATGCCAGATGAGGCTGGCCGCCTTCGGTGGTCTGCACCGCGGCCACGAGGGAACCTTGTTCTCCGAGCCCCGGCCAGCCATGCCGCCGCTGCGCTCTCCACCGAGGTAGGCGTCGTCGATCTCCACTCTACCGGTGAGTTGACGGTCGCCTCGGCCAGCCGCATCCCCTCCAGGATCTTGTGCTTGACCAGGCAGGTGCTGCGGTAGCAGACGCCCAGGTACCGCTTGAGCTCCGGTGCGAGACGTTGGTCTTTAGGCTGGGTCAGCTGCTGCATCGCTGCATCGCCAGGAGCCAGCTCGTCAGCGGCAGCTTGCTGGCCTCGAAGATAGCTCCGCTGACGACGCTGCATTGGTACTGGCAGCCGGCGCACTGCCAGTAGCGCCGCCCCTGCCGCTGGAAACTCGTCCGGGCCTCACAGACGCCGCAGCGCGGACACTCGAAGCCCCGGGGCCAGCGTCGGGCAATCAGCGCCGCCTCGCAAAGCTCCCTCCCCGTACAAGTTCAGGAACTCCCGCATCGACAGCCCTGGCTGGAACTGCACCCGGTTCATCGGCATGGCGCATCTCCTTGATGGATGCGGCCATCCTCGGCGCTCAATGGCTGACTGCGTGAGCCTGCTGAACTTCTGAACTTCATCGCCAATCAGGTTTGATTATGTGGGTCGCATTGATTGGCGTCCCGGTGATCGCCTCGCTGCACAAGCCACGCAGGCCCTGCCGATCGGCGAACCCCCAAGCTACGTTGCTGCCTGCTGGCATCGGCATGCAAGGCGGCCACCTGCCGTGGCCCACCTGTCAGCTCTGGGCGATCAGGATGTCGGCCATGCGCTCGCCAATGACCACCGTGGGCGCCATGGTGTTGCCGGTGGACACGGTGGGCATGACCGATGCGTCCGCGATGGACAGACCTTCGATACCGCGGACCGACAGACGTCCGTCGACCACCGCCATCTCGTCGCGGCCCATCTTGCAGGTGCAGCTCTGGTGGTAGTAGGTGCCGGCGGCGTTGCGCACGAAGTTGGCCATCTCGTCACGCCCCAGGAGGCCCGGCATGACCTCGCGCTTGACGTAGGGTTTCATGGCGGATGAATTGCCGATCTCGCGGCACAGCTCGATGCCGCGCACCAAGGCCTTCACGTCGTCGGGATGACTGAGGAATGCGCCATCGACCCGCGCCATGACCCCGGGCTTGGCCGACGCGAGCGTTACGCGGCCACGGCTCTTGGGGCGCACCAGACCGGGCGCTATCGTCCAGCAGCCCGCTGGCGCCTTGTACTGCGGGCCCGTCACCTCCGAGGCGAACGGTACCTCGATCTGGAAGGGCTGCAGGTCAGGCGTGGGCAGCGAGCCGTCGCTCTTCCAGAAGAAGGTGGCTTCGGCGGCGCTGTTCGCGGGCGGCAGCGCTTGGTTGTACTCCCAGATGCAGCCTGCCACCAATACGTGGTCCTGGAAGTTGCGGCCGACGCCCGGAAGTTTGGCCACCGTCCGGATGCCATGCCGCCGGAGCTCGGCCTCGTCACCGATGCCCGAGAGCATCAGGATCTTGGGGGTGTTGATGGCACCGGCGCTCAGCACCACCCGGCGCGCGGCGGTCACCGTCTGCACCACGCCGTTGCGCAGGAAGCGCACGCCGGTGACCCGCTGGCCCTTCATGGTCAGCGACTGCACCTCGGCGCCGGTGAGCAGGGTGATGTTGGGACGCTTGAGCACCGGGTACAGGTAGTCCGACGGCAGGTTGCGGCGGCGGCCGTCGCGGATGCGCAGGTTCGCGAGGGCTGCACCGCCGACACCCTCCATCAAGACCCCGTTCTGATCGTCGAACTTCGGAATGCCCACCGAGACGGCCGCATCCAGCATCGCCGCGGCGATCGGATTGGCGTTGCGCGCGGGTTCGACCCACAGGCGACCGCCCTTGCCGCGCCGTGTCGGGTCGGGTGTGCCCTGCCAGTCTTCAATGCGGCGGTAGATGTCCAGGACCTTGGCGTAGCTCCAGCCGTCATCGCCCGTGGCAGCGGCCCAGCTGTCGAAGTCATTCTTGTGGCCACGCGACCAGACGCAGACGTTGATCGACGATCCTCCGCCCACCACCTTGCCCATGGGCAGGATCAGCGACCGGTTGTTCACCGACGCCGCCGCGGTGGCCGAGTGCCCCCAGTCGCGCTCGCTGCGGATGTTGCTCGGCCACAGGCCGGGGTTTTGCACGGCCGCCACCTGGTCGGTGCCGCCAGCCTCCAGCACCAGCACGCGGGCACCGGTTTCGGCGGCCAGGCGACCGGCCACCACGGCGCCACCACTGCCGCTGCCCACCACGATGTAGTCGTACTCCGGCTGGAGGTTGCGGGCGTTGTAGAGCTGCGTGATGGCAGCGTCGCCTCCATCCTGGGCCGTGGCCTGCGCGCTGGCCACGCTGGCACCGGCGGCCAGGGCACCGAGCATGAAGGCGCGGCGTCCGATCCGGCCGCGGTACAAGGCGTCTTCGAGCGCGTTGAGCAGGTCTGCCTGCGCGGTGGCGGGCGTGAGGATGGGCATCATGTCATGTGTCTCTCATGTAGTGTTGGGCGCGGGCGACTTACTGACCGCAGTGCTCAGAACGGGTACTGCGCCGCCTGCTCGCTCACGCTCACCCACTGGGCTTGGGTGAATTCCTCGATGCTGGCCGGGCCGCCGAACCGGCCACCGCTTCCCGACGCCCCCATGCCGCCAAACGGCACCTGGGGCTCGCAATTCACCGGCTGGTCGTTGATGTGCACCATGCCCGATTTCAGTTGCGAGGCCATGCGCAAGGCGCGCGCGGTCGAGCGCGAATGAATCGCTGCCGCAAGTCCGTACTCGCTGCTGTTGGCCAGTGCGACCGCTTCCTCGTCGGTATCGAAGACGGTGATCGGCGCCACCGGCCCGAAGATCTCTTCGGCGAAGGCGGGCATGTTCACATCCACGTTTGACAAGACGGTCGGCTGGTAGAAGCGCCCTTCATGCGTGCCGCCGGCGAGCAAGGTGGCGCCGGCCGCGATCGACTCGGTCACGATGCGGTGCACGCGTTCGGTCTGGCGGTCATTGATCAGCGGGCCCAGGTGCGCCGGGCCGGCATGGGGGTCGCCCACATACAGCTTCTTCGCGCGTTCGACCAACTTGGTGGCATAGGCATCGGCAACGCTGCGGTGCACCAGATGCCGGCCCGCCGCCATGCAAATTTGCCCTTGGTGCAGAAAGCCTCCCCAAGCGGCGCAACTGCTGGCGCCGTCGAGGTCGGCATCATCGAGCACGATCATGGCGTTGTTGCCGCCCAACTCGAGCGCCACCTTCTTCAGCGCCCGTCCGCAGAATTCACCGATCTGACGACCGACCGCCGTCGAGCCCGTGAACGAGACCATGTTCACGCAGGGATGGCGCACCACGGCGTCACCGGTGGCGGGGCCGCCCGGCAAGACCTGCAGCACGCCCGGCGGCAGGCCGGCATCCTCGAACAGGCGGGCAATCAAGGCGCCGCCCGTCACGGCACTTTGCAGGTCGGGCTTGAGCACCACGGCATTGCCCAAAGCCAGGGCGGGCGCCACCGAGCGCATTGCCAGGAACAGGGGGAAATTCCACGGCGCGATCACGCCCACCACACCGAGCGGGACGCGCTGCCACAAGTTGGTTCGCCCCGGCACGCTGGACGGAAACATCATGCCGTTGGGCAAGCCAGCCAAGGCCGCGGCCTGCAGCATCTGCTCGCAGGTGATGCCGACTTCCCACTCCCCCTTGGGCACGATGGAACCGCACTCGCGCACATTCCACTGCGTGAACTCGGCCGCACGCTCCTTCAGCAGCCGCGCCGCTTCGCGCACGATGGCGGCGCGCTGGTCAAAGGGTGTGGCGGCCCACGCCTTCTGCGCCGCATGGGCGGAGCGTGCCGCCGTGTCCACGTCCTCCGACGAGGCCACGCCGACCTCGCCGAGAGCCGCCCCGGTGGCGGCCTCGGTCACGGTGGCGACACCGCCTTGAGCGGCCACCCAGCGGCCGGTGAATATCTTGCCGCTCCAGCATTCCGTTTTGACAGATGCGTTCATGCCTTGTTTCTCCTGGTTGTCATGGAACATGGAAATCACTCAGTGGCGTGGGATAGACGGTCTGTGCCTTCACACCGCGCCAGCGACCACCGCCCCGGGCTTGCTCCGATCGAAGAAGCGGTCGGCAAACACGGCCTCCGTTGGCACGCCGGCGCGCCGTGCCATCGCGGCGGCGGCGTCGACCATGGGCGGTGGACCGCAGAGGTAAATTTGTGACCGTGCCAGGTCCGGCATTCCGAGCAGCTTGTCGGCCACCAGGCCGCGCTGGCCGGTCCAGTCACTCTGCTCCGGCTCCGCGGACAGCACAGGCACATGGTCAAACCGGGCGGGCCAGCGAGCGGCCAGTTCGGCAATGGCATCGGAGCCGTACAAGTCTCTTTGCTCGCGCCCGCCGTAGAGCAGGGTGACCGGCCGGGCGCACTGCTCGCTCAGGGCCCTCTCGAGCATGCATTTGATGGGCGCCAAGCCACTGCCACCGGCGACGCAGACGATAGGCCCGTCCGCCTTGCGCAGGCGAAACTGCCCCAGCGGGCCACGCAGGGTGAGGGTCGAACCCACCCGGTCTCCTTCGGAGAGCCAGGTCGTGAAGGCACCACCCGGCACCCGGCGCACATGGAAGCAGGGACGGTCCGTATGGCCTTGCAGGGGCGCTTGGGCGAAGGAATAGCTGCGAGCACCTTCGATGCCCTCGACCTGGAGATCGGCGTACTGGCCCGGGATGAACGTGAGCGGCCGATTCAACTGCAGACCCAGTTCGACGATGTCATGCGACAACGGCAGCACGGAAACAATCCGGCCCTCGAACAGGCTGGGCGGGGGGCCGACCTCGCTGACCAGACCTGCCAGGTGGATCCGCAGGCTGCTGACGGGAATCGACTGACAACCCAAGCGCCAGCCATCCCGGAAGTCTTCCCCGCTCAGGCAGACCGCCGCCGAGTTGAGCTCGCTGATCTTGCCGTCGAGCAGCTTGAAGCGGCACGTACCGCAGGTGCCCACCTTGCAGTCGCAGGGAAAACCAATCCCGGCATCCTGCGCGGCCTCCAGCAGCGTCTTGCCGCGCGGGACCTCAAACCTCAGTCCGTGCGAGGCCAGCTCGACCACCGGCACTTCACGTTTGGCAAACAACTTCTTGAACATCAAAAATCCGGGGCGAATGAGTCAATGCAAACAATGCAGGCAGCGCAAAGAACACGCCGGCTGGCGGTCACGGCAGGCCGTTCATGCCCAGCCCGCACGCCGGTTGGCCTCTTGCGCCAGCTTGCGCTCGGCCGCGCTGGCGTACTGGTTGTCCCACTGTGCCAGGCGTGGCTTGGCGATCAGCGAGAACCACAGCGGTGGGAACAGGATGCCGGTGAGGAAACAGATGAACAGCGAAGGCATCTGCGGCGCTTCAGGCTCGGGCTTCAAGGCATGGAACGGGGTGTGCCCATCGACATGGTGGTTGATGTGGTTGGTGATCTCCACGCCCAGCAGCCGGACTATCGCGCCCATGTGGTTCCAGGCATGGTGCTTGGCAATGGGAGCGCCTGGAATCCGGTGCAAGCCGTAGTGCTGGAAATAGTTGAAGGCCTCGACCAAACCTTTCGCGATCACCATCGAGAGCGCCGCCACGCCGGCAGCCCAAGCCCCAGCAAAGTAGCCACACAGACTTGGCACCAGGGCCAGCATCACGATCTCCTGGTAGGTGCGGTTGCGCCAGTTCCAAGGTGACAAACCCAGCCGACGCAAACGCTGCGCTTCGCCTTTGACGGCCTCGGAATAGGCCCCGTAGGTCGCCCGGAAGATGAAGGGGTAGATGAGTTCACCACGATAGGCGGTGTCCGAATCCGCCGGCGTGTCCAGATCCAGGTGGTGCCCTTTCACGTGCGCGATGTCGCGGTTCGGATCGCAGTAGAAGGTGCTGACGAGTTGGGCCATGCGACGCGGGAACCAATGGCGCCGGTGCATCAGCTCGTGCGCCACCGGCAGATTGGGCACAGCGCTGAGCCAGGCCAGACTCGCGACGCTGCCGACGATGGGCCAGACCCCATTCGCGCTGTTCAGCGGATTGGAGCCATCGGCGACAGACATCACGAAGAGCACGTACAAGGCCAGCAGCAGCAGGCAATTGGCATACAGCGAGCCATCCACCAGCCAGGGCGAACCAATCCGGCGCGCCGCGTAGTCGCGCGGCAGGATCACGTCGAGCAGAAAAAGCACCGGGAAGGTGGCGATGCCCAGCCAGACCCAGGGGCCGCCGAGCGCAAAGCCCACGACGCCCGCAAGTGTCGTTGTGGGAACCACCAGCCAATATCGAAGCGCGTCCATGAATTTGTCTCTTTCGAAGATACGGAACTGGAATTTCTATCGAAGCATCAGATGCATGCGGGGGTCGTTTCGATCATGAGACCTCGGACCTCGAAGCGCCGGCGCGCCGATCAGAAGCGCTTGCCGATCGAGGCGAACACCACCAGCGGGTCGAGCCGCACGTCGGCATGTGCGGCCGCGCCACCGAACGCCGGCAGCACGCCGTCGGCCTTGGTCTTGACGAAAATCTTGCGCGCGTCGAGTCCGATCGACCAGCCGCCCTCCAGCGGGATCTCCGCTCCGACCTGGAGCACCGTACCGAAGGCGCTCTTCACGTCGAGATTGCTGATGAAGCCGTCCTGGCTCTTGAACACCACGGTGTAGTTCAGGCCGGCGCCGATGTAGGGGCGCACGGGACCGGAATCCAGCAGCGTGTAGGTTGCCGACAGCACGGCCGGGCCGTAGGTCACCTTGCCGAGCGTGCCGGTGCCGGTCAGGGAGCCGGTGCCCGTCAGCGTGGTGGTGGGCGGCACGCCGATGATGAAGCGCGCCGTCCAGCGCGGCGCGATGTCGTACGACAGTTCGAAACCCAGGCTGTTGTTGCTGCTCGCGGAGGCGTCGGCACCGGGCACCGACGCGCCGTTGACCTGGACGTCGGCCTGAGCGCTGAAGCCCACGTGCACGCCGCCGAGCCGCACGGTCCAGGGCGAGGTCTGCGCCGAAGCGCCGGTGGCGGCCAGCAGGCCGGCGGCCAGCAGGCCGGTAATCGTCGTGTTGGTCTTCATCTGGGTTGTCTCCTCGAGGTGGAATGACGGGGCCCGACGCCGTGCCCCTCGTGGCGGTTAATGGAAGCGGTCCAATTGGCTGTGCTGGTAGGGCACGAGGAGCATGCCTGTCAGCAGTTCCTGGATGGCCTGCGTCATGCGCGGTGGCCCCGCGAAATGGAACTCGTGCCGGGCCAGCCCCGAACACCCGCCACGCAGACGATGTCGGGCGCGCTGTCCTTGCGCAGGCCGGCCAACCCGTAAGCCCTGTCGAGCACGACCACGTCACCGATGGCGAGCGGGTCGAACAGCACGTTGGTGGCTCGTCGGCCGGGAACGCGCCGGATCTGGAATTCTCGTCACCCCAATGCATTGGGCAGACTGGACATCGATCGGCGGCGCGGCGCCTCGGCGCCGCCCAGCCGGAGGTTGCACGGGCAATGTCGCACCAACCGCGCGTTCGAGCAGCGCCATCCTGTTGTCTCCTTTGGTTCTTCGGCCCGGCCCTCGGTTACGGGCTGGCATGGACAAAGGATAGGTAGACGGCCAAGGTCGCGCCATTGCACCTAATCCGGTGCGCCATGAACTTTGGTTTAGATCGATGCTGCCGGCGGCACGCGCGGCTCAGCGACGTCGCGCGTCGCCTTGCGCAGGCTGCAGGCGCTCGACCATGCCGCTGAGGCCGGGCAGCGAGCGTGCGCCCATCTTTTCCATGATGTTGTGCCGATGGACCTTGACGGTGACCTCGGTGACGCCGAGCGCCGCAGCCGTCTCTTTGTTGCGCATGCCGCGCACGACGAGGGCGACGACCTCCCGCTCGCGCGAGGTCAGCGTGTCGTAGCGGGCCTGGATCTCGGCCAGCTCGGCGCGCTGCTGCCGCGCTTCGCTGTCCCGCTCGAGCGAGTGCGCGATCGCATCGAGCAGATCCTGCTCGCGAAAAGGCTTGGACAGGAAGTCCACGGCACCGGCCTTCATGGCCCGAACCGTCATCGGGATGTCGCCATGCCCGGTGATGAAGATGATGGGCAGGGGTCGATGCCCTTGCGCCAGTTCGCGCTGCAGCTCCAGGCCGTTGCGGCCCGGCATGCGTACGTCGAGCACCAGACAGGCCGTGGCCTCGGGGCGCTCGAAGGCCAGGAATTCCTGCGCAGACGCAAAGGTCTGCACGCGCAGCCCGACCGAACGGATCAGGCTGCTCAGCGCCTCTCGCACGGAGAGGTCGTCATCGACCACGAAGACGATCGGGTTCATGGCGCCACTGTCGGCAGGCTGAAGTGGAAGGTCTCGCCGCGGTCCGCGTTGGGCGTCGCCCACAGGCGCCCGCCATGGGTCTCGATGATCGAACGGCTGATGGCCAGACCCATGCCCATGCCCTGCGGCTTGGTCGTGTGGAACGCGTCGAAGATGTGCTCGCGGTCTTGCGCTGCGATGCCGATGCCACTGTCGCGGACGTCGACCTGCACGGCGTCGCGCGCCGCCTGCCGGCACGCGCCGACCTCGAGCCTGCGCGGCCCGGCCTCCGCGGGAGCCATCGCTTCCAGGGCGTTCATCACGAGGTTGAGGATGACCTGCTGGAGTTGCACCCGGTCGACCTGCACGGCCGGGAGGTCGATGACCCGAATGTGCCGGATCGACACGCCCTGCGCGCGCGCGTCGGACTGCACGAGCTCGATCACCTCGGCGATGACATCCTCGACATCGACCGGCGCCGGATCCAGTTCGCCGCGGCTCAGGAAGCCGCGGATTCGGGCGATCACGTCGCTTGCCCGCTTGGCGTCGCGCACGATGCGCTGCACGGCCGCCTCGGCCTCGTCCGAGTCGGGCGGCTGCGCGTCGAGCCAGCGCAGGCAGGCGCTGGCGTTGGTGACGACGGCGGCCAGCGGCTGATTGACCTCGTGAGCGATGGATGCCGCGAGCTCCCCCAGTGTCGACACCCGCGCGACGCGAGCCAGCTCGTTCTGCGCCTTCGCCAGGGCCTCGGCCGCGCGTTTTCCTTCGGTGATGTCCTCGGCGACGACCACCAGCATGTGGGGCGTGGTTTGGGTGGCTGGAATGACCGAGACGCTGGTGTTGGCCCACACGACGCCGCCATCCCTGCGCTGATAACGCCGTTGCAGGTGGTAGTCGCGGACCTCGCCCGCGACGAGCCGCGTGATCCTGGCCTGCATGGTGGCCTGGTCCTCCTCGGGCGTGATCTTCAGCAGCGAGCAGTGGCGGATCTCCTCGCGCGAATAACCCAGCATGTTCTGAAACGCCGGGTTGGTGACGCGGATCTGCCCGCTGGCCTCCACCAGCGCGATGCCCACCGGCGAGTGCTCGAAGAGCGCGCGCCATCGGTACTCCGACTCCAACAGCGCGTCCATGCTGCGCTGCAGCGCATGCTGGTTGGCGACGAGTTCGCGCGTCAGTTCCGACAGGTCCTCGCTCTGGCTGGCCAGCGCATGCTGGAGCGCGTCGCGCGCACGCTTCATCGCCACCAGGTTGTGGACCCGCGCCCGCAGCTCATGGGCCGAGAAGGGCTTGGTGACGTAGTCCTGCACCGACTCGGCGAGCAGCCGTGCGCGCAGGGCTTCGTTGCCCTTGGCGGACAGGACGAGCACCGGGACGGCCATCAAGCTCGGCTCGGACCGCATCGCGGCGACGAGCTGATCGCCGCTGAGCTTGGGCAGCATCAGGTCGGTCACGACCAGATCCGGCTGTTCGGCCAAGGCGCGTGCCAAGCCTTGCTCGCCGTCGGCAGCCCCGACGACACGGTAGTCGGCGGCGAGCACGTCCGTGATGAAGCGCCGCATGTCGGCGTTGTCCTCGACGACGAGCACGCTCGGGCGGCCGCCTTGTGCCACGGCTTCGTCGGCAACGATTTCGCTCGACTGCAGTTCGCGCTGGCCCTCGTCCCATGCAGACGCCTGGGCCTCCGGCAGGGCCGTCGCGTCCAGGTCGCGGACGTACGAACCGGGCGGTGCCCGCAACGGGATCTCGACCTCGAACAGCGACCCGCCCCCGGGGGCCTCCGACACGACGACGGTGCCGAGCTGCAGGTCGACGAATTCCTTGGTGATGGCCAGGCCGAGCCCGGTGCCCGCGACCTCCCCTCGCCTGCCGTCGGCCACCTGGCGGAAGCGCTCGAAGATGGCGCGGCGCAGCTCCGGGGGTACGCCCGGGCCGCTGTCCTGCACACCGAGCACGAACGTGCCGTGAGCGCTGGGTTCGAGCGCGCAGCGGATGCGCCCTCCCGGCGGCGTGAACTTGAAGGCGTTGGAGAGCAGGTTCAGCAGCACGCGCTCGAGCTTGTCAGGATCGACTTCCGCTTCCAGCCGTTGCGGCAACGCAATCACGTACTGCACCTGCCGCTGCGACGCCAAGGCATGGAACTGCTCGGCGACGCGCCGCAGGGCGAGCGCAACATCGACGCGCGCGTAGCTCGCCGCCATCTTGCCCGCATCGTGTTTGGCCAGGTCGAGCAGGTCGTTGACATGCCCGAGCAGCGTCGCAGCGTTTCGGTGGATGACGTTCAGATCGCGCCGCTGCAACTCGGTGAGGTTGTCGGCATTCCTGAGCATGACCTCGGCCGGACCGAGGATCAGCGCCAGCGGCGTGCGCAGCTCATGGCTGATGTTGGCGAAGAAATCGCTCTTCAGTTGGTCGACTTGGCGCAACTTGTCGAGCAGCTTCTGCAGCTCTTCGTTCTTGCGCGCGATCTCCGCTTCGGCACGCTTCTTCTCGGTGATGTTGCGGCCTTCGGCCAGCAGAAACACGACGTTTCCGTCCTGGTCTCGCACCGGGAGCAGCGAGAAGTCGATGATGATCGTCTCTTCGCCGGCGGCCGTGCCGAACACTTCGGCGTCACAGCGCACGAACTCGCCGCGGCCGGCACGCTGCACGAGTTCCCGGGTCGAGTCCACCGTCTCCTTGGACACCGCCCACCAGCGCGCCTCCCAGAACGGCCTGCCGCGCAAATCGTCCAGGCGCAGAGCCGCGCCCGCGAGTGCGGCGCGATTGACCTCCAGCGTCAGGCCCTGCGCGTCGAGCAGGCCGACGAACTGGTACATCTCGTCCAGCACGATGCGCGCGAGCTTGTCCCGATGTGTCTGCACGTCGTCATCAGCCGAGAGCGTGACGTCGCGCAATCGCAGCGCAGCGGCGTGGGAGAACAACTGGCGGTTGATTGCCGACACGGCCGACCCTTCGTTTGCTACGGCGCTTCGATTCGGAATCGAGGACTTTCCTCTGATGATGCGGGTGGCACTGATCGGCACTCGGTTGATCGCGCTGCTGCGCAAGCCCCCAGTGGCGGTTCCGATCGCCGAAGCCCCGGGGCACCGCCGAGTGATCGTCCGGGGCGGTCAGCCGAGGTCGCCGCCAGCCACCGGCAAGGTCACACCCGTGACATAGGAGGCTTCGTCGGAAGCCAGGAACAGGATCGCTGCCGACTGCTCGTCGGGCGTGCCGTAGCGTTTGACGAAGGTGGAATCGATGGTCTGGTCG
>CAYTWU010000067.1:0-14305 GCA_964442175.1 uncultured Rubrivivax sp.
TCATCACCGCCATGCGCACCGCGATGCCGAAGGTCACCTGCGGCAGGATCACGCTGTGCGCGCCATCGGCCACGGCCGAGTCGATCTCCACGCCGCGGTTGATGGGCCCCGGGTGCATGACGATGGCATCGCTCCTGGCCAGCGCCAGCTTCTCGGGCGTGAGGCCGTAGCTCTTGAAGAATTCGCCGGCGCTGGGCAGCATGGCGCCGCTCATGCGCTCGTTCTGCAGCCGCAGCATGATGATCACGTCGGCACCGCGGATGCCCTCGGCCATGTCGTGGCAGACGCGCACGCCCATCTGTGCCAGGTCGCCCGGCACCAGGGTCTTGGGGCCGACGGCGCGGATCTCGGGCACGCCCAGGATGCTGAGCGCGTGGATGTCGGAGCGCGCCACGCGCGAGTGCACGATGTCGCCGACGATGGCCACCGTCAGGCCGGTGAAATCCTTCTTGAAGTGCCGGATCGTGTACATGTCCAGCAGGCCCTGCGTGGGGTGCGCGTGGCGGCCGTCACCGGCGTTGACCACGTGCACATGCGGCGCGCAATGCTGGGCGATCAGGTAGGGCGCACCACTTTCGCTGTGGCGCACGACGAACAGGTCGGCGTGCATCGCGCTCAGGTTGGCGATGGTGTCGAGCAGGCTCTCGCCCTTGGCCGTGCTGCTGCGTGCGATGTCCAGGTTGATGACGTCGGCGCTCAGGCGCTTGGCCGCGATCTCGAAGGTGGTGCGCGTGCGCGTGCTGTTTTCGAAGAACAGGTTGAACACACTCTTGCCGCGCAGCAGCGGCACCTTCTTCACGTCGCGCTGGTTCACCGACAGGAAGGTGCCTGCGGTGTCCAGGATGTGTGTCAGCACGGCCTTCGGCAGGCCTTCGATGGACAGCAGGTGCACCAGCTCGCCGTGGCTGTTGAGCTGCGGGTTGCGTTTGGAGAGCATCAGGCCCTGTCCTCCACGGTGTCGAAGCTGAAGCGGCCGGCTTCGTCGCGCGCCAGGCGCAGCAGCTGGGCCGGTGCCAGCGCCACGGTGGCCGCGGCGTAGGCGGCGGCCACCGGCAGCTCGCGGCCACCGCGGTCCACCAGCACGGCCAGGCGCACACGCGCCGGCCGGCCGTAGTCGTAGAGCTCGTTGAGCACCGCGCGCAGCGTGCGGCCGGTGTAGAGCACGTCGTCGATCAGCAGGATGTCGGCGCCGTCCACCGCAAAGGGCAGCGCGGTGGCGTCGGCGCCAGCGGCCAGGCCCCGCTCGCCAAAATCGTCGCGGTGCATGCGGCTGCTCACCGTGCCGGCGGGCCCCGTCAGGCCCAGGTCGGCCTGCAGGCGCTGCGCCAGCCAGGCACCGCCGGACCAGATGCCGACCAGCCGCGTCTGTGGCGTCAGCAGGCCGCGCACCCCTTCGCGCAGTTGCGCGACCAGGGCCTCGGCGTCGAGGGAAAGGGTCATCAAAGCTCCCTGAGGAATTGGTCCAGGATCACCGCCGCGGCGGCGGCATCCAGATCGGCCGCGCCCGATTCGGCGGCGGCCGTGGTGCTGTAGCGCTCGTCCACCTCGTGCACCGGCAGCCGGAAGCGGCCGTGCAGCTGGCGCGCAAAACGCCGGGCACGCTGCGTATTTTCATGGGGCGCGCCGTCGGGGTGGAAGGGCACGCCCACCACCAGCGCATCGGGCTGCCACTCGCGGATCAGGGCCTCGATGGCGACAAAACGTGCATCGCCTTCGGCACGCACGGTCTTCAGCGGCTGCGCCACGCCCCGCACCGTGTTGCCGGTGGCAACGCCAGTGCGCTTGAGGCCATAGTCAAAACAGAGGAACGACAGCGGTTTCGCCGTCGCGGCCTCGTTCATGCATGCCCCGCCTCTGGGCTGAGCATGCGCGGGTCCACGCCCAGCAGCGCCAGGGCGCGGCTGTAGCGCTGCTCGGCCGGGGTGTCGAAGATGATGGCCGGGTCGGCGTCCACCGTCAGCCAGCCGTTGCGGCCGAGTTCGTCTTCCAGCTGCCCGGCCGACCAGCCGCTGCAGCCCAGCGTGACCAGCAGCCGCTTGGGGCCGGCACCGCCGGAGAGCGCCTCCAGCACGTCCTTGCTGGTTGTCATGCCCAGGCCGCCGGGAATGGCCAGCGTGGAGTTGTAGCCGCTGTCGGTGCCCGGGCTTTCGTGCAGCACGAAGCCGCGTTCGGTCTGCACCGGGCCGCCATAGAACACCGGTTGGCTGGCCAGGTCGCTGCGGTCCAGCGGCAGCTCCACCTTCTCGAACAGGTGGGCCAGCGTGATGTCGATGGGCTTGTTGATCACCAGGCCCAGCGCACCCTTGTCGGTGTGCTCGCACAGGTAGACAACGGCGCCAGCGAAGTTCTCGTCCGCCATGCCGGGCATCGCGATCAGGAACTGGTTCGTGAGGTCGATGCTGCCGCTGGCCATGCCCTAGTTTAAGCCGGGGCACACTCCCACCCGTGAGCAAGCCTTTCGCCCGTGCCCTCGTCTGGCTGCGCCGTGATCTGCGCACCGACGACCATGCCGCCCTGCACCATGCGCTGCGCGCCGCGCAGCAGGTGTTCGGCGTGTTTGTGTTCGACCGCGCCATCCTGGACCCGCTGCCGCGCGTGGACCGGCGGGTCGAGTTCATCCGCGAGAGCCTGGTCGGCGTGGACGCCGAGTGGCAGGCGCTGGGCGCCGGGCACGGCGTGCCGGGCGCCGGCCTGATCGTGTGGCACGGCTGGGCCACGCAGGAGATCCCGGCGCTGGCCCAGGCATTGGGCGTGCAGGCGGTCTACGCCAGCCACGACGCCGAACCGGCCGCGCTGGCACGCGATGCCGAGGTCGGCCGCGCGCTGGCGGCCCTCGGCATTGAACTGCACACGTTCAAGGACCATGTGATCTTCGAGCGCGACGAGGTGCTCACGCAGACCGGCAAGCCGTTTTCGGTCTTCACGCCCTACAAAAACGCCTGGCTGAAGAAGCTCACCCCCTTCTACCTGCGCGCCTGGCCGGTGGCCCACCACGCGGCGGCGCTGGCCCCGCGCCCGGCGGATCAACCCGGCGTGCCCACGCTCGCCCAAATCGGCTTCCAGCCCAGCAACCTGTCGCAGCTGAAGATGCCCACCGGCCCCGCCGGTGGCCAGGCGCTGCTGCAGGACTTCCTGGACCGCATCGACGATTACCGCGAGGCGCGCAACTTCCCGGCCGTCAAGGGCCCGAGTTACCTGGGCACGCACCTGCGCTTCGGCACGGTGTCCATCCGGCAGCTGGCCCGCATCGCACACGACCGCATGGTGGCCGCCAGCCCGGGCGCCGAAACCTGGCTGTCGGAGCTCATCTGGCGCGACTTCTACCACCAGGTGCTGCACCACCAGCCGCAGGTGGTCGGCGCCGCCTTCAAGCCCGAATACGACCAGATCAACTGGGCCCAGGGCCCGGCGGCCGATGCGCTGTTCGCAGCCTGGTGCGAGGGCCGCACCGGCTACCCGCTGGTGGACGCCGCGATGCACCAGATCAACCAGACCGGCTACATGCACAACCGGCTGCGCATGGTGGTGGCCAGCTTCCTGACCAAGGATCTGGGCATCGATTGGCGGCGTGGCGAGGCCTACTTCGCGCTGCACCTGAACGACTTCGACCTCGCGGCCAACAACGGCGGCTGGCAATGGGCGGCGTCCTCGGGCTGCGACGCGCAGCCCTACTTCCGGATCTTCAACCCGGTGAACCAGAGCGAGAAGTTCGACCCCGAAGGCAAGTTCATCCGGCGCTACCTGCCGGCGCTGGCGCGATTGCCGGACAAGCTGATCCACGCGCCCTGGCTGGCCCGCCCGCTGGACCTGCAGGCCGCCGGCCTGCGGCTGGGCACGGACTACCCGCTGCCGGTGGTGGACCACGCCAGCGCGCGCGAAGAAACGCTGCGGCGCTACGCGGTGGTCAAGAAGCCGGACTGAACATCGTCACGCTGTCTGGCCGACGAAGCGCGCGACGATGGCCTGGTGCCGCTGCGGCCAGGCCTGCAGCGCGGCGCCGTCACCGCCAAACACCGTCTGCACGAAGGCCAGCGCCAGCTCACGCGTGGCCTGCTTGACCTGCGGGTTCAGCGTCGGCCCGCCGGTGCCGGCCCGGTCGGTGAAGATGCTGTGCGAGCCACCTTCAAACACCGCCAGCCACTTGCGCGCGCCGCCCATCGCCTCGAACACCGCCACACGGTCGTCGGCGCCGGAGTAATAACCGGGGATGCGGATGATGTCTTCGGTGGCCGTCACGTGCAGGCTGGGCAGCTCAATGCCGCCCAGGATGCCGCGCAGGTCGCGCTCGCCGTAGAACGGTGGCGCGCTGATCGCGATGGCGGCCTTCACGCGGGCATCGCGCAAGCGCAGCGGGCTGCCGTCGCGCTGCACCTGCGCACCGGCCGCCAGCAGCGCCGTGTTGGCGCCGTAGCTGTGGCCGGCGGCGACGATGCGTGTCGGGTCGATGTGCGCGCCGAGGTCGTGCGCCAGCAGCCGGTCGAGCGCAAAGGCCAGGTCGCGCACCCGCGCCACGGCTTCGGCATCCTGTGCCGCGGCCTGCAACCGGCCGACCAGGCTGAAGACATTGCCGCCCCAGAGGCTGCGGTCGCTGCCCACGTGCTGCAGGTGCAGGCTGGCCACGCCGTGTTCGGCAAAGTGCCGGCCCAGGTAGCTATAGCCGTTGCGCGAGCCGCCGATGCCGTGCGAAAACACCACCAGCGGCACGCGGGCCACGGCGAGCGGCCGATAGAGGCGCACCGGCACCGGGCGCTGGCGGGCCTCGTCCACCCAGTCGACATCGACGGTGTCGAACAACGCATCTGCGCGCAGCGGCCAAGCGCAGGCCAGCAACGCAGACGCACCGGCCTGCAGCCAGGCACGGCGGTTCAAGGCGCAGCTGCGCGGAGCATCGGCCGCCATCACAGGCTGATGTCCGCCCCCAGGTGGCCCGCCACCAGGCCCAGCAACTCGTCTTCCGAGTACGGCTTGCCGAGGTAGTGCTCCACGCCCAGCTCGGCCGCGTAATCGCGGTGCTTCTGGGCGATGCGCGAAGTGATCATGATCACCGGGATGTCGGTCAGCCGCGGGTCGGCGCGCAGGTTGCGCACCAGGTCGAAACCGTCCATGCGGGGCATCTCGATGTCCGACAGCAGCACCGCCGGGCGTTCCTCGGCCAGGCGTTCCAGCGCGTCCATGCCGTCCTTGGCCAGCACCACGCGGTAACCCTCGCGCACCAGCAGGCGCTGCGTGACACGGCGCACGGTGAGGGAGTCGTCCACCACCATCACCAGCGGCGAGAGTTTCAGCGCCGGCAGTTCGTCGGCCACGGGCACGGGTGCCTGCGGCCGGGCTTGCATGCGGGCGCGGGCGTCGTCGCCGTACACCGTGGCCAGCGCCACCGGGTTGTAGATCATGGCCACCGCGCCAGACGGCAGCAGCGTGATGCCGGCCAGGCCGGGCAAACGCGACAACGCCGGCCCCAGGTTCTTGACCACCACTTCCTGGTTGCCGACGACTTCATCGACGTGCACCGCGATGCGCTGCGACGCACTGCGCAGCACCACCAGGGTCTGCGAGCGTTCCAGCGGGCCGCTGCGGCCCTCGGCCTGCAACAAGGCGCCGAGCCAGAAAAACGGCAGGGCGCTGTCGCCCAGCATGTAGACGCCGGTGTCGTAGCAGCGCGCCACCTCGTCGGCCTTGGCGCGCTTGACGATCTCGACCAGCGTGGAGGGCACGGCCACCTGGCGCTCGCCAAACCGCAGCATCACCACCTGCGTGACGGCGGTGGTGAGCGGCAGCACCAGGCGGAAGCTGGTGCCGCGGCCGAGGGCGCTGTGGGTCTCAATGCGGCCGCCCATCGCGTTGACCTCGGCGCGCACCACGTCCATGCCCACGCCCCGGCCGGCCAGGCCGCTGACGGTCTCGGCGGTGGAGAAGCCGGGCAGGAAGATCATCTGCGCCAGATCGGCATCGCTGGCGAAGGCGTCGGGCGCGAGCAGGCCACGTTCGATGGCACGGCTGCGGATGCGGGCCAGGTCCAGGCCGGCGCCGTCGTCGCGCACCTCGACCGCCACTTCGTTGCCTTCCTGCGCGGCGGCGATGGTGATGGTGCCGGTGTCGTCCTTGCCCGCGGCCTGGCGGGTTGCGCCGGCTTCAATGCCGTGCGCCACGCTGTTGCGCAGCAGGTGCTCAAATGGGCCAACCATGCGCTCGAGCACGCCGCGGTCGACTTCGATGGAGCCGCCGGTAATGTCCAGCCGCACGGCCTTGCCGGTTTCCTTGGCGGCCAGGCGCACCACGCGGTACAGCCGGTCGGCCAGGCTCTCGAACTCCACCATGCGCGTGCGCAGCAGGTCGTCCTGCAGTTCGCGCGTCAGGCGTGCCTGTGAGGCGAGCTCGTCCTCGGACGACTGCAGCGCGCGCTGCAGGCCGCGCTGCACGGTGGCGACGTCGTTCACCGACTCGGCCATCATGCGCGTGAGCTCCTGGAAGCGCGTGAAACGGTCCATCTCCAGCGGGTCGAAGCCCTGTTCCGAGGCCTTGGCGGCCTCCAGCCGCGAGCTGATCTGCGTTTCGGCCTGCAACTCCACGTCGCGCAGGTGGCGGCGCAGCTTGTCCAGGTTTTCCGTCAGGTCTTCCAGCGAGCCCTGCAGCGTCTGCATGTTGGACTCGATGCGGGCGCGTGTGATGCTCACCTCGCCGGCCTGGTTGACCAGGCGGTCCAGCAGCTGCGCGCGCACCCGCACCGACGCCCCGGCGGCCGTGCCAGGGCTGGCTTCGGCGACGGGCGCCACCACCGGCGCATCGTGTTCGGCAAACCGGGCCCAATCGACGGTTTGCACGGTTTGCACGGGCGCCGAAGCGGCGACGGGCAGTGCAGCCACCGCCGGCGTCAACGGCATCGTGGCGTCGAAGGCACCGGGTGCGGCCTCGGTCGGGATGTCGATGTCCGCCACCCCATCGGCAGCAGCGATCTCGGCCGCGAGGTCGGTGTCGCTCAGCGGCAGCGCTTCCGCCAGCACCGGCATCGCCGGTGCGGGGGCCACCGCCGCCACCACCGGCACAGCCGGCGGCGCGGGCTTGCGGACCCGTTCGAACATCGTGGCCATGGCGTCGGCCTTGGCCAGCAGGCGTTCCACCTCGACGGCGGCGATGTTCTCGCGCGCCGCCAGGTGTTCGATCTCGGTTTCCAGCCGGTGGGCCAGCTCGCCCACGCGCATCGCACCGGCCAGGCGCGCACCACCCTTGAAGGTGTGCAGCGTGCGCATGCAGGCCGATGCGGCACCGGTGTCGGCGGGGTGGCGCACCCAGTCCGCCAGGCGGCCACGCAGTTGCGGCAGCAGTTCGTCGGCCTCTTCCTCGAAGATGGGGAACAGGTCGGGGTCGATGGCATCAACCGCGTCGAGGTCGTCGTCTTCTTCGTCGGCAGCGGCTGCAGGTGCCTGCAGCGGCGGTGCGGGCGGCTGCTCGGGCAGGCCCACGTCGTCCAGCAGCGCCAGTTCGTCGTCGTCCAGCGCAGGCGACTCGGTGTCGCGCTCGGGGTTGGACGTGGTGATCTCGTGCTCCGACAGGCGCAGCATCAACATCTCGTCCACCGGCTTCAGGAAGCCGGCAGCGAACTGGTGCAGCAGGCGTCGGATCTCCTCCGCCGCGTCGGTGAACAGGGCCGGCTCGCCGTCGCTGGCGTGGCCGACGGCGCGGCTGCGCATCAGCGCGTGTTCCAGCGCGCGCGCAAGTTGCGACAGGTCGCTGAAGCCCACGGTGCCGGAGTTGCCGGCCAGCGAGTGCGCCAGCGCGATCGCGGTCTCGCCCATCTCGCGGTGCGGCTCGAGCACCCATTCGGCGATCTCGGTGCCCAGCCGGCGCGATTGTTCGTCGGCTTCGTTGAGGAAGATGTTGAACAGCGGGATCGCGATGCGCAGGTCGCCGACCACCTTGACGGATTCTTCTTCCGCCTCGGGTTCGGGCACGGCCGGTTCTTCGACCAGGACCACGGGCTCCGGCAGGGGCTCAGACTCAGGCTCCGGCACGGGTTCCGGCACCGACGGCGGTGTCTCGAAGACCAGCTCGAAATCGGCGGCCGACAGCACCAGGTCCTCGGCCACCTGGGGTTCGGGCGGGGCTTCAGGCAGGACCTCGGGCGGGATCCCGGGCGTTGGTGTGTCCAGGTCGCCGAGGTCGAGCTCGAAATCGGGCAGGGCCTGCGCAGGCAGGTCTTCGTGGGTTTCGTTGCGCGGCAACAGGACGGTTCGGGGCTCGTCGCCGCCAAGGGCCGGGGCGGTGGCCACATCCACGGGCGGCGCCAGCGTGGGCAGCTCCAGGGTGGGCAATTCCAGCGTGGGCACGTCCAGCGGCGGCAGGTCCAGATCGGCCGCCGAGGGCAGGTCCGGCACACGCGCGGCCAGGGTCTGCGCGGCTGGCAGGTCGAACACCTCGGTGGGGGTGTCGGGCGCTTCTTGCAGCGGCGTCTCGTCGGCCACGGCCGGGGCCGGGCTCTCGGGCGTGACGTCCACGGCGATGTCCAGCGGGAGGATGGGCCGCAGCTGGCCCTCCAGCCGCAGCGCGTCGGCGGCGCTGCTGACCGCCGGGTGCTGGTGGCCGCGGAACTGGCCGGCGGCGATGGCTTCGACCCAGTCGGCCATGTAGTCCAGCGCCTCGCCGCTGAGCGTGGCCAGCGGCGGGTCCATGCGCGCGTTCTGTGCCAGGCGGGCGTTGTAGAGCTGCTCGCAGGCCCAGGCGGCTTCGCCCAGGTCCTTCAGGCCGACCATGCGCGAGCTGCCCTTGAGCGTGTGGAAGGCGCGGCGCACCGCCGTGAGTTCGTTCAGGTCGTCGCCGGCCGTGGCCAGCCGCGCCAGCGAGGCCCGGGCGTTGGCGATGACCTCGCGCGCTTCTTCCAGGAAGATCTCGCGCATCTCGGCGTCGTCTTCCAGACCACTGGCCGCCGCGGGCGGAACCTGCACCGGCACCGGTGACGGCGCTGGTGCAGGAGGTTCCAGCGACAGCATCGGCGCCACCACGGTGGGCACCGATTCCAGTTCGGTCGATTCAAACGCGGCAAAGGCCGAGACCCGTTCGCTCTGGCCCATCACCGCGCTCAGGCTGCCGGTGGCGGGGTCGAAGCGGAACAGCGTCTTGGCCAGCTGCGGCTGCACGCTGAGCATGTCGATCAGGAAGCTCAGTGCGCCCAGGTTGTCGGCCAGGCGGTCAAAGGTGCCGGCCGCGATGGCACGCTGCGGATCCACCTCGGTCTGCGCCAGTGCGTCGACGTCGTCGCGCATGTGCAGCACGGCCTGCGACGCCTGGTCCATGCCCAGCACCGACAGCACGCCGCGCATGGACGACAGCTGCGCCGGCACCGGGATCAGCAGCTCGCGCTGCGCCGGGTTGCGGAAGTACTGGTCGATCTGTTTCTCGACCTCGGACAGCGACGAGCGCAGCTCGTGCACCACGCTGCCCATGGTCTGGCGGTCGGAGATGCGGCGGTACAGCTCCTCCATCCAGTGTTCCAGCGGCTGGGCTTCGTTGCCGGCAGCCACGTCGTTGACGCGCTCGGCCAGCCGCTGCACACGCTCGCCCAGCACCGGCTGGTCCAGTTCGCCGTCTTCCAGCACCGCGTCCAGGTACAGCACCGCGGTGGCCACTTCCATCGCCAGCTCGGGCGCGGGCTGGCGGTTGTTGCCCACCGCGTGCGCCACCGTGGCTTGCAAGGCCTGGCTCAGCACCTCGCCCCGTGGGAACAGGCGCTGCACGGAATCACCCAGCAAGGCGAAGGATTCCGAGAGCCCGGCCAGACGCTGCATCTCGCCACCGGCGACGGCCGACCAGGCGTCCTTGGCACTGCCCACCCTCTTGCGGGCCTGCAGCAGCACGGCCGGGTCGAACAGGCCCAGGCGCGGTGTGGTGTAGTCGGTGCGTGCCGCCAGGTCACCCGGCCACACGGCTTGCACCGCCGCCAGGCGCGGCGTGGCGCCGGCGTCCTGCAAGGGCGCGCGCACACAGAAGAAGAGCAGGTCCTGCGCCAGCCGGTCGGAGACATCGGCCTGGCCGCGCACGGCGGCGCGCAACTGCGCCAGCAGACGCGAACCCACACGCTTGGTGTGCAGGTCGGGCGCGATCAGCCCGGCGGCATGGCCTTCAAAAAAGGCCGCGGCCAGCTGCCACAGCGTGGCTTGCTCGCCCTGGCTGCCGGCGCCCAGCTCGGCACAGAGCTCGCTCATGCGGCGTTGGGTGTTCAGGTCGGCGCCGCGCATCAGCGCCAGCGTCAGGAACTCCATCTCGCCGCGGGCGTGGTCGTCGGGCGCACGCGGCTCCGCGCGGGTGTCGCGCGGCAACTGGCGCCACTGCCAATCCTGTGCCCAGAGGTCGGCCGGGTGCACACGCTCGGCGCCCGCCAGCGCCTGGGCGGCGGCGTATTGCGGGAACAGCGCCAGCGGCGACAACTGCTTGCCCCCGAGCACCCGCCCCAGGTAATCGAGCACCGCAAACGACACCTGCTCGATGGTCTCCACCGCGGGCATCGTGGCCAGCTTGGGGCGCGCGATCAGCCGCTGCACCGCGGATTCGCTGGCCCGCAGCACCTGGGCCACCACCGGCAGGCCCACCAATTCCAGGGCGCCCACGCCCTGGTGGATCTGCACCCGGGCGTTGCGCAGCACCGCCGGATCGACCGCGTCGACATCGGAGCCGCCGATGGACTCGGACTCCTTCACGTAGCGCCGCAGCGCCTTGTGGGCGTTGTCCAGCGAGCGCCGCAGCTCGCCCTGCACCCAGGCCAGCGCACTCAGGTCGTCGCCCGCCGGGGATAGTGAGTCCGGGTCCATCGCAGCCTGCATGCTCGGCCTCGCCGTGTTGCCCTGAAGGGTCAATTGACCTTGAACCGCGCCACCGACTGGCGCAGCTCCTCGGCCGTGCGCGACAGCTCGCGCACCATCTGCGCCGTGGAGCGTGTGCCGTCACCGGTCTGCTCGGTCACGGCGAAGATGTGCTGGATGTTCTCGGCCACCACGTTGGCCGAGGTGGCTTCTTCGGAGGCCTGTTCGGAGATGCGCTGGATGAGCTCGGACAGTTCGCGCGTGACGCGGTCGATGTCACCCAGCGCGGCGCCGGCGGCGTCGGACAGCCGTGCGCCCTCCACCACACCCTGCGTGCTGCGCTCCATGGCGCCCACGGCGTCCTGCGTGTCGGTCTGAATGGTGCGCACGATGGCCGCGATCTGCCGCGTGGCGTCGCCGGAGCGCTCTGCCAGCCGCTGCACTTCTTCGGCCACGACCGAGAAACCGCGTCCCGCTTCACCGGCCGACGCGGCCTGGATGGCGGCGTTCAGTGCCAGCACGTTGGTCTGTTCCGTGATGTCCGAGATCAGTTCGGTGATTTCACCGATCTCCTGCGACGACTCGCCCAGCCGCTTGATGCGCTTGGAGGTTTCCTGGATCTGGTCGCGGATGGCGTTCATGCCGCCGATGGAGTTCTGCACCGCCTTCAGGCCGGTCTCCGTGACCTGCAGCGACTGGCGGGCCACCTGGGCCGTCTCCTGCGCCTGCGACGACACGTCGTTGATGCGGCCGGCCATCTGCAGCACCGATTCACCGGTTTCGCGGATCTCGCGCAGCTGCTCGGTGGACGCGGCCAGCAGCTCGGTGGAGGTCTGCTCCACCTGCTGCGTGGTGTCGGTCACGCGCGCCACCGTGGTCTGCACCTGTTCCACCAGGCTGCGCAACTCCTCCACGGTGTAGTTCACCGAGTCGGCGATGGCGCCCGTGATGTCTTCCGTCACCGTGGCCTGCTGCGTCAGGTCACCTTCGGCCACCGTCTGCAGTTCGTTCATCAAACGCAGAATGGCGGCCTGGTTGGCGTCGTTCACACGTTTGGCCTCCTGCTCCTGCCGCTCGGCTTCCAGGCGCTGGGCTTCAGCGCTGCGTGCGCGGGCCGTCTGGTCCAGCACGAACAGGCGCAGCAGGCCGGCACCGCCCGCCACCAGGGAGATCAGGCCCAGCAAGCCGGCCAGCAGGTACAGCGGCGAAAGACCGCCCGAGCCGGTGAGCTGGGACTGCAGCGCGTCCAGCCCGCGGCGCAAAGGCTCGGATTCGTTGACGATGGCGTTCTGCGCCTCGCGCGCCGACACCAGGCCTTGCAGGTTGCCCAGGATGGCGCTGGCCTGCGTGCGGGTCTGTTCGTACTGCTTGACCAGCTCTTGCAGGGTCTGCCGGGTCTGCGGGTCCTTGGTGCCAGGCAGGCGCAGTTCGGCGTTGCCGCCGTCCAGGCCGTCGGCGATCTCGCGGAAGCTGTTCAGGTCCTTGCCGAGCAGGAACACGGCCTCGGGGCTGACACCTTCCATCGTCAGGAACTCGTTGGCGCTCTTGCCGATGCGCTGCGTCAGCATCACCAGCTGGCCCACGGCCGACAGCTCGGCCGCCGACGCGCCTTGCTGCAGCTTCAGCGACGACAGCGTCTCGGCAATCTCCAGCAGGTCCGACGACTGGCGGTTGATGGCGCGCAGCGCCTGGCCCACCTGCGTCAGCGTCTTTTCCTGCGCCAGCACCACTTGGGCGTTTTTCTCGGCGCGGTCGACCAGCGGCAGCAGCGGATCGACCAGCTCCTGCAGGCCTGACGACACCGCGGGTGCGTCACCGCTGCCGTCCTTCAGCGAACGCACGCTGCTGGCGAGGATGCCCGCGCTTTCCTTGACCTCCGGGAAGGCCGAGGCCGCGCCCACCAGCGCCTGCGACACCGACTTGGCCAGGCGCTGCGACTGCGTCTGCGCGCGGCCGGTGGCATCCACCTGCGCGGCGCTGCGGTTGGTGGCGTTCAGCGCCAGCAGGGCCACCACGACCAGCAGCACCAGGCCACCGCCGAAGGCGCCCAGCAGGATGCGCTGCTGCTGCGCGGCCGGCAGGTGGCCGACCAGGGGCAGCGCACCGGCCATCGCGGGTGCGGCGGGGTCGATCTGGCGCGACTCGCTGAACTCCGGCGCCAGCTCGGACGGCGCGGCCTCGGAGATGATGGAGGAATCACCGCCAATGGTTTGGCGCCCCGCGGCGTTGGGGTCGAGCGTGACACCACCCGGCCCCAGGCGCACGGTCTGCTCCATCGGGTTCTGTGGCAACGAAAGTTCGTCGAAGGGCACCGGCGGCACCGAATCGGGCCCCGCGGCGGCGCGGGTCTTGCCTTTGATCCTGTCCAGGAAGCTCATGGAGGTCCTCGTCGGGGCGTCTACAGGGAAATGCCGAGAAACAGCGGGTGCGCGGCCAGGGCCGCCAAGTCGATTTCCTGCCAGTGGCGGCCGTTGCCATCCAGCCAGGTGGCGCCGGCAAACGCCGGGCGCCGGCCCGCGGCCTGCGGGCCCGGGCTGAGCTGGGAGGCGTTGCGCAGCCCGGCCAGGCGGTCCACCAGCAGCGCGCTATGGCTGCCCAGCGTGGGATTCAGCGCCAGCAGCCGGGCGTGTTCGCGCCAGGGTTCACCCACCGGGTGCGGGCCGCGCAGGCCCAGGAAGGCGCCGAGATCGACCACGCCATGCAGCCCCCCGCGCAGGTTGGCGACACCGGCAAACCAGGGCCGCGTGTGCGGCACCGGCAGCAGCGCCGGCACAGAAAAGATCTCGCCCGCCGTGGCCAGCGGGAAGAGCAGGCCCTGCCCTTCGCACTCCACGGCCAGCCAGGCCGAGCGTTGGGTCGCCGATTGCGCAGCCTGCAGCCGCTCGGCCAGCCGGCTCTGGAGCTCTCGGAGTGCGTCGCGTTTGGCCATCGTGCGTCAGGGCGTGTCGAAAGCCTTGATCTTGGCGAACAGCTCGTCACCATTGACCGGCTTGACGATGTAGTCGCGGGCACCCTGGCGCATGCCCCAGACCTTGTCGGTTTCCTGGTTCTTGCTGGTGCACATGATCACCGGCACATCCGCCCAGCGCGGATCGCGGGTGATGGTGCGGGTGAGCTGGAAGCCGTTCTGGCCGGGCATCACCACGTCCATCAGGATCAGGTCCGGCTTTTCTTCAGCCAGGCGTCGCAATGCCTCCTCGCCGTTTTCGGCGGTGCGCACGCTGTAACCCCGTTTGCCGAGCAGGTCGGACAGGTGGTACAGCTCGGTCTTGGAGTCGTCGACGATCAGGACTTTCTGGATGGGCATGGCAATCGTCCTCAGTTCGTTGCGGCCCCGGCGCGCATCCCGTCGCGCCGGTGTCGCCCGCTCAGCCCAGCGGGCGGCGGAAGGTTTCCACCGCCTTGAGCAGCTGTTCCTTGGTGAACGGCTTGGTCAGGTATTCCTCGGAGCCCACCATGCGGCCCCGCGCCTTGTCGAACAGGCCGTCCTTGGACGACAGCATGATCACCGGCAC
>CAYTWU010000068.1:0-14018 GCA_964442175.1 uncultured Rubrivivax sp.
CTCTATGCCTACTGGATCACCGTGAACTACCGCGAGGCCTATGGCCTGCACGCGTCGAACGGCGTGCTGTTCAACCACGAGAGCCCGCGCCGCGGCGAGACCTTCGTCACCCGCAAGATCACACGCGGCCTGGCCCACATCGCGCAAGGCCTGGACAGGTGCCTGTACATGGGCAACCTGGACGCGCTGCGCGACTGGGGCCATGCCAAGGACCATGTGCGCATGCAGTGGATGATGCTGCAGCAGGACCAAGCCGAAGACTTCGTCATCGCCACCGGCGTGCAGCACTCGGTGCGCCAGTTCATCCTTTGGTCAGCCGCGGAACTGGGCATCACACTGCGCTTCGCTGGGAGCGGGGTGGAGGAAAGGGCGTTTGTCGAGCATGTCTCGGGCGACAAGGCACCGGCGCTGAAGGCGGGCGACTGCATCGTCGCTGTCGACCCGCGTTACTTCCGGCCCGCCGAGGTTGCAACTTTGCTGGGCGACCCGTCCAAGGCCCGGCAACGCCTGGGCTGGACCCCCGAGATCACGGCGCAGGCGATGTGCGCGGAGATGGTGGCCGAGGACCTGAAGGCCGCCCAGCGGCTGGCGCTGCTGCGTGCCCATGGTCATGTGCTGCCTGTCGCGCACGAGGGCGGCGCATGACGCCGGTGGACGCGGCGATCTTCGTCTCGGGCCACCGCGGCATGGTGGGTTCGGCCATCGTTCGCCGGCTGCAGGCGCTGGGGCACAGCAACATCCTGACGGCCACACACGCCGAACTCGACCTCACCCAGCAGGCCCAGGTGCACCAGTTCTTCGGCGACCACCGCATCCACCAGGTGGTGCTGGCCGCAGCCAAGGTGGGTGGCATCCACGCCAACCACACCTGCCCGGCCGAATTCATCTACGACAACCTGATGATGGCGTGCAACCTGGTGCACGGCGCCCACACGGCCGGGGTTCAACACCTGCTGTTCCTGGGCTCCAGCTGCATCTACCCGCGCCTGGCCGAACAACCGCTGCGAGAAGCCGCCTTGTTGACCGGCCTGCTGGAGCCGACCAACGAACCCTATGCGGTCGCCAAGATCGCCGGCATCAAACTCTGCGAAAGCTACAACCGCCAACACGGGCGCGACTACCGCAGCGTGATGCCGACCAACCTCTACGGCCCGGGCGACAACTTCCACCGCGAGAACGCGCATGTGATCCCAGCGCTGCTGAGGCGCTTCCACGAGGCCGTGCGCGCCGGCGCCCCCGAGGTCGTCATCTGGGGCAGCGGCACGCCGAAGCGTGAGTTCCTCCATGTGGACGACATGGCCGCGGCCAGCGTGTTTGTGATGCAGCTCGACGAGAAGACCTACCGGGCGCACACGCAGCCGATGCTCAGCCACATCAATGTGGGCACCGGGGTGGACTGCAGCATCCGCGAACTCGCCGAGACCATGGCGCGCGTCACCGGGTTCCAGGGCCGCCTGGTGTTCGACGCCAGCAAGCCCGACGGCACGCCGCGCAAGCTGATGGACGTCTCGCGGCTGGCCGCCCTGGGCTGGCGCGCCGGCATCGGGCTGGAAGACGGCCTGCGCGATCTGCACACCTGGTTCTTGGCCCATGCAGAAGGAACGGGGTTGCGGACATGACAACGACACCGACGCTCAGCGTGGTCATGCCCACCCGCAACCAGGCCAGCTTCCTGCCTTCCGCCGTGGCCAGCGTACTGCAACAGGCCGAAGGACCCGCGGCCCATCTGGAACTCGTGGTAGCGGACGGTGCCTCCACCGACGGCACGCCGGACCTGCTGGCCGCGCTGGCACAACAACACCCCGGCCGCATCCGCTGGGTGTCCGAGCCCGACAACGGCCCGGCGGACGCGGTGAACAAGGCCGTGGCGATGGCTGCGGCGCCCCTCATCGGCTGGCTCAACTCCGACGACCTCTACACCCCGGGTGCGGCGGCGCGCGCCGTGGAGGCGCTGCAGCAGCGGCCCGACTGGGTGATGGTCTACGGCGAGGGCGACCATGTCGATCTGCTGGGCGCGCACCTCGGCCGTTACCCCACGCGCCCACCCCAGACCCCGCTCAAGGCCTGGGCCGATGGCTGCCACATCTGCCAGCCCACGGCCTTCTTCCGGCGCGAGGCCTTCCAGGCGCTGGGGGGGCTGGACACCACGCTGCGCACCGCCTTCGACTACGAGTTCTGGCTGCGCCTGCTGAAGGCCCACCCCGGGCGTGTCGGGCATCTGCCGCAGGTGCAGGCCTTGTCGCGCCTGCATGCGGCCGGCATCACGCTGCGCATGCGCGAGCAGGTGGCGCTGGAAGGCTTGCAGGTGGTGCACCGCCACATCGGGCCGGCACCGCTCCATTGGCTGGTGACCCATGTCGGCGAGGCACTGGCGGCCTGCCCGTTCGAGGCCGATGTCGCGGTGGTCCGGGCGCACCTGCAGGCGCTGGCCGACCAGGCGGCGCCCTGGCTGGCGCCTGGCAGCGTCGAAACGCTCAAACGCCAGATGGCCGCGCACCGCGCCTGGGCCATGGCCAGGCCCGGCTTCGTCGCCGATGTGATGCCTGACGGCTGGGCACCACCCCAGCTGCAAATCCGCATCCGGCAGCCCGCACGGCCGCACCGCCGCCTGCGATTGTGGGCCCGCCATGTCGCACCCGGCGGCGCCCCGTTGAGGCTGGTGGCACAGTGGTCTGGCGGCGGCTTCGACAGCCCGGCCGCCAACACAACCGTCAGCCCGGCCTGGCAGGGCGGCAGCTCGCGCGCCGGCGCTTTCGAGATGATCATCCCGCTGCCAGCCGATTCCGGCGGCGCGGACCTGACCCTGTCCCTGCAATGCACCTCGCCCGCCTTCGTGCCGGCCCAGGTGCTGCCGGGCTCCACCGATACGCGGCAACTGGCATTCCAGCTGGACGCCGCCGAGTTTTCATGAGCCAGAGTGAACGTCCGGCGGCATTGGTGCCGGCTGTCGACCATGTGCGCGAAGGCGCGAGCGCCGTCACCGTGCTGCTGGAAGACGAACACACACGCATCGAGCACTTCCACCGCGGCGGTGAAGGCGGCACGCTGGTGGTGACTTTCGACCCCATCCTGTACGACTGGCACAGGCCTCCGTTTGGCCACGAGTTCCTGCGCAAGCAGGCCTTGGACGTGGTCGCCGTGCGCAAGAAGCAGGAAAACTTCTACCAGCCGCTGAGCCGTGCGGCATTTGCTGCGGCGGTCAGGCCCGTGGCGGCGCAATACGCACGTGTGGTCAGCTACGGATCCAGCCTCGGGGCCTACGCGGCGCTGTACTTCGGCCGCGACGAACCTTGGACCGTGATCGCCAGTTCACCGCGCAACTCCTCGAATCCGCAGTTCGGATCCAAGGCGTGGCAGAAGCGCATCGCCTTCCAGCACGAACGGTTCTTGCCCGAGACATCGCCACGTTGCGAGGCCATCATCCTGTTCGACCCGCGCGACAAGCTGGATCGCCGGTACATCGAGGGCGAGGTGCTGCCGCAGTTCGGGCAGGCCCAGGTGGTGCGCGTGCCATTCTCCGGCCACCCTTCCAACCAGTTCCTCGGCGAGATCGGCTTCATCGCCCCGTTTGTGCGCTCCGTTCTGGCTGGGCAGCCGGCGGCGCAGCGACCGGCCCTGGCCCGCCGCGCCAACCGCGCACGCTCACCCACCTATTTCCAGGTGCTGGCGCTGAAGTGTGTGGAGGGTGGGCACGTGGCCTGGGCCGATGCGCTGGTCCATCGCTCGCTGGGCATGAAGCCGCAGAGCATGCTGGCCAACCGGACGCTGGGCCAGGTGCGCCTGGCCCAGCGTGATTGGCCAGCTGCCGTGCAGGCGCTGGAAATCGCGTTGGGCATGAGCCCGGACGACCCGCTGACCCAGTCATTGCTGGCAAGTGCCAAACGAGGCCGGCTAGCACCGCCGCCCTTGGCCCTGCCAACAGCGCAGGGCAGCACCGAGCTGACCTTGTGGCGGCGCGTGGTGCGCCGGCTGCGCCGCTGGTTCGGGCTCTAGGCCAGGTCCACGCTGCGCAGATCAGCCGGGCGGGTCTGGCCCAGGCCGCTGAACCAGGCGACCAGTTCTGCCACCGGGTCCAGGCGCAGCGTGAAATCTTCCTGGTCGGGCATGCGGACGGTGCCCTTCACCAGCACCTGCTGACCGGGAGCGACCGGGCCGGGCGGCAGCTTCAGACGCGCAAAGTTGTTGTCCACCATGCGCCCCGCAGCGTCCAGCACCTGCACGCCCAGGTTCACCTGGCCCGAGCCGGCCACGGTGAGCCAGCGTGCAGTGCCGATGTTGCTCAGCACCACCTCCAGTTCGATGCCGTGGCCGGAACCTGCGGGAATGCGCAGCGCCCGGCGCACCTGCACGTCGGCGGCAAGCCCGGTTGCACGCCGGCTGTCGGCCGTGGCCTCGGACGCGTCGCCCTTGAGCATGAAAAAACACTGGCCGTTGGTGAGCTGATCACCCAGCAGTTTCATCGACCGCGCCGCCCAATCCTTGGCGATGCCATGGCGGGACCAGGCCTGGAAGTCCTCCAACTCAACGGTGAACGGTTGCTGGAACTGAACCAGCAGGCGCGGCGGCTCAAAACCCGCGGCCTGCGCATGGAGGCCGATCTCTTCCATGCAGACGTCGTTTTCGATGACCTTGAAGCGCGCCATTTCGGCCTGCGACTGCGGTGTCTTGGAGTGGTTGGGCCCCGGCTCCATGAAGGCGGCCCGCCCGCCGCGCCGCAACACCCGGGCAAACTCGCGGATGGTGGCGGCCTGGTCACGCACGTGGTGGAAAGCGTCGTAGCAGACGATGCGGTCCAGGCTCTCGTCCTCCAACGGCAGGCGGTGCCCGTCGTAGGCCAGGAAGTCCAGCGTGCCACCGCCCTGGGCAGGCGCACGGGCCGCCTTCAAACCAGCTGCGAGCTTCAGCGCATTGGGCGAGATGTCCACGCCGATGGCATTGCAGCCCATCTGGGCCATGCCCATCGTCAACCACCCGGTGGCGCACCCGAAATCGAGCACGTCCGCCCCGCGAAAGAGGTCGGCCGCCTCGAGTACCAGGCCCAGGTGGCGCGTCTGGTGCACGGCGTCGTTCGGGTTGCCCCAGGGTTTGCGGCACTGTTCGCTGTTCAGCCCCATGCGCGCAAAGTACGCGTCAGCACTTTGCAGCAGTTCGGCATCGCTCAGTTGTTGCGCCAGCAGCTTGACGTCGATGAAGTTCGGATCGCGCGCCTGGCGCTGGCTCTGGACGGCGGCTTTGGTGGTTCGAAACAAGGACTTCAGCAAACCTGGGCTCCAGGCACCTGAGGGTGCCGCTTGATGTCGGCACGCAAGCGCCGGCAGTTTGCCGCGATGGTAGTGCAGCGCCACCGGCGCCACGCCTGACGAGCAGGCGAGAATCACGACCCATGCTGATCTCCTGGCCGGTGCGCCGCGCAACCTCCCGCAACGCTTCGCGCTCTCCAGGGCCCCAACGGCCGGCGCTGCTTTCATGGCTCGCACTCGGAGTGGTGTTGGCCGGCTGCGGCGGCGGGGGCGGGCACGAGCCGACCGATTCCGTGCCCGGAACCGTGCCGCTGGTGGCACCCGGACACTGGGTCGTGCTCGGCTCTTCCACCGCCGCCGGGGTGGGCGCCCCTGCAGGGGCCGGCTGGGCCGCCTTGCTGGCCACGCAGTGGCAGGCGCGTGCCGTGACGCTCGACAACCTGGCCCGCGGGCAACTGCAGAGCAGCCAGGCCTTGCCCGTCGGCACGGCCCTGCCCGCCGGTCGCCCAGCCCCGGACCCGGGGGTCAACATCGATGCTGCGCTGGCACGTTCGCCTGTCCTGGTGATCCTCTCGTTCCCGACCAACGACGCCGTGGCCGGCGTGCCGGCTGCCGACACCGTGGCGGCCTGGCGCACCCTGCGGGACCGTGCCACTGCCGGCGGCGCTGCAACCGTCGTGCTGGGCACGCAGCCACGGGCCAGCCTGTCGCCTGGGCAGGCGGCCACGCTGGTGGACACCGACCGCCTGGCCGCCGCGGCTTTTGGCCCCTGTTTCCTGCCGTTGCGCGAGGCACTTGCGGGCCCCGACGGCGCCCCCGCGCCGGCCTATTCGGCGGGCGACGGCATCCACCTCAACGCAGCCGGGCATGCCTGGCTGCACGAACAACTCTCGGCCCTGCTGGCCGCCGGGCGCTGCGTGCGCACCGGCTGAGCCACGCCGCTCAGCGGCCCTGAGGCAAACCGGCCAGAAAGCGCTGCCACTGCGGCAGCACTGTTTGTGGCAGGTAGGCTTGCGAGACCACCTGCCCGCGCGCCACCAGGTCGTCGCGGCGGGCCGGCTGGTCAGGCTCGATCACCGCAGCCACTGCGCGCGCGAGGTCGGCCGCGTCATAGGTGTGGAAGTACTCCGCGGCATCCCGGAAGATCTCGCGGTGCACCGGTATGTCGGACGCGACGACGGCACCGCCGCAGCGCATGGCCTCGACGCCCGAGAAGTCGAATCCCTCGCCCAGGCTGGGGCAGACCGTCGCAGCAGCGTGGTGGTACAGCAGCCGCAGGTCTGCAGCCGGCACTTCCTCCAGCATCTGCACCTCGCCGCTGGCCAACCAGGGCCGGAAGCGCTTGACGATGGCTGCATGGTCCCAACCCAGGCTGCCCACCACCACCAGCTTCAGGTCGGGGAAACGGTCCTGCCGCAGTTGCTCCCAGGCGGCCAGCAGGGTTGCGTGGTTCTTGCGCGGCTCGAGTGTCGACACCATCAGCAGGTACTGGTGGTCCGGGCTCATCCACCGGAAGGCCTCGGGTTCGGCGCCCTTGATCTTCTCGTGCCGGCGCGTGCGCACGATCTCGAACAGCCGGCTGGCGTTGCAGGACTCCTCGAAGTAGTGGTGCGAGACCATGTTGTGGATGGTCTGGCTGCGGTGCTCGACTTCGGGGAATATCTTCAGCAGATCAGCGCGGGTGGCGTCGGACACGCAGGCGAACCAGGCCCCATCCTTCACGTTGCGGGCCAGCGCATGGTAGTGCGAGGCCTGGTGGAACGACTTGTCGGTGATGGTGTGCGGCATCAGCATCGGGATCGCGTCGTGGTAGCGCACCACCATCTGCGTGCCACGTGTGACCCGTCCGGGGTAAGGGGTCTCGGCGATCAGGGTGTCGAAGCCTCGCGTGTCCAGCCGCGGGTACAGAGCACCACCGAGGCGGCGTGTCATGAGCGCCACCGCGTGTGTCAGGTTCCAGGGCACCCGCGCCACGCGCATGCGCGCACCCACGACGTTGGGCAGGTCCTCCACCGGCAATGTGCGGGCGAACAGGTCGCGCCAGACGAAGTCGGCGAAGTTCTCACCATCGAAGACACCCAGCTTCTCGGACAGGCCCAGCACCGCGCGTGCGCCCATGCCCCAGGGCGCGAGCGCCATGCGCACCATGTCCGCGAGCATCTCGCCGATGGTCTGCTTCTCGCTCGGCCGAAGCGAGAGCACCACCCGCGACAGGCGGTGGATGCGCTGGTCGATGCTGAGCCGGCGGTAGGCCGCTGAATCGGGCAAGGGCAGGCCGCGCGCGAGCACCCGGTTGCTGCTTTGGAGCAGGCCTTCGACGTCCAGCCCTTCGAGGGTGGACAAACCACGAAACAGCAGCCGCGTCTCCTGCGGAATGCCGGCATGGCCATCCAGCGCCGGGCGCATCTCCAGAAGTATCTTCAAGTGGGTTCCATCGGGTCAGGCAGGGATCGGGGCTGTGGACGGCTGCCACACGCCAGCAGGCGTTGGTAGAGCGCCACCATGCGGTCGGCCATTGTCTCAGCGCTCAGATGCTCGGCCCATCGGGCGCGGCCGGCAGCGCCGAGGCGGGCAGCGCGCGCCGGGTCGGCCAACAGTTCGGACAACGCATGGGCCAGCGCAGCGGCGTCGCGCACTGGCACCAGCAGGCCGTTGACGTCGTGTTGCACCAGCCAGCCCAGGCCAGAGCCCGGGATGTCGGTGGCCACCACCGGACAAGCACGCGCCATTGCCTCCAGCGCCGCGACGCCAAAGGCCTCGGCGCGCACCGTGGACGGCATGCAGAACACGCTGGCCAGCGAGAAGTAGGCCTCGACACTGGTCGCAGAGAGTGGACCGACGAAGCTCAGGCGGTCATCCACACCCGCCCGTGTGGCAAGGGCCCGGTAGGCGGGCAGCTCCGGGCCGCCGCCGCCCACGACCACCACCACGTCGGGTGGCAGCCGGCCGACGGCGTCGACCAGCACGTCCCAGCCCTTGTAGTAGGTCATGCGGCCGAGGGCAAACACGATGCGACGGCCGCCGTGCCGCCGGCGCAGGCGGTCCACCCGGCGCGGGTCGACCGGCGGCGGCGCGGGCGTGCCGATCGGGATGACCACGACCTTGGCCGCCACCGTGCGCAGGCGTGCCGAACTGTCGGCGTAGGCCTGGCTGGTGGCCACCACGGCGTCGGCACGCCGCAGCAGCCAGCGCTCCAGCGGTCCATAGACAAACCGGGCCAGGCGCTGGCGCACGACGTCGCTGTGCCAGTGCAGCACCACGCGGCCGCGCGGGCGCGCGCACCAGACGGCGAGCGCGGCCAGCGGGTCGGGCATGTGCACGTGCACGATGTCCGGCTCCTGGCGATGGCGCCAGAGTTGCCTGACCAGGCCCGGCGCCATCGAGGTCGACAACCACATGCCCCAGGATGCCACCCGCGTGACCTGCACGCCCAGCGCATCGCGCTCCTCGCTGTGCACGCGGCGCTTGTGCGCACACAGCACGCGGACCTGCACACCCTGGCGCACGAAGCCGGCACTGAGGTCGCGCGCCACCGCCTCGATGCCGCCGTGATCGGGGGGGTAGAACTTGCTCAGCTGCAAGACCTTCACGCCAAGCCCTCCGGCGCCGGCAGCGCCTGCAGCAGGCGACGGCCCGAGGCGGCCCAGCAAAAGGCCCGCGCCCGGCCGTGGCCGGCTTCCCGCAGTTGCTGGCGCAGGCCTTCGTCGGTGCCCAGGCGCACCAGCACCTGGGCCAACGCCGAGGTGTCCAGCGGGTCGAAATACAGCGCCGCGTCGCCACACACCTCCGGCATCGCCGCGGCCCGCGCCGTGGCCACCGGGCAGCCGCAGGCCATGGCCTCCACCGGCGGCAGGCCAAAACCTTCGTACAACGACGGGAACACCAGCGCACGTGCAGCCCGGTAGAGTGCCACCAGCGCGGCGTCACCCAACGGGCCGGTGCGCAGCACACCGGGCGGATCGGTGCCCTCAGCGCCTGCAAAAACCCGCCCGTTGCCGCCGCCGACGATCACCAGCTTCAAGGGGCCCTCCGGCAACGTGGCAAAGGCGGCCAGCAGCCGACCCAGGTTCTTGGTCGGGTTGGCGCTGCCCACGGCCAGCAGGAAGGGCACACCACGCAGGCCGTGCTGATCGAGCACCCGTTCGTCCGGCACCACGGTGGCCAGGTGGTCGGCGCCGTTGTGCAGCACCGTGAAACGTTCGGGCGGCACACCCAGCGCGGCCGCCAGGCGTTCGCGTGAAAAGGCCGACACCGTCATCAGCCCCACCCCGCCGCGCGCCAGGTGGCGGAACAACCAGCGGTACCAGGCACCAAAGGCCCGTGTGTAGGCCTCCGGATGGTCGAACACCGCGGCGTCGTGCATCAGCACGGACTGCCTGCGCGCCAGCGCTGGCGCAGCGCCGGCCAGGTTGAGCAGCCAGCCGTCGCGCGCCGACCAGGGCAGCACGGCCTGCTCCCACAGGTGCAAGGGCAGACCGGCCGGGCCGACCGGCCGCACCTCGAGGTTCTTCAACAGCGGCGTGCTGCCCTGCGGTGGGCACAACAAGATCCACCGCCCCGGCGGTGCAAGCCCGTCCAGCGCCTGCACCAGGTGAGCTGCCACACGCTGAACGCCGGTGGTGCGCTGCGCGGTGAACTTGCCGTTGAGGTAGAAAACCCTCATGCAGCACCCGCCCGAAACTCCGGCACCAGGCGCTGCAGCCAAGAGCGCGCGCCTGCATCGTCCAGCTGCCCGCTGGTCCAGGCCTGCAGGCCTTCCAGCACGGTGGCCGATCCAATGGACGCCTGCAGCCGCGCCACCCGCAACCGCTCCACCCCGGTGGCCAGGGTCTGGTCGGCATCTGCCAGCAACTCCTCGAACAACTTCTCCCCCGCCCGCAGCCCCGTGAACGTGATGCCGATCTCGGCCTCGGTGTGGCCGGCCAGGCGGATCATCTGGCGCGCCAGGTCGACGATCTTCACCGGCTCGCCCATGTCCAGCACCAGCACCTGGCCACTTTCGCCGATGGCCGCGGCCTGCAGCACCAGGCGCGCGGCCTCGGGGATGGTCATGAAGTAGCGGATGATGTCCGGGTGGGTCACGGTCACCGGGCCGCCCTTGGCGATCTGTTCCTTGAATTTCGGGATCACGCTGCCGCTGCTGCCCAGCACGTTGCCAAAGCGCACGGCCATGAAACGGGTGCCCGGGTGCTGCGTGGCCAGGGCACTCACCACCATCTCCGCGGCGCGTTTGCTGGCGCCCATCACGTTGGTGGGGTTCACGGCCTTGTCGGTGCTGATGAGCACGAAGCGCGGCACGCCGGCCTCGGCCGCCGCCAGCGCCGCGTGAAACGTGCCCAGCGTGTTGTTGCGCAGCGCGGCAGCAGCGTTGTGCGCTTCCATCAGCGGCACGTGTTTGTAGGCCGCAGCATGGAACACCAGCGCCGGTTGCCAGCGCTGCATCAGCGCACGCATCTGCGGCAGGTCCTTCACGTCGCCGATCAGGCGCAGCAGTTCCACCTGGGGGAAGGCCTCGCCCAGCGCCTGCTCGATGCTGTAGAGGTTGAACTCCGACAGCTCCACCAGCACCAGCCGCGCCGGGCCGAAATGCGCCACCTGGCGGCACAGCTCGCTGCCGATGCTGCCGCCGGCGCCCGTCACCAGCACGGTCTGGCCCGCGATCAGCTGGCCGATGCCGGCTTCATCCAGCTGCACCGGCGCGCGGCCCAGCAGGTCCTCGGGTTCGATCGCACGCAGGCGCTCCAGGCGCCGGCCGCCGGCCAGCTCGTCGGCGCTGGGCACGGTGACCACCGGCAGGCCGCTCTGTGCCGCCAGCGCCAGGGCACGCCGGCGCTGCTCAGGCGTGGCACTCGGCAGCGCGACGATCACATGCGTGGCCGCACCCCGCACATCGGCACGCTGCACCGCGTCCAGCGGGCCCAGCACCGGCACACCGGCGATGCGTGCGCCGCGTTTGGCCGGGTCGTCGTCCAGCAGGCCCAGCACCAGCCAGCCCTGCTGGTGGATGCCGGCCAGCAGCCGCCGCGCCGCGCCGCCCGCACCCAACACGATGGCGCGGCGGATCTCCTGCTGGCTGCCCGTGATGCGGCTGCGCGCATGTTCGTACACCATGCGGTAGCCGATGCGCACCAGCACCACGCCCATCAGCGCGACGATGGGGTGCAGTGTGAGCACCGCGCGCGGCACCTTCACCAGCCCCAGGCCGCGCACGGCCAGCGCCGCCGCCAGCCCGGCGAGCAAACAGGCCAGCGTGAGCCGCTTGACCTCGCCGAAGCCCGAGAACCGCCACAGGCTCTGCGGCACCTTGAAGGCGATGAAGGCCAACAGGTACAAGGCGACGATGCCGGCCAGCACCGCGCCGTCGTACCCTGGGCGGGCGCTGAGCCAGCGGTCGAAACCCAGCCGGAACAGGTAGGTGATGTTCCAGCAGGCCACGATGACGCCGGCGTCGATCAGCAGCGAGAGCGCCGCGCGGTGCGGCCGCAGGCGGGCCAGGAACAGGTCCAGCCGGTGCCAGACGGTGGGCAGGCCGGCGTTCATGCCCCGGCCTCGGCCATGCCCAGGTGGCGCCAGCTCATCGCGCGGTGGTCGTCACGCTCAAAACTCTGCTCACCGCCATACAGCACGATGGGGTCGGCGGCTTCCGGCCCCGCGGCATCCCGCCAGCGGCGCAGCGGGCCCAGCCAATCGCTGGCCCAGGTGGTGCCGGATTTGCATTCCACACTGTGCAGCCGGGCGCCGTGTTCAAAGACCAGGTCCACCTCCAGGCCGTGGTTGTCGCGCCAGAAGTACAGGTCGGCTGGCAGCCCCTGGTTGTAGCGGTGCTTGAGCGTCTCGGACACGGCCCAGGTCTCGAAGACCGCGCCACGCGCGGCGTGCACCTGCAGGTCCGCCGGGCTGCCGATGCGCAGCAGGTGGCAGAGCAGGCCACTGTCCAGGAAGTAGAGCTTGGGTGTCTTCACCAGCCGCTTGCCGAAGTTGCGGTGGTAGGGGGCGACCAGCGTCACCAGGTGGCTGGCCTGCAGCACGGTGAGCCACTGGCGCGCCGTGGGCTGGCTGATGCCACAGTCGGACGCCAGGCTGTTGAGGTTGAGCAACTGCCCGCTGCGGGCTGCACACATCGTGAGGAAACGCTGGAAGACCAGCAGGTTGCTCACGTTCAGCAGCTGCCGCACATCGCGCTCCACGTAGGTGGCCACATAAGCGGCCAGCCAGTGCGGCGGATGCAGGGCCCGTGCCGGATCGTGCAGCGCCGGGTAGCCGCCCCGCCACAGCGTCTCTTCCAGGCTGGCGCGGTCGCGGCGCTCGGGCTGGGCCAGGCCCAGCAGCGTCAGCAGGCCTACACGCCCGGCCAGCGATTGGCCGATGCCATCCATCAGGCCGAACTGCTGCGAGCCGGTGAGCACGAAGCGGCCCATGCGCGGTGCAGCATCGGCCACACCCAGCAGGTAGGACATCAGGGCCGGCGCGCGCTGCACCTCGTCAAAGATCCCGCCAGCCGCGTACCGGCCCAGGAAACGGCGCGGGTCGGCCAGCGCCAGCTCGCGGGTGTCCGGGTCTTCCAGGTTGACGTAGGGCAGATGGGCAAACGCCGCGCGTGCCAACGTGGTCTTGCCGGATTGGCGCGGGCCGGTGATGGCAATGATGGGGAAACCCTGCGCCAGGCGGGCCAGCGTGGCAGCAGCGCGGCGGGGCAGCATGTCGTACTGTTTCAAAGTTGAATTTTGAAATTGTACAGACCAAGTCACCGACGCCCCAGCAACACTCGCAGCGTGCGCAGCAGCACCTTCAGATCGGTCCACAACGAAGCTTGCTCGGCGTACTCCGCTGCGGCCTGCAGCTTCTGCGGCAGGATGCGCTGGACGTACTCGTGCTCGGGGTCGGCAGCAGCGGCCAGCCGGGTGGCTTCGTCCAGGTGCGCCAGCGAGGCCGGGTCGGTGATGCCGGGCCGCACCGCCAGCGCGCGGGCCTTCAGCGCCGGCGGGTACAGCGCCACGTAGCGCGGCACCTCGGGGCGCGGGCCGACCAGGCTCATCGTGCCCTGCAGCACGTCGATCAGCTGCGGCAGCTCGTCCAGCCGGCGCGCGCGCAGCCAGCGGCCGGCGCGGGTGATACGCGCGTCGGCGCCCACCGTCAGCGGCAGCCCGGCGGCGCCATGCACCATGGTGCGGAACTTGTGGATGCGGAACAGCCGGCCATGGCGGCCCACCCGCTCCTGGCGGAAGAACACCGGGCCCGGGGAATCGAGCCGGATCCACAGCGCCAGGGCCAGCAGCAGCGGGGCCAGCAGCAGCAGGCCCACGCCAGCGGCCAGCAGGTCGAACAGGCGCTTCAGCACAGCAGACGGTGCAGCACCGCGAGCACGCGGTCCACGTCGGCATCGCTCATGCGCGTGTACAGCGGCAGGCTCAGCATCTGCTCGTAGGCGTGCTGGCTGTGCGGGAACATCGCCGCCTGCAGGCCGTAACGCTCGCGCCAGTAGGGCTGCAGGTGCAGCGGGATGTAGTGCACGCTGCAGCCGATGCCGGCGGCGTACAAGGCCTCGATCAGCGCATCGCGGCCGATCGGCGCGCCGTCGGCCAGGCGCAGCACGTACAGGTGCCAGGCGTGGGTGTCACCAGGCGCGGGTGGCGGCGGCAGGATCACGGGCAGCCCGCGCAGGCCTTCGTTGTACCGCGCGGCCAACTGCTCGCGCTGTTGCTGGAAGGCCGGCAGGCGCTTGAGCTGGTGCAGGCCCAGGGCCGCGGCGATGTCGGTCAGGTTGTACTTGAAGCCGGG